>JAOTSW010000052.1 GCA_029864735.1 Chromatiales bacterium | reverse complement strand
TGGCATTCCCCCGAACAGGCGGTCTGACAATCGGCGGCCGGCGGCAATGGCCACCGGAGTCAGGGCTTCCCGGCCCGTGATATCGCCAATCGCAAAGGTGCCGGCAAGACTGGTTTCCTGATACCTGTCGGTTTTGATAAATCCGCGGTCATCGGTATCAATGCCCGCCTCGGCCAGCCCCAGTGCCCTCGCATTCGGGCCTCGTCCAATGGCCCACACCAGTTCATCCATGTCTGAATGGCGACGGCCATCCCGGGTAACCAGGGTGAGTCCCTCCGCGCTGCGTTCAAGCGAGGAGGGAATGGCGCCGCTCACCACCTGAATTCCATCCTGCTTCATCTGGGCCAGGAGTTTTTCCTGCAACATCGGGTCGAAACTTCTCAGTACGGAATCAAATCGCACGAAAATCTTAACCTCGCTGCCCAGGGCACGAAACACACCCGCCAGCTCCGTGGCAATGTACCCGCTGCCCACGATGCCCACCCGTCCGGGCCTGGCGTGCAGCGTGTTGAAAAAATCATCGGAAGTCATACCCAGCTCGGCCCCCGGAATATTTGGTACGAACGGGTGGCCTCCCGTGGCCAATACCACGCAGTCAGCACTTAGCTCTGTGTCGTTGACGCTGATCCGGCCCGGGCCGGCAATGCTGCCCCAGCCCCTGAAGACATCGATATTCTTGCGCTCGAGATTGCCGGCATAAATCCCGTTGAGGCGTTCAACATAGGCGTCCCGGCCGCGGCGCAGGGCTTCCCAGTTGTGTCCGTTAAGCTTCACATCAAAGCCATAGGCCGCGGCATCTTCCAGGGCGTGGGCATGGTGCGCGGCGTACCACATGACCTTCTTGGGCACGCAACCCACATTTACACAGGTGCCGCCCAGCCTGCCGGCCTCAATAACCGCACAGCGTTTACCATACTCTGCAGCCCGCTGAACCATGGCCAGACCACCACTGCCGCCGCCAATGGCTATCACATCGTATTCGTTGTTCTCGGTCATGGTTTACTCCGGCATTACCAGTTGGCCCTCCCTGGGGGGAGTGTGAAAGCAAACGGAAGTGTACCGCAAGCCGCGTGGCCCGCACCCACTGACGACATCGGCTTTCCAAGTGTTTACACTCTCTTGATGAAAGACTCTTGACGTTCTGTACGTGGCAAGCCATTTCCTTGCTTTGCCAGGCCAGTTTTCACGGCCATAGCCTTCAAATTGCGATACTTCGGTACGCAAACTGATACGAGAAGCCCGGATAGAAAAGGACTGAAACTACTGCATATGGGAAGAATAAAGCGTTTATAGTAGCTCACTGGATATTTTCAATGTTTTTACGGATGAATGAGAGCGAATATGAGTGAATCCAAGGGCAACCCGCTGCTCGACATGACGACATTGCCACGGTTTTCTGCGATCCGCCCCGAACATGTGGAGCCCGCGGTAGCCGAAACCCTTCGAAGGAACCGGGAAGCCCTGGAATCCTTGCTTGACCGCAAGGACATCCCTACCTGGGACAACCTGGTGGTCGAACTGGAGTTGATGGAAGAAAATCTCGATAGAGTCTGGTCACCGGTCAGCCACCTGAATTCCGTGGTCAACTCGCCCGAATTACGCGAGGCCTATAACGCTTGCCTTGCTGATCTCAGCGCATACAGCACAGAACTGGGGCAGAACAGCCGCCTTTACCAGGCTTTCGTGACAATCAATGAGCGCGAAAGAGATAAGCTGGACCCGGCACAACGAAAGCTGCTGGATAACAGCCTGAGAGATTTCAGGCTTGCCGGCGTCCATCTTGATCCCGAGCGGAAAGCCCGGTTCAAGAAAATCCAGCAACAACTGGCGGCCCTGGCTGCACGCTTCGAGGAAAACGTTCTCGATGCCACCAACGCCTTTCAACGCCACCTGACCCGTGAAGCCCAGGTGCAAGGCATCCCTGAACCCGCCAGGACCAGGGCCCGGGAAGCGGCGGAAGAGCAGGGTAAGGATGGCTGGATACTGTCCCTGGACTACCCCAACTACCATGCTGTGATGTGCTATGCAGACGACGAAGCGCTGCGCCGCGAATTTTATACCGCATGGTCCACCAGGGCGTCGGACCAGGGGCCCAGCGCGGGCCGCTGGGATAACAGCCAGGTCATTGAAGAAACCCTCAGCCTTCGCAACGAGATCGCCCAGCTACTGGACTTCCCGGACTACGCCAGCCTCTCACTAGCCACGAAGATGGCGGGCACGACGGCAGAGGTCGTGTCATTCCTTGAAGACCTGGCCAAGCGAAGCCGAGGCATTGCCCGGTCCCAGCTGGCGGAACTGGAAGCCCTAGCCGGGCGCAAGCTCAACGCCTGGGATTTGATGTACTTCGGGGAAAAGCTTAAGACTGAAAAATTCCGGATATCCGATGAGACACTCAAGAACTGGTTCCCGGTAGAAAAAGTCCTGGGTGGCATGTTTAATATTGCCGAACGCCTCTACGGAATCAGTCTTTCCCAGCGAGAGTCCGTCGATACCTGGCATCCAGATGTACGTTATGTGGACGTACTGGATAAACAGGGGCGACCCGCCGGCGGTCTATTCATGGATTTGTATGCCCGCAAAAAAAAGCGTGGGGGCGCCTGGATGGACGACTGCATCAACCGCAATGGCATGAAGTCACCACCCCAGCAACCCGTTGCCCACCTGGTCTGTAATTTCTCACCACCCACGGCATCTCATCCGTCCTTGTTGACCCATGATGAAGTCGTGACCCTGTTTCACGAGTTTGGCCACACCCTTCACCACCTGCTCACCACCGTGGATGTTCCCGGTGTAGCGGGCATTCACGGCGTGCCCTGGGATGCGGTGGAGCTTCCCAGCCAGTTCATGGAAAATTTCGCCTGGCAGGAAGAGTCCTTGCCGTCAATTTCCAGTCATTACCAAACCGGGGAGCCGCTGCCGCATGACCTGTTCCTGCGCCTCAAGGGATCCAGACAGTTCCTGGGCGCCATGCAGATGATTCGTCAACTGGAGTTCGCCTTGTTCGATATGCGCCTGCATAGCGAATTCGACCCAGAACGAGGAGGGCGGGTGCTGGAGATCTTGCAGCAAATTCGTGACGAAGTCTCTGTTATAACAGTCCCGGACTTTAATCGTTTCTCGCACAGTTTTTCGCACATTTTCGCCGGTGGCTATGCCGCCGGGTACTACAGCTACAAGTGGGCGGAGGTGCTTGCTGCAGACGCGTTCTCGGCATTCGAAGAGCAGGGGATCTTCAACCCGGAGGTGGCAGATCGCATGCGTTCACGTATCCTGTCGGTTGGCGGAAGTGTGGATGCAATGGAGGCCTTCGTGGCCTTTCGAGGCCGCGCTCCGAGCCTTGAGCCCCTGTTGCGGCATGCCGGCATTGAGCCCGAGCCTGCCGCAGCCTGAACACCAGATATAAGGAATCTTGTTTTGCAGATCGCCACCTGGAACGTTAACTCGATTCGTGTCCGCCTGCCCCAGGTGCTGGAATGGCTGGAAGGGGCGAGCCCTGACATCATCGGCCTCCAGGAAATCAAGCTCGTCACCGAAGAATTCCCCGCCGAGGCGCTCCGGGAAATCGGATATCATGTGGTGGCCAACGGCCAGAAAACGTATAACGGCGTGGCCCTGCTGAGCAAGACACCGGCAACCGATATCATCACCGATATGCCCAATCTCGATGACCCCCAGCGGCGGGTTGTAGCGGCCACCGTGGGCGGAGTCCGGGTGATAAATCTTTACGTTCCCAACGGCCAGGCCCTGGATTCCGACAAGTTCGTATACAAGATGGGCTGGCTCAAAGCGCTGCATGCATGGCTGGGTGACGAACTACGGACCCACAAGAAGCTGGTCGTGATAGGCGACTTTAATATTGCTCCTGAGGACCGGGATGTTCATGACCCGGCTGCCTGGGAAGGCTCGGTCCACGTTAGCCCGGCAGAGCGCGAGGCCTTGCGGGGGCTGGTGGGACTCGGGCTGAGCGACTCATTCCGCCTGTTCGACCAGCCGGAGGCGTCCTACAGCTGGTGGGATTACCGCCGGGGCGCCTTTCGGCGAAACGCAGGCCTGCGAATTGACCTGATTCTGGCGAGCAAGGCCCTGGCCGAGACATGCACCGCCTGCGCCACAGATGTTGAGCCCCGCAGTTGGGAGCGCCCCTCGGACCATGCGCCCGTCATCGCCACCTTCGGCGTCTGAGCGGTCAACAGGGAAAGCCTTATGCAGCAGCAGAATCTCAGCGGCGTGAAACGGCTTATCGCAGCAACCTCAAATTCACGGAAAGGATTCAGCGCCGCCTGGAAGCACGAGGAGGCCTTTCGACAGGAACTTGTCCTGGTGCTGGTCGCATCACCGCTGGCGCTGCTTCTGGGCAATACCTGGATAGAGCGGGTGCTTTTGCTGACGAGCGTATTGCAGATCCTGATCGTCGAGCTGCTCAACACAGGCATTGAGGTAGTGGTCGACCGTATAAGTCCGGATCACCACGAACTCTCTGGTCGGGCCAAGGACGTTGCCTCCGCTGCGGTGTTTGTTTCGCTGGTGCTGGCCGCAAGCACCTGGGCTCTGATTCTGGTTCCCCGCTGGCTGTAAAACTGCCCGCCAGGCCGAAAATCGCCCTTTTCGATCGAAAAAAGGTGAGCCACATCACAAAACACACTGTATTTATGGTGTCTTTTCACCATTTTTCATAGACTCAGTCGATGAGTAGCCACCTACATGACAACCCCCAGCGCTGGGATAGCACCCTGGCGCGTCGGCGAAATGAATACGATGTGACCGATACTGTCAGAGTCAGCTCGCCGTCAGAGGTCTGTCAGGCCGTCTACGAAATCTACAAGGATCTTTATCCCGAAGCCTCTTTCAAGTCTCTCAGCAAGGCATTCCTGGACTTCCAGAGACTGTTCAGCGGAGAGTACCCGGGCTATGTGGGCTGCGATACCGTCTATCATGATATTCAGCACACCATGGATATGACCCTTGCCAACGCCAGGCTTATCGCCGGCTACGAGCGATCGGTCCCGCTGAGGGACCAGATAGGCCCACGAAGATTCACCGTTTCCCTGATAACGGCCTTGTTTCACGATTCCGGTTACATTCGGCAGGAGAGCGAAACCGGCGTGGACAACGGTGCCGAACTCACTGCAAAGCATGTGAGCAGGGGAGCAGATTTTCTAGCCCGCTACCTTCCCACCCTCGGTCTGGGCGATTCTTCTGAGGTAGCCGCCAACATGGTGCATTACAGCGGTTACGAAATGCCGCCGGAACACATCATGCTCAAAGAGCCCAAGGACAGGCTGGCCGGCTTCATGCTGGGCACTTCCGACCTGATGGCACAGATGGCCGACCGCTGCTACCTGGAAAAATGTCGGGACCGGCTGTATCCGGAGTTTGTACTGGCGGGTATCGCGGTCAGCAAGGACGGGCATGGCAGACCCAAGGTCACCTACTCGTCAGGCGACGACTTGGTGAAAAAGACCCGGGATTTCTATCACCAACAGGTCCGCAAGCGGCTGGACGAAAGTTTTTGCGGCGTTCACCAGTATTTTTCGGGGTTTTTCGGCGGCAGTAACCCCTACCAGAGCGCTATCGACAAGAGCATCGAATACCTGGACAGAACTGCCAATAACGATGTCGAATTGAAACTTCGACGGCAGCCGCCGGTGTTTACATCAGAGGATGATTCGTTGAACACCGTGCGCGGCCTGGTGCAGCTGCGACTGGATAGCTGACGAGTAGCCCGAACAAATTAGGCCCTGCTAGTGCCTGGCAGGGAAGCGCTTGACGATCTTTTCCACCGCGCTGCGCATCATCGCTGCTTTCTTCTCGGCCGAACGGTCCTGGTCCATTACGCTTTCGGCAACGCCCTGCCATAACAAATTGTTTGTGCCGGCGTCCCTCGCCTCGATGATCAAGGAACCCTCCGTGTACTCCATGATGTAGGTGGTATTGGCTTTCTTGTTATACGTCGCTTCATCAATATTCTGGTTGCCCCAGGCGGTGCCCGCACCGGGCCCGGTATTCATCACCCGCTCATCAAGGCGCTTTTCAATAACCACCTGGTAAGAGAGCAGGAAGTCCGCCTCCTCCGGCCGGACAAACTGGTAGCCGCGCTTTTCAAAATTCTCGGTAATCGTGCGACGGACTTCGTCATCAGCGCTGGCGCTGGCGCCCGTTGCCTGGGGATCAATATTCGAGCCAAGCCCGGACCAGCTGAAATGCTCCAGTGCCGAGAAATCGACATTCTTGTCATGCTCGGACGTGACCGCCAGGGAACCGCAAGCCGTGGCACCCAGGGTCAAAAGAAGTATGGCGAGGGATCTTGCGCGCATGGAACATCTCTACTGTAGTTAGGAGTATCTGGAATCAAGTTTACTCCAGCATGACATGGCATGCAGAAAACTGTCTCCGCTCTAGGTGCGGTCATCCGGCAATACCAGGTTGCGAATATGCGAAGGCATGGCCACCCCGGGCAAATTCGCCGGATCCGGAATGGCCTGCTCCATAACCTGCTTGAGGGGAACCACGCCCGCCCAGATCGGCAGCTCATAGTCCGCCTTGTTGTCTGAAGGATCGCCAGCCCGAACCTTGGCGGAGCCTTCCTCAATGGGCATCCGCAATACGGTGGTGGCATTAACTTCCTTTGCCGTCACCGGCCGAAGCTCATCCCACCTTCCAGGGAACAAGTGGTCCACCATGACCTTTAGCTGCTCAAGCTTGGCGGGGCCGGTTACCTCCTCGACCTGGCCGAACAGCATGACCGAGCGGTAGTTCATGGAGTGGTTAAAGGCCGACCGTGCCAGTACAAAGCCGTCTGCATGGGTCACGGTCAGGCAGGCGGGATGACCCACGGCCTGTTTCAAAAACCGGCTGACCGAGGAGCCATGCCAGTACACATGATCGCCCGAACGCCAGAACAGGGTAGGGGTGCAGTATGGATGACCATCGATGGTATAGGCGACATGGCACATAAAAGCCGTGTCCAGAATCGCGTTTACCGCCTCCCGGTCGTAGATTCCCCGTTCTTTCATACGCTTTACTTCTGAGCGACCGGTCTTCTTCAAATCATTCATTCTACGTATTCCTATTGTGCGTATCGTGGTTGCCACTCGTCGGATGATGCGACAGCCCGGATGCCCACCGCAAGATTGGCCCGGCTCCTCAAAGCAAGTAAACGGACAAGTCGGGGCAGAAGAAATACGCGCTGACGCGGGTCTTTTAGCCCGGCCCAGGCAAGACTCGGTGATGACCCAGGCCCACGGCAGTTCGCGCCAGCGACTAAAAATGCTGCATTTTCACAAATATTGGCCTATTAAATAGTGCAGCAATTGATTAATTCTGTGGACACCGCCATTTATTCATAAGCTACTGATATTTAGCTCATTTTGGGTTTTTTAGATCAAAATGGTTAAAACGCCCGCTTATTTCTGCAGCATGGTTTCGGCAAAAAAATGACATGACGTTATATGGGTCGACCCTTCGCACCGGGCACACCGAAGTAAAGGCTCTCCAGCGGTTTATGCCGAAATGCGACCCCCTCCCCGGAAGATTGCCCGGTGGCGAGGCAGGCATCTTCGCCTGCTTGCCGCATTGCCGCCCAAGGGTGTTGCCAAGAATCTGAAAAGACCCTTGAGGATATGGTGGCGCTGGCCCGTATCGACATCAGTGCGCATGTATTCAACAGCGAGGATCTTTACGTCACTCTCGCCAAGCGAACCGGTAATAGCGCGGTGCTGTTCCTGCAGTTCACGCCGCCGGCGATTGAGGAGCAGGAAGCGTTTTTCGAAATGACTGAGCGCATGGCCAAGCTGATTCCGGATGTGATCCATGCACACAGCTCAAAAGCCGTGTCGCTGCTGTCCTGGTCGTACCGGAGGCGCCTGGCAGATTACCGCGCGGCGTTTTCCATGCTGCTACTGGGGCCGGCAAGCCCGGTTTACTCGTCTTCGGTACGCGCTTCCAGGCTCAGCACCTCTGCGTCACCGCTTTCTACGCACAGGATAATAGGCCGGCAGCAAACACTGCAGTCCTCCGTGTATTCCTGGGAGTCTACCGAGCAGTCTATGAGCACCTCGATCTGCTCCCCGCAGTACGGGCACTGGAGGCTCTGTGCTTGCAGGCCCTGGGTTGATGCCATCATCAGTTCTCTTTCGCTGGCAGCGGTGTTCCCGGGGCAGGGGCCCCGGGGAAAGAAGGTTAAGGGAATTCGACTCACACACCGCTTTTCGAATTCATTGCGGGTCTACCCCTATTGTCAGGGCTTGAATGCCTCCACATCCCCGGGCCGCCTTAGCATCTTGTTAACCTCATCAAGATGCAGCTCCTCGGCCACGATCATTTCCCTGGCGTATTCTTCCAGCAATACTGACACGCCGCCCTCGACCAGCTTGAGCAACTTGTAGTAGGCATCGAGCGCGGTCTGTTCGTGTTCCAGACTCTCGCGAAGGATGTCGCCGATGTCATGCTTTTCGGTCTCCAGAAGAGCGCCGATATTGAGCGAGGGATGGCCGCCCAGGAGTGTCACCATTTCTCCGGCCCTGTGGGCATGCGCCAGGCCCTCAGTGGCGTTGCTGTTCATCCAGCTGACGATGGGAATGCGGTTATAGCCATACACCATCAAGGCGTAATGGGTGTACCGCACGACCCCCGCCAGTTCCAATTCCATGATTTGATTGAGAATTTTGACCGCTTTCTTCGTGTGGGCAGCGTCCATTGACAGGTCCTCCAAATATTCTTGCACGGGTTTCAGGCGGGCCTCCACCTGTTGGCTACTTTACCCTCCACGTATCAGTACTGCACCTGGAGAGCACAAATTAGATAAACGAACCGCGCCTGGCCTGTAACCCCGGTTTTGAAGCCTGGCTACCGCTCCTTGTAAGACTCTTCCAGGATGTTCTTTTCCTTCAGGGTCCTGATGAGTTTCTCCACCCGTACAAATGCAGCCAGGCCGAATATGAATCCCAGTACGCCCAATGCTTCCATTTTGCTCCCCTGTTGTATTGAGCTATCGGCCCTGGCTTAGCTATCTATAGCGTTCACTACTCGGGCAGCGAGACCTTGAACTCGATGGCGGCTAGTTGTGCCGGCGCCTTGCCAACGGATTCCAGGAACGGCAACCAGCGTGGATCGTCATGGATGTTGGCAAACTCCGGCTTGGCCATGACTTCCACTAAACCGGTATCGCGATATTCCACCGCCTTTTCCAGCCATTCGAAGGCCCTGTCTGCCTCATTGCGGTAAGCCAGCACATAGGCGATGTTGAATGCCCATTCGGCCTCGTACTTTTCAATCACTTCCGCCAGTGCCGCATCCGAGGCGCGAGAATCACCCAGCGCGTGGTAGGTAACCGCCTCGCCCAGCAAGCGGTAGACGGTGTACTGCTCTTTCTGCATGGCGGCCAGTGCAGCCTCTGGCTTGCCCATTAACAGCAAGGCCGTGCCCATATTGTAATGGGCCCCGAGATAATCGGGCCTTAGCCGCAGCGCCTCCTCATATGCTGCCACCGAGTCTTCCAGCCGGCCGACAACTATGTAGAGGTAGCCCGTGTTCGAAAAGCCCACCGGGTTCACCGGATCACGGGCATTCGCGTATTCATTCAGCGCGATAGACTCCTGGGATCGGCCAAGGAAGAACAACAATGACGCGGCGTTGCTTATGATGTCGGGATTACCCGGATCCAGCTTCATCGCCCGCTCAAAAAAGCTTGCCGCCAGGGCCGGATCGTTATCATGGGCCATTGCAATCCAGCCAAGGTGAGAGAATGCCAGGGCGTAGTCGGGGTCGATGGCCAGCGCTTTTTCCGCGGCCGCACGGGCCAGGGTATAGGCCTCGTCTGCCTGCAGCAGGCTCTTGTTCGCCTGGGTCAAGTAGTTGTTGGCCAGGCCAGCCCATGCCGCGGCATAGTCCGGGTCGACGGCCACTGCCTGTTTGTACAGGGCGTTAGCTTGCTGGTAAGCCTCGGGAGAGCCCTGGCTGTGCAGGTGGCGCGCCCGAAGGTACAGGGCATACGCTTCGGGATTCGTCTCGCGCACACGCAGTGTCTCACCCAGGAGCTTGATCTTTAGCTGCTCCACTACTGTTGCCGAGATTTCATCCTGGATGGCGAAGATGTCGTCCAGGGTTCGGTCGTAGGTCTCCGACCAGAGGTGGCTGTCGGATTGAGCCTCGATCAACTGGGCTGTGATGCGTATCCGATTGCCGGCCTTCCTCACAGAACCTTCCAGGATGTGGGATACGTTCAATTCTTCGGCCACCTGGGCCAGCCTGATGTCCTTGCCTTTGTAGGAGAACGCGGATGAACGGGAGATAACCCGTAACTCGGGGATCTTCGCCAGCAGGTTGAGGAGTTCCTCGGCGATGCCGTCGGACATGTACTCCTGGTCCTTGTCACTGGACATGTCTACAAACGGCAATACGGCGATGGACTTGTCACCCTGGTTCACACCGGCCAGCGCCTCGGTGCGCCCCAGTTGGCGTGCCTGCTCGGTTGCCGAAGCCAGCCGTTCATCCGCTTGCCGCTCCAGAGCGGCCTGCCGCTGCTCATTCAGTACGAATTTGTCAAAGGCGAAGTAACCCAGGGCCAGCACCAGCACCACCAGGATCGTCCGGTCCAGCTTCTCGCTGGTATAACGCGTAATCGACTGGCTGCGGTCCACGTCCTTTTCTTTCTTCAAACCCTCCGGGGTCATCTCGAAAGCCCAGGCGAAGACCAGGGTAGGCAAAAAACCAATGGCCAGTACGATCACCACGATACGGGCCGGGGAATCATCAAAACCAAACAGCGGGAAGATGGTCTCGGCCACCTGGATCAGCAACCACGCAGCCACCGCGTAGGCGGCGCCCACGCGGAATACATTGCGTCGATTCAACTCCGTGAATAATGACAATGCCAGGCTTCTTTGCGGCCGCGGTTGCTCTCAAGAGTAAGGAAATAGCGCTCAGACCGCAATTGGTACCGATGGGTGCCGATAAGCTCCGTTCGGCCCCGACTCTGGCAGCTCATAGAGTTGGAGAGATTTGCTGCACTGCCGGCGTCGCCTCTATAAGCAAAATGCTCGCATCAACTTAATTGCGGTTTGACCCAATTCTTCACTCGCGGGACAAGGCATGGGGCGGGTATTCAGCCCAGCAGGTAACGCCTGACGACCAGGGACCACAGGACAATAGAGAGGAAAAGCCACCAGGACACAAGGCGCTTTAGCCAGACATTATTTGTGAAAATCAGCAAGATGGCGCACACCGCATAGTGCAGGACGAAAGGCAGGTAGTACCAAGGCTGAAACAGCAGGTCACGCATCCATGTCTGGATGATATCCAAGGCCACCACGATCAGAAGAGCGCCGCCAAACCATCTATGTTCATCGCCAGCGCGCTGCGCACCTTTGGCGTCCGGGGGAAACAGCGAAACGGTCAGGCCATAGAATGAAATCGCCCACAGGACGAGCGCCAGAAAGTTCTCGAAGGCCCAGGTCACACGCGTGTGCCAGTTGTAGAACACCCACCAGTTCAGAATGAGAACGACGAAGGTAAACCCCGCCAGGGGTACGTCGATAAAATTCAGCCTGCGGCGGTAGGCCATCAGAAAGACATTCTGGCACAGGTGTGCCAGGCCCAGGCCGATCATGACGGAGACCAGGACTGACAAAAATTCGAACTTCGACATTGGCTATATCTCTATTGCCCTGAGCATGTGCCGCAAAGCATCGCGCAGGCCTGCGCCTGGGATTGTGTATTTGTAAGGCGAAAGTCCTGCCTGGACCAGCTACTCCACCGTCACCGACTTGGCCAGGTTACGCGGCTGGTCGACGTCGGTGCCCTTGAGCACGGCCACATGATAGGACAGCAACTGCAAGGGGATGGTGTACAAGATTGGCGCCTGCAGGTGTTCGATGTGATCGGGCATTTCCATCACCGTCACGCCAGGCTCGCTCTTCATGCCTGATGCGGGGTCTGCGAAGACAAACAGCTCGCCGCCCCGGGCCCGGACTTCCTGCAGATTGGATTTCAGCTTTTCCAGCAGTTCATTGTTGGGAGCCACGGTAATCACCGGCATATCGTCATCCACCAGGGCCAGGGGCCCGTGCTTCAGCTCACCGGCAGGGTAGGCCTCGGCATGGATGTAAGAGATTTCCTTTAGTTTCAACGCACCTTCCAGGGCGATGGGGAACTGGATTCCGCGGCCCAGGAACAGGGCATGGTGCTTGTCGGCAAAACGCTCGGCCAACTTGCGAATAGGCTCATCCAGTTCCAGGGCCTTTTCTATCAACGCCGGGATTGCCTGGAGTTGTCGCACTTGCTCGGCCTCGGTCTCGGCACTGGCGCCGCGGTAACGGGCCAGGGTGACGGCCAGCATCGACAGGGCAGCCAGCTGGGTGGTGAACGCCTTGGTGGAGGCCACGCCAATTTCCGGGCCGGCCCGGGTCATCATAACCAGGTCGGACTCTCGTACCAGCGAACTCTCCGGCACGTTGCATATCGCCATGGTCGCAAGGTATCCACCTTCCCTGGCCAGGCGCAGGGCCGCCAGGGTGTCGGCGGTTTCTCCCGACTGGGAAATCGTGATAAACAAGGTATTGGGCGTCACCACCGGATTGCGATAACGGTATTCGCTGGCAATATCCACCCGGCAGGGGATGCGGCAGAATTCTTCGATCAGGTAACGAGCCACCATGGCGGCGTGATAACTCGTGCCGCAGGCAATAATATCTACGTTCTCAACTTTCTCGAATATCGCCGGGGCCGCAGCGCCGAAAGATTCCGGCAACACCCGCTTCTTGCTTATGCGTTCACTCAGGGTGTTGGCGACGGCGATGGGTTGCTCGTAGATTTCCTTGAGCATGTAGTGACGGAAACGACCACGCTCTACCGCGTCGTTACTTAACTCGCTCTCGCGGATGGGGCGCTCAACGGGATTGCCCTGGACATCGAAGATTTCAATCTTTTCACGGGTCAGGCGGGCGACATCGCCTTCTTCGAGAAATATAAATTTACGGGTAACCGGGAGCAGGGCGGACACATCCGAGGCGACGAAGTTTTCGCCCAGACCCACACCCAACACCACCGGCGCACCTTGCCGGGCAACCACCAGGGTTTCGGGCTCTGATTCGGCTATCACGACCAGGGCATAGGCCCCCTCAAGTTCAGCCACGGTGCGCTGGACCGCGCTCAGCAAATCCGGCGCGTCCTTGCTACGGTAGTGAACCCGGTTTGCCACTACCTCGGTATCGGTCTCGGACGTGAATTCGTAACCCAGGCCGCGGAGTTCTTCCCTGAGCACCTCGTAATTTTCCACGATGCCGTTGTGCACCAGGGCCAGTGTCGCGCCCTGTGCCACATGGGGATGGGCGTTGCGCTCGCTGGGAATCCCATGGGTCGCCCAGCGTGTGTGGGCGATGCCGGTGCCACCAGTACAGGGCGAGGCCTCCAGGGCCTCTTCCAGCTTGTAGACCTTGCCATGGGCGCGCTGGCGGACCAGTTTTCCGTCATCACCCAGCAGGGCGATACCGGCAGAGTCATAACCCCGGTATTCCAGTCGACGCAGGCCTTCCAGCAGAATGGGTACCACGTTGCGCTCGGCAACCGCTCCAACAATTCCACACATGTCCGTTTATTCCTGTTTGGTTAATTCTTTGGCTTTTTCTCAGGGCGGTTCCATCCCGGAACCACCACCTGGCGGGCTCGCGCCACGGTCAGCTTGTTCTCAGGCGCCGGCTTGGTGATGACGGAACCGGCCCCCAGGACTGCGCCCGCACCCACCTCGACCGGTGCCACCAGCATCACACCAGAGCCGATGAATGCACCGTCCCCGATAATTGTCTGGTACTTGTTCACGCCATCATAATTGCAGGTCACGGTTCCGGCACCCACGTTCACGCCTTCGCCCACCAGGGAATCACCCACGTAGGTCAGGTGATTCACCTTGCTGCCCTTGCCAATCTGGCTCTTCTTCAATTCGACGAAATTACCCACCTTCACGTGGTCGGCAAGTTCTGCACCGGGTCGCAGGCGGGCGAACGGACCCAGGTTGCAGGCCTTGCCTGCACGGACCTGTTCCATCACACAATTGGCAAGCACCTCGGTCTCATCGCCCAGCTCAACATCCTTCAGGAAGGCATTGGGCCCGATACGGACCCGATCACCCAGCACAACCCGGCCTTCAAACACGGCATTTACATCGATGAACACGTCGCGACCACATTCCAGCGTGCCACGCACGTCCAGCCGGGCCGGATCTGCCAGGGTTACCCCGGCACGCATCAAGGCCTCCGCCTGGCGGCGTCGATAGACCGCTTCCGCCTGGGCAAGTTGCAGCTTGTCATTGATTCCAAGCACCTCTGATTCGCTACCGCAGGTCACAGCAGCCACTGAATCGCCGCCGGCAACCGCCAGGGCGACGATGTCGGTCAGGTAATATTCCTGTTGGTCGTTATCCGCCCTGAGGCCATCCAGCCAGCCGGCCAGCTTGGCTGCCCGGGCAGCCAACAGGCCGGTGTTGATCTCTTTCACGGCACGCTGTTCTACGCTGGCATCCCGGTGTTCAACAATCGCCTGTACCGCGCCATCGCTGCTGCGAATAATACGGCCATAGCCTGTCGGATCACTCATATCCACGGTTAGCAGGGACAGGGGGTGCCGATCCAGTTCAGCCAGCAGTTGCTCCAGGGTCTCGGTCTTGATCAGGGGAACGTCGGCACACAGCACCAGCACGTTGTGATCAGCTGGAATGTGTGGCGCTGCCTGTTGCACGGCATGACCTGTACCCAGTTGCTCCGCCTGGAGCACCCAGTTCACCGGACTTTCGGAAA
>JAOTSW010000181.1 GCA_029864735.1 Chromatiales bacterium | reverse complement strand
GTGGCTCACTCGGACCTGGAGCACATCTCCGATGCGCTGGCCGACGCCAACAAGTATTACGACCAGGTATTGAAGGTTGCGCCCGGGCTCACCGGTGTGCATCTGAAGCGTGCAGACCTGAGCGGCCACGTCTTGTTCGAACTGGTGGCCGGCTTCCGCGCCGAAGCCTATCCCGGAGAAGCCCGGGAGGTAGTGAAAACCCTGCTGAAAGACTATTCCCTGGCTTGGGAGTCGGCGCGCCCCGGTGCCGAGCGGGCCATGGTGGAAGTGGAGCGCACTATTTTTTCTGATGACTGGCGTGGTTTGGCCGCCAAGGTGGACCAGGTCCTGGCAAGCGACGAGTGCCTGGAAGGAAACTGGGTAAGCCAGGTTGCTGACCAGTTTGGCCGGTCCGCTGAAATGGCCGCCTGGCAGCGGAATAAATTGCGCTGCGATCCCCTGTCGGGAATGTCCTACATGGGTCTGACCCAGGCGCTGATCTGGGACGGAAAGCCGGAAGAGGCGCTGGAGCTAATTGCCGAGGCCGAGGTGCTGAATCTGTACGTGCCCTTTGAGCGTGATATGCGACTGGTGGGTTTGTTGGCGGCGGGTCGCTACAAAGAAGACGCCGAGGCCTATATGCCCGCTGCCCACGGCAGCATTTATCCTTTCCCCGACAAGTTGTTGTTGGAAGCCAGGGCGGGGACTCCCGAGCGGGCAAGGCAAATTGCCGATGCGTACCTGGCCCGGCCCGGGGTGGACGACTGGTCGTCCATGGTGGCTGCTGCGGTAGTGGGTAATCGCCAGGCCGCCAACGCGGCGGCCGCGCGTATCGATAGTCGTCCTGGTGGACCCTTCATGCTGCTTATCGGTTCGCAGATGTGCTTCTGTGGTGCGCCTTTCGACCTGGCGGTGACGCCCAATTTCAAGGCCCGGCTGGCAGAATCAGGCTTCCCATGGCCGCCGGCCGATCCGGTTGGTTATCCGCTCAAGAACTGGTGATCGCTTATCAGTCGCAGGTGAAGTCGTCTTTGCCAACTGCCCGGCACTGGGGCGGATAGCCGGTTTCACGCCAGTAATCGGGAAGCCCCAGGCTGCTAACAAATTGCTTGAAAGCCGGTGATTGTCGATATTCCGCTGCCTCCGGGTACCACAATAAAAAGCGGATGTCGTTGGTGTCAGCCAAGGAGGCCATACGGTCGTATTGCTTTAATGCAAGCAAGACAAATGGCACCGATTCCATACCGTGGCCCGTGTCTTCCGACCAGCGCTCAAAGTGTCGTATACCGTCACTGTGGTCCGCATCGGGATGTTGCAGGGCCTTGACCATTTCGCCAACGGGGGCGTAGCTTGACCACGACCTTAAATCAGCAATCAACAGGGCCGTTGCGATTTGCCCGCGGCGCAGGTATTCGGGGATGAATACTTCATCCATGGAATGAAAACTGCTTCCCAGGGTCTCCTCGTACAAGGCCACGGCCCTGTCTGTCTCCCCAAGCAGCAAATATGTCGCCGCCAGGTGCTGGGCACAGTTCAGGTACTCGGGGTCCACGCGCAGGCACTGCTCCATGTCCTTCACACCGCGATTGGCGAAGCCGGTTTGATTGTGAAGTATGCCCCGCCATAACCAGGCGGTGGCGTTCTTGGGGTCATTGCTGATGGCGGTATCGTAGTTGTGCAACATGAACGAAATGGACTCTTTGCCTCCGACAATATTGCCCAACACCGCGTAAGGCATGGACAGGTCCGGGTCCAGTTCCAGGGCCCGTTCCGCTGCAGCTTTGGCCAGGGGTTTGTGATCAATATCACCGGGCACCCAGTCATCAAAGACCGCCAGTGTTGAGGCAAGTCCCGCCCAGGCCCGGGCAAAGCCCGGATCCAGCTCGGTGGCCCGGGTAAACAACTCAACACTGGTTGGAAGGTTCTTCCGTGCCTGGAACATGGCCTGGGCCTTGAGGAACAGTTCATAGGCGTCCAGGTTGTCAGTGGCCGCAACCACGTTGACGACTTTTTCTGCCGACTGGATGCCCAGCTTGTCCTTGAGCGAATCCACGATGGCGTTGGCAATTTCGTCCTGGATCTTGAAGATGTCCACCAGGTCCCGGTCATAGTTCTGGGACCACAAGTGTCGGTCGGTGGCGCCGTCAATGAGCTGGGCGGTGATGCGTATCCGGTTACCATCCTTGCGCACGCTGCCTTCCAGCACAGTGGCCACACCCAACTCGCGAGCAATCTCGGGAATGTCCAGGTTCTTGCCGCGAAAGGTGAACGCCGAGGTCCGGGAGGCGACCCGCAGGCCGTCGACGCGCACCAGTACATTGAGCAACTCCTCGGAGATGCCGTCGGTGAAATAGCGCTGGTCCTGGTCGGGACTCAAATCGTCAAAGGGCAGGACGGCAATCGAAGCCAGGGCATCATCGGGCGTGAGCGGCTGGCTGGATGCCTCGCTGGCCGATCCAGCCTGTTCGGTTCCGGCAGGCGAGGCCGTCCCTTGCTCGGGGATCAGCCGGTCAGTCACCAGGCCCACGATGGCAATCACCAACAGCACGGTGATCAGGGTATTGATCTTGTGGGCGCTCTGCCCGGTGATGGAACGGGATCGGTCCACATCCTTTTCACGCTTGAGTCCCTCGGGTGTCATCTCATACACCCAGGCGAACAGCAGGGCAGGGACGAAGCCCAGGGTAAGCAGCATCACCACCAGTGAGCCTGCCCACGCAGGCACCGATAGCAGGGATGAGAGTACGTCGGTGAGTTGCAGCAGCACCCACGAGGACACCAGGTACAAGATGGCGACCCGGATGACATTACGACGCTTTAGTTCGGCGATAAAAGTCATGATTACCGTTAGATTCATTCCATGAACAGCCGTCATCATGGCCCAAGGCCTATCACTTGTCACTACGCGTGGACATGGAAATCCGGCGGCCGGGCGGCAAACAGTGGTCCGTGGGAGTGCCGGATGTCCCGCGCAAGGCGGCAATACCGGCAATAAATGTATCCGACCCCATTTTTTACGAGTTATGTGACCCAGGCCACACCGTGATCCCGTCGACTGCCTCTAACCTAATCATATGAAAGCGCCTGGATCGGTCATGACTTTACTAGCACAGACAAGACAACTCGTCTGCGTGGCGGCCCTGCTGGGGCTGGCCGGGTGTGCCTGGGCGCCGCCCCCGCCCACCTCGCCGGTCAGCGCCCGGCAGAGTGTTCCGGCTCAGGCTGATGCCGGTTGGTCCAGCTGGGGCGAAGGAAATCCGGAAGCCTCCCTCCGTCAGCATATCGTTCAGACCGCAATGGCCATGATGGGCACACCCTATGTTTACGGTGGCGCGACGCCCCGGGGGTTCGATTGCAGCGGCCTGGTGCAATACAGCTACAACAAGGCGGGGATCACTGTGCCGCGTACCTCCCGCGGCCAGTACCGCAGCGCCGAGCCGGTTCCGGTGGCCGCGGCCCGACCGGGTGACCTGGTGTTTTTCGCATCGAACCAGAAGATCTCCCATGTGGGTATTTACCTGGGTGACGACGAGTTCATTCACGCCCCGGAAACCGGTCAAAGCGTGAAAATCAGCAGCATCCAGGATGCGTACTACCAGGCTCGCCTCGTGGGTGCCGGGCGCATACCCAAACACTAGATAATCCCGTTGCGCCCCGCTGCCGAACCTGATTCATTCCCGGACATCAGAAAGCCTCTTTGTTGTCTACGGCATCTCCGGATTTTTTGCGACGCCGGTCTTTGGTATTAGTGACTTCTTGCAAGAGCGCAATCCGCGGGTGAGTCATGCCAGGTCGTCATGCCGGTTTTTGGGTGATCCAGGTTCCCGGCTGGTTGCTGCTGATTTACCTGGTCTATGCCCAGGCAATTCCCGCCTTCGACTATGAGCTGGGCGTGAGGATGGGTACCCAGGAGCCCGCGACGCAAATTACCCAGGTCGGCGCCGCGTTCTGGTATGGCTTCGCATTTGCCGACCTGGTGGTCTACATACCATTGCTTGGCGCAGGCCTGCTGGGCCACGGGATGGGTGTCCGATGGGGGTCGTTGGTAATGGGTTCGGCGCTGGGCATAACTCTCTATTGGCCGATGGTTTGCCTGGCGGCGATTGCAAAGGCCCGGGGCGCTCCCGGCTGGAACCCCACCGATACCACGCAGTACTGGATAGTCCTGCCATTTATTGCCCTGTGGGCTGCAGTGGGACTCTGGCAATTGGCGAGGGCGGAGTAAAAGGGTTACCTTTTCAGGGCCAGATGCCGTTTGCCAGGAGGAAAGTCGTTGAGCGAGGCTGACCGTAAAAAATGGAATGCCCGATACGAGGAAGGCGCCTACGTGACACGCCAGCACCCCAGTGAACTGCTGGTGGATCGCCTGCCTGGACTGATCCTGCCCGAATCCGGCGGCAGGGCAATAGACATCGCCTGCGGCAGCGGACGCAACAGCCTGTACCTGGCCAGAAAAGGCTGGAAGGTCGATGCCGTGGATATTTCCGAGACGGCTCTTGAGCAGCTGGATGAAAAAGCCAGGGCTGAGGGATTGTCGATTACTGGTATCAATCGGGACCTGGAGCAGGACCTGGCCGTAGCCACGGATTTTCTTGTCGCCGATACCTATGACCTGGCCATCATGTTTCGCTACGCCCACCCCGCATTGGTGGAGCCGATATCCAGGGCGCTCAAGCCCGGCGGCTACCTCATCGTCGAATCCCACCTGGTGACGGATGCCGATGTGGTGGGCCCAAGAGGGACCCGGCACCGGGTGGCTCCGGGTGAACTACGCACCGCTGCTGCCGGCCTGGACGTGTTGGTGTATAGCGAGGGAATAGTCCTGGATCCCGACGGCCGCTCGGCGGCCATCGCACGGCTGGTGGCACGCAGGCCGGAATAGTCGCCGCCTTGATAGTCTAGTGAACCGGTCCCGGGCTTCACGGGAAGGGGCACATGCCGGGTTTTCTTATACACTGGGTTCAGCCAGGCTGATTCATGGTTAAAAATACAGAACTATTGCCT
>JAOTSW010000180.1 GCA_029864735.1 Chromatiales bacterium | reverse complement strand
AGTGCGGCGCTTCCAGGGTTATTGGTTACCCGGTGGCGGCAACCAGGATTAACTTGGGATCTCAGCCTACTCAGTTTCAATCACTGCATCGGCTTCAGGAACCGCAATGCTGCGCTTGGTGCGCGGGCCTACGAACAGCCGAATTGCAAACCAGCCAATACCCAGGGCGCCAACGCTGAAGATCACATCTCCCGGCACTCGCATCCAGACCAGTGTCTGCACCAGGTCCGTTTGCATGAACTCGGCAGAACGGGCGAACCAGAATCCCTTGGAAACACTTGCATATACCTGGTACAAGCCCAGGGGCAAGAGACTCAGCAGCGCCATCACGCCCAGGCCGATATTCAAGGTCCAGAAGGAGGTCTTCAGCAGGCCCTCATTCCATTCCTGACGGTAGGTCAGGCCCCGCAGGCAAAACAGCATCAAGCCGATACCGAGCATTCCGTACACCCCGAACATCGCGGTATGAGCATGCAGCGCGGTGGTGTTCAGACCTTGCATGTAATACAGCGCGATGGGCGGATTGATCAGGAAACCGAACAATCCGGCGCCGACCAGGTTCCAGAAGGCCACGGCGATGAAGAACATGATGGGCCACTTGTACTGGCGTACCCAGGGAGCCGCCTTGGACAGCTTGTAGTTCTCCCAGGCTTCATACCCGATCAACGCCAGGGGCACGATCTCAAGAGCGGAGAAGGTGGCGCCAAGGGCCAGCACCGCGGTTGGCGTACCGGTGAAATACAGGTGATGGAAGGTACCCAACACCCCACCGGTGAGGAACACCACGGTTGCGAACAGGATCGCGGTCACCGCACTTTGCACCCGCACCAGTCCAAGACGGGCGAACAGGAAGGCAATCACTGCGGTGGCGAAAACTTCGAAGAATCCTTCCACCCACAGATGCACGACCCACCAGCGCCAGTATTCGACCATTGCCAGGTGAGTGTGTTTGCCCCACATGAGGCCGGCGCCGTAGAACAGTCCAATAGCAATGACCGACAGGAACAGGATCACGACCAGGGGACGACTCTCATCCTTCTTCTTAAGAGCCGGCGCCAGGGCGCGACCCATGAGCAGCAGCCATAACATCAGGCCCACGAACAGGAATATCTGCCAGAAGCGACCCAGGTCCACATACTCGTAGCCCTGGTGTCCGAACCAGAAGTTGATGTCCAGACCCAGTTTCTGCATCACGCCCATCCATTCGCCGGCCATGGAGCCGACCACGATGATAAGCAGACAGACAAACAGGAAATTCACGCCAAGACGCTGGAATTTCGGCTCATGCCCGGAAATGGCCGGAGCAATATACAAACCGGTCGCCAACCAGGCGGTGGCTATCCAGAACACCGCTAACTGGGTGTGCCAGGTGCGGGTTACCGCATAAGGCAGGATTTCCGAGAGGTTGTAACCGTAAAACGCATGACCCTCTACCGCGTAGTGCGCGGTGATCGCACCCAGCAGCACCTGGGCGGCGAACAGCGCCACCACTACCAGGAAGTACTTGGTCGTGGCCTTCATCGACGGGGTGGCCCGCAGGTTATGCAGGGGGTCGATGCTCGGAGGAGTGGGAGGCGCTTCCCTGCCTGCGGTACGGGCATGGTGCCAGACCAACAGGCCAATTCCTGCCAGCAGCACCATGATCGAGATAATCGTCCACATGAATGCTGCCGTGGTTGGCTTGTTACCGACCAGGGGCTCGGAAGGCCAGTTGGAGGTATAAGTCACATCACTGTCTGGGCGATTGGTGGTCGCCGCCCAGGCTGTCCAGAAGAAGAAAGCTCCCAGGTACTGACGATGCTGCGGATCCTCGACGGGATTGTTGCGGATTGCATAGTCTTCACGCAGACCTTCCAGAGACTTGTCATCGCTGAACAGTTTCGCGTAATGGCTCGCCGTGGCCAGTATCGCCATGGCCCGCTCGTTGGAGACGGTGATGACCCCGGTTTCCGGATCATGGGTATTACGACGCATCTCTGCCTGTAATCGCACCTGGAGACCGGCCTGCAGTTCGGCATCAAGCTCGGCATAAGGAAGCTGATACTGGGTCTGGGACCACACATCCAGCAGGGCCAGGGATTCCCGGTGCAGCCAGTCAGCGGTCCAGTCAGGCGCCACGTAGGCGCCATGCCCCCAGATCGAACCCTGCTGGTGGCCGCCAGTGGTCTGCCAGACCTGTCGGCCCTTTTGCAGATCATCCAGGGTATACAACGTCATTCCGCTATCGGAGACCACGGATTGGGGCATTGGAGGCATGGTCCGGTAGATCTCTCCACCCATCCAGCCCAGGATCCCGAAGGACACGGTTAAAATAGCTGCAAGTATCACCCACAGCCGCTTGGTTTCGGTCATGATCCACACCTCGGACAATTCAGGAACTAAAAATGGCAGCTAACTGCTCTTGGTACATATTATTTCCATGGTGGGGCCAAGTTGCCTTGACCTAGATCAACAATGGATATTTCAGCGCCTGTGCCAGGCACACACCTTGTTGCGTCTCTCTGTACTCGCTGCTGTATCGATTTTTTCAAAACTCCAGGCAATCGCGGAAATTAAAGAGATACCCGGTGGACTTGATATAGGATTAAACGGACCAATGACTGGCAAAGGTGAGAATTCTCTCACCCTTGGGTTGTTTACCGACTGCATCGGGTACCATGAGACCGGACCCATCCGACGCGACGACAGTCCCTTGCTTCGAGGGAAATGGAGATCACGGACATAGCGACCCAGGAATCAAAGAACCCACTCAGGCACCTTCGCGCCTCGGATGTGCGGGGACTGGCCCAGTTGGCCTCCCAGGCGACCCAGGGGGTCACCGGCATCACTGAAGGTGTCCACCTCTCGGTACTGGCTACCATCGGCCTGCCTGGCGCTGCCAAGGAAGGCAGAACCCGGGGCATTACCGGCATTGTGTACAGTAGCGTCCGTTTCGCGACCCATATACTGGGCAAGGGCGTTGATAAAGCACTGGGGGCAATGCAACCGCTGTTCGACCTGTTCGAGGGCGATAAACCGGAGACTCCCCGGCGAGAAGCGGTTTTGTCTGCCCTGAATGGCGTAATGGGTGACCGGCTCTTGGCCAATAACAACCCGTTTGCCATTCCCATGAGCCTGCGTCACCAGGGCCAGGCCCTGAACCCGGATTCCATCCAATCGCTTCCCGGGGCGACGGGCAAAATTGCCTTGATGATTCACGGTCTTTGCATGAGCGACCTGGCCTGGTCTGGGACGGAGACGACAACAACTACCGGACACCCACAGGCCCTGGCCTCTGCGCTGGGCTATACCCCCATCTATTTACGCTACAACTCGGGAATGCATATTTCCCAAAACGGCCGGGAACTTGCCGAACAACTCGAGAAACTTCTGGCTCACTGGCCAGCGGCGATTGAAGACCTGACTGTTGTCGCCCACAGCATGGGGGGCCTGCTTATCCGCAGTGCAATTCACAACGCCGAAAAGCAGGGCATGGCCTGGCCGTCCCTGCTCAAGAACATCGTCTTCCTGGGCACGCCCCACCAGGGCGCACCGCTGGAGAAAGTAGGCAACTGGGTGGATGCACTGATGGGAAGCACACCCTACACCCGGCCTTTCAATGCCCTGGGGAAAATCCGCAGCGCCGGGATAACCGATTTGCGTTTCGGGAATATCCTGGACGAAGACTGGCAAGGCACGGATCGATTCAATTTGACCGGGGACCAGCGCAAGGCAGTTCCCTTACCCGACGACGTCAGGTGTTTCTGCATAGCGGCAACCACTACTGAAAAACGCGGCGCCCTGGCAGACCGCTTGATTGGTGATGGCCTGGTTCCGGTAAATAGTGCGCTGGGCTCTCATGACAAGGCACACAAGGCGATCGCATTCGACAGTGAGCGCCAGTGGATCAGCTACCGCATGAATCACATGGAGTTGCTTAGCCGACCGGAAGTGACCGAGAAGATCCTGGAGTGGCTAAGACCGGTATGAGCAAGCGGATTCAAAGCCGATATATTTGTCCAAAAAAAGCCCCGCAAGTGCGGGGCTTTTCCTTAGCAGATCAACCACGAAAACTCATGGATGAAAAAATTCCATCGAGGTTTTTATTTACCGAAGTAAAAGCGAACGCCGATGTTGTAAGAATTGCCGTCACTGTTGTTGCTCAGACCGGCGCCGATCTGGATCTGGTCGGTAACGTCAAACCCGGCTCCCAGCGAATACGTCGTGTCGTTACCGGAGTCACTGAGATTGACGTAGTTCAGCCCGCCCAGCAGTTCCACCTTGTCGGCGACCATGCCGCGGAGGCCCAGGTACACACCGTAGCCATTGTCATCCACCGAGCCAAAAGTGGGCTCGCTCAGTTCAACTGAAACATAGGAAACAGAGGCCACCACGTCGACAGCTTCGCTAATCGCTCGGTTGTAACCGAGCCCAAGATCAAAGGTCTTGCCATCAATATTGTAGTCAAAACCGATATCTGTATAGTGCGCCACTACGTGGTAATTATCGGCAACACTGAACGAACCCTCCAGCGCCATACCGTTGCCGTCGATGTTGACGTCATCAACCTCGGCTGACACATAGGCCAGGCCAACGTAGTCATAACTAAAATCACTCGCCTGGACCGCGGAAGATGCTGCCGCTGCCAAAACACATAAAGGAAGAATCCTGTTTAATTTGCTCATTTCTATTTCCCTGGAAGTTTGTGAAATTATTGTTATCAATTCTTATCAACAAACCCGACGATCCCGCAGTTTCATAAAGGGGCGCTCGCGAGTTCGACGCGATTTAGCTCCTATTCCCAAGCAAGGTCAATCTTTTTTGCACGGCGTCTTCCCGGCCTGATTCCCGGTCTGATTCCCGAAACAAGTGCGCTCCGGGGTGTTCCAGTCGGCGCCTGCCACGTCCAGAAAGCTAGAGTATCGGTTCCAACGGGAGCAGGTTGTCGATGAACAGGTGAAAGCGTTTACCCATCCCGACTTCGGAATCCGGATTGAAATCAAGGGTGGACT
>JAOTSW010000179.1 GCA_029864735.1 Chromatiales bacterium | reverse complement strand
GAAGTTCTTGCCGCCATCGCTGGTGAAATGCAACATCACGTCTGCCTGGTATACGCGATCAAAGAAATGCGGGTGAGCGAACAGCTCCTGGTAGTAATGGGGGCCTGTGCCGCTGGAGAGGTATTCGTTGCGCTTCTCCCAGGTCTCGCCTGAATCCTCCGAGCGCCAGAACCCGCCCTCGCGGCCGGGCAATTCGATGGTGGCATACACCACATCCGGCTTCTGGGGAGAAATCGCCAGCCCAACTTTACCCATGTCTTCCTCAGGCAAACCGGTGGTGAGCTCACGCCAGGTGTTACCACCGTCGGTAGACTTGTGGATACCACTTTCAGGTCCGCCATCCATGAGCGAGGCCACGGTGCGCAAGCGTTGCCATGTCGTGGCGTACATCACATCAGGGTTTCGCGGATCCATCAAAACTTCGCTGACCCCGGTGTACTCGCCGGCGCCCAGCACCTTGTTCCAGGTCTTGCCGCCGTCCACGGACTTGAACAGGCCGCGATCGCCACCACCGGACCACAGCGGCCCCTGGGCTGCAACAAAGATGATGTTCGAATCCCTGGGATCAATTCGAATCATGCCGATGTGTTCAGATTTCTTCAGCCCCATGTTGGTCCAGGACTTGCCGCCATCCAGAGAGCGGTAAACACCGTCGCCAAATCCCACATGACGTCCGCTGACATTCTCGCCAGTGCCTACCCAAACAGTGTCAGGCCGATTCGGGTCAAGGGTAATGCAGCCAATTGAATAAGAACCCTCGCCATCAAAAATCGGTTCCCAGCTGATTCCGCTGTTCACGGTCTTGAACACACCACCGCTGCCGACGCCGACATACTTGATATTCGTATCATCGGGATGCAGGACAATGTCGGATATGCGACCCGACATAAACGCCGGGCCCAGGGGGCGCAGTTCCAGGCCTTTCATGGTCTCGGCGTTGAGCCCCGGTGGGACAACCTCGTCTGCGTTCGCACCAAAGGCGAGCACAGGCACTATCAGAAGCAGTAAACAAATCTGGCGAACAACTCTCACGACATCTCCCTATTCTGTCTCCACCGGAAAATGGCAAGACAGATGACGAGTAATTGGAAGCGCCTAGTCTGCCACATCCGCGATCATATGGGAGACACATCTGGCCAATGAATTTCACAAAAAAAGGGCGCCACCCGGGCGCCCTTCTTCTAAACCTCAATAATCAATCAGCCCAGTGTCTCCAGGGCACGATCAATGACCAACAGCAGGTTCTGGTTGTGCGCACGGGTCTCGGCATCCATGCCGCGGCGCTTGCCCAGGGCCCTGCGCAAATTCGTCAACTGGTAAAGGGCCATGGACTGGGAGGGCGTATCGAACCCCGCCCGGGTCTCCTCCCTGACCATCGCAGTGAGACGCATGACGTAATCCATCTGCAGGTTCTGGCGGAAGGAATTCACATTATCCGATATATCGGCATCAAAAATCGCCGCGCTCAGGTCGTCCATAAACAGCGCGAGGGAATACTCATTGCCATACAACCGTGAGTCAGTAATGCGCTTCAACACCACCGGGTGAAGCAGGTGATCAAGCACACCTTTCTGAATCCCCAGCACAAGGTCATGAACCTTGGGGTCCTCTGTAATAGGAAAGAATTCAAAGCCGCGACGTTGAGTCTGCAGATGGCTTAACAGATCCGGAGAAATACTGAATGCATCCGGTGCAAACACGTCCCGTCCAAGGGCACGCATACCTGCCTGCTGAGTATCCAGGCTAACCGGAGTAAACGGACGGGTCTGCTCTGTCTGTCCCACCGGAGTTCGATCGATATACACGCCACCGATGTACCGGGAAATCACCGCAGCGGACCGGGCCCATTCGAGCATCACCACCTGGAAGGCGTCGTTGAGTTCCTGGAAGGAACTTCCGGGCTCGCGATACTTGTTCTCCAGGCCATCGAGGGTGCTGCGCAACAAGGCAATTCTGTCTTCCGCGTAGCCAATGCCATCGCTGCTCATGTCGTAGATATTCACTGTTGGATCAATGCCCTTGCCTGGAGAACGCATGTCGTCAGCGTCATTGCCAAATGCCAGTTCCGGCTCCACGGAGCGAGCCAGCAGCGCATTCATGCGATCAGTCTCGGCAACTGGATCGGCCAGGGGCGTGGAATACCCAAACTCTATAGCCCAGTCATCGTAGGGGCCGGGGCGGACTGCATAGAAGTTGGTCTGGAGTTTGCCAGCCGGAGCAAAATTAACCGCCGGGTAATCCATGACCGAGCCGGCCAGGCCGTGCTCTGCAACATATTCAGGATCAGAGGCCTGGTCACGACTGACCATCTGGGTTGCCTTCATATTGTGATTCAAGCCAAGGGTATGACCCAACTCATGCAGGATCAGGTAATGCATGGCGTCGTGAACGATTCGATCTTCCATTTCGCTACCAAGCCCCGCTGCCTTGGTCAGGGTGTAGCCAAGCATGTTGCTCATCTTCAGTCCATGCCCCAGGGAGCAGAAAAATGAAGGATCTGACCCGGGCACGTTGGTCTGCAACAACTTCTGCCTGACCAGGTGACGATTGATAAATGAGTATTCAAGCATGATGTCCGCACCAATCAACTGCCCGGTACGGGGATTGGCGAAGCTGGGGCCGTAACCGCCAAATGGCGGGGTGGGCGATGATGTCCAGCGCAACACGTTGTAACGAATGTCACCGGCATCCCAGTCCGCATCATCAGGCTGGATTTTGACCACCAGTGCATTGCGGAACCCTGCCTTCTCGAAAGACTGGTTCCACTTTTCAGCGGCGGACTTGATCAACTCCCGCCATTCAACCGGCGTAGTGTTCTCGATCCACCACACGATGGGCTCAACCGGCTCAGACACCTCGGCTGCCGGATCCTGCTTTACCAGGTTCCAGCGATTGATCACATCCCGGTAGGGCGTAGCACTGTTGGATGTCAGGTCGGTCACTTTCTGACCAAAATAGCCAATCCGGTAATCATCGAAACGGGGCTGGTAATCATTCTCCGGCATCTTGATGAAACTGTGCATCACTCGAACAGCAATATTTCGTACATCGGTAATTTCGTCAGCACCCTGGAGCAAATCTCCCCTGGCCGTCGGATCTTCAAACACGTATTCCACTTCAATATCGGTGTTACCGGGATAACTCCGCAGTCCGGTAATCTTGGTCTTTTCGGCACTCATAGCTCCCATGGACCAGGTGGTCGCGGGGTCGGCTCCGGGAGGCGGTGCAGCCTTGAGCTGAAGGAGCTTTTCAGACATGAAGATACCGTCGGCGGCAATCAACATATCGCCCGAGGCCTCGTCTTCAGCCACGATCTTCTGGACCGCAAGGATGGAGGAAATTCTGTTGGCATCAGCCGCCCGGGAAACGGCGTTATCCGGATCGAAATAAAACGCCGTGTTCTCGGCAACCAACTCAATGCGGTCGAAATAACGCTTTACCGACACCACGTCGTTGAGCAGATAGGCACCCTTAAAGTAACCGCTTTGCACAACGCCGTTGGCGGCCTGGGCAAAGTAAATGAATTCCTTGTCCAGCTGATCTTTCTTGATCAGCATCTGGAGTTGACCCGTTTTTTTATCCCTGAAGAGGGTAAACAGTCCGTCAATTTTCTCACTTTCTGCCGTCAGCTCAGCAATCGTCTTGGGAGCCTGTTCTTCACCATCAGGGGCGTCCTGGGCGCTCGCCGGCAGGGAGGCTGCCAGGAGGAAGTAGGCAAGAATTGGGGTTAGAAGCGCTTTCATTGTATTTTTCTCTCCGTCACTGTCTACCAAGGTGTGAGTAATCCCCGGACTCAAAGTTCCTGAAATAATAAAAAAAGTGTGGTTTATTCCCGATTATTCGAAAATCACCGGCAATTGCGGCCGCTAACTGCCGGCAGCCATGATGGTTTTATCACCTGAGCCAGTTTCAAGCCAGCCGGATTCCCCATCGCTCATGGAATTCCCTTACCCCGTGCTCCTTTTTGCAAGGTAGCGAACCGCTCTGACGACGGTTGTCAGGAAAGCCCCCGGCTCTCCGCACTCGACTCTCAGGATTATGATGGACTGATTGCCAACTTCCGCGACACGGTAAGCACGGGACCTGGGCGGGTCTTCGTCTCGCGAAACCCCCACTCCGGGCACCACATGGTATCCAAGTCCCGCTAATGGTGTGCAGGTTTGAAATTCAATTATGGCGGGAGATGGGTTTTTGGGCTTCCCGGGAACCCTCACAGCGCATCACTATCTGGTGGCATCCTGCCTGCCGTTGATACACAGACACACCACGAAGGAATCCCCCGGGTTTCTCTATCGCCCTGCTAGTGGGCGTGATGCCCCCTGTGTCCATGGCCTGCCATGGCCGCAAACAACATTCCCACTGCAGCCCCGCAGCCGAATACGAACAATTCAGTGAAGGCGTACATAAAGACTTCACTGGGGTCGGTGAGCGCGGCATTGAGTCCCTGTAAGGTCGCTTCCGCTTCGGCCAGCGCCTGGGCAAAGACCACGTTCAGCAAGAAAGTGCCGCCGACCAGTCCCCAGCTAACCAGGGCGAATCGATGCATCGAATCATCATTATCATGCGCCTTTGAG
This sequence comes from Chromatiales bacterium, assembly GCA_029864735.1. Lineage (GTDB taxonomy): Bacteria > Pseudomonadota > Gammaproteobacteria > Steroidobacterales > BM003 > CAKZML01. The sequence goes on along the minus strand of JAOTSW010000179.1, from coordinate 442 downwards.
ATGTACCCCGAACCCGCCAAGCCGATTATGGCAAATGCCGGAACACTAAAGGCCACCATGCCAAAAAGCGCCGCGGAAATATCCGGCCACTGGCCTGCGGATTGACCCGCGATACGCATTACGTTGATGAATACGGCGCCGACAGCGGGTGGCACCAGCATGCAGGCCACCAGGCACATAAGGATAAAGTAACTGACATTCGGTCTGAGGTCAGAATGACGCATTCTTGACTCCTCCATGAGTTACGAATCGTCAATGCCATTGTGCGCCCTTGATGGGACATTTTGCAATCCGCGCCAACACGAGGACGTGTTTCGTCTTGCGCAACCCCGCAGGCGCTAGAAGTTGTACCTGAAATTAGATGGGAGGACCTCGGTCTTTTTCAGCCCAAGGGTATCCATGTTTAGCTCAGTGCCAAGTACGCCCAGGGCACCGTCAATCC
>JAOTSW010000178.1 GCA_029864735.1 Chromatiales bacterium | reverse complement strand
GAGGCTGAAGTTGAGGCTGAAGTTGAGGCTGAAGTTGAGGCTGAAGTTGAGGCTGAAGTTGAGGCTGAAGTTGAGGCTGAAGTTGAGGCTGAAGTTGAGGCTGAAGTTGAGTCCGAGGTTGAGCCCAGGCTTGCGGAGCCGGCAGTCCAGGACCGGCTGGAAGCGGCCAGGGTGGATACGCAGTTGCTGGATGAGCTGCTGAACTACGCCGGCGAAGTCAGCATATTCAGGTCCAGGCTGGAACAGCAGGTCAAATCCATCGACTTCAACGTGCAGGAACTCTCCCAGACAGTTACCCGGCTGAAGGATCAGTTACGCAAGCTGGAGATGGAAACCGAGGCCCAGATTATTCATCGGCACCAGGACGATGCTGCCGGTGACAGGAGCTTTGACCCGCTGGAGATGGATCGCTATTCCCTGATCCAGCAGCTTTCCCGGGGTCTCGCAGAAACCTCCGGTGACGTGGAAAGTATCAAGACATTGATCCAGGACCTGGTCCGGGATGCAGACAGTTTGCTGGTGCAACAGGGCCGCGCTGCAAGCGGCCTGCAAGATGGACTGATGCGTACCCGGATGGTGCCTTTCTCCCGCTATGTCCCGCGCCTCTCGAGAGTGGTAAGACAGATCGCCCAGGAATCCGGTCATCGGGCAGAGATTCGTGTCGAGGGTGCCGGGGCTGAACTGGACAGGCAGGTGGTGGACAAAATGCTGCCGTGTCTGGAGCACATGCTTCGCAACGCCGTCATTCACGGAATCGAGTCACCGGCTGAACGAACCCGGGCGGGCAAGGCCGAGACCGGCGTGCTCACGGTGGCACTGAAGCGGGAAGGCTCCCAGGTCATTATTGAGGTGGGTGATGACGGGCGTGGTCTGAACCTGGAGGCGATACGCGCCAGGGCGGTACAGAGAGGCCTTGTGCGGTCGGAGCAAATCCTGACCATGGATCAGGCGATCCAGCTGGTGTTTGAACCCGGCTTCAGCACTGCCGAGAGCGTGACTCAATCTGCGGGTCGCGGGGTGGGTATGGACGTGGTCGCCAGCCAGGTACGCAAGCTCGGTGGCAGTGTCTCGCTGCGAACCTCTCCCGGCGAGGGAACGGTTATCAGTACCAGGCTGCCGTTCTCAATGGCCATCAGCCAGGCGATGATTGTTGCAGTTAGTGATGAGTTGTTTGCGGTGCCCCTGCCAACCGTCGAAGGAGTGGTTCGGATCGACAGGGAAGAGCTGGAGAGCAAGCTGGAGGATCCGGAGAACGCGTTTACAGAGTCTGGCGGTCATATGTATCGACTGCAGTTTCTTGCCCAGTTCCTGGGTTTGCAGGCTTCGGCGATACCAGAGGAGGAGCCGACCATCCCCCTGATCCTGGTGCGCGCCGGCGAGCACAGCGCGGCGTTGATTGCTGACCAAATGCTGGGCAGCAGGGAAATCGTTGTGAAGTCCATTGGTCCGCAGCTGTCCAGTATCGAGGGACTGGCAGGCGCTACCATCCTGGGCGACGGACGGGTCGCACTGATACTTGATGCGCCGTCATTGTTGCGCTCTCACGCGGGTTCAGCCTCAGAACCCACCGTTGCGGAACCCAGGGTAGAGGACAACCAGACATTGGTGATGGTGGTCGATGATTCCATCACCGTGCGTCGGGTTACCCAGCGATTGCTGGAACGCAATGGCATGCGGGTGATGACGGCCAAGGACGGACTGGATGCCCTGGAGCAGTTACAGGAGCATCGGCCCGACATCATGTTGCTGGATATTGAGATGCCGCGAATGGACGGCTACGAATTAGCCAGCACCATACGAAAGGATTCTCGCCTGGCTGAGATTCCCATCATTATGATTACCTCGCGAGTGGGCCAGAAGCATCGTGCCCGGGCTATCGAGATCGGGGTGGATGACTACCTGGGCAAGCCTTATCAGGAATCTCAACTGCTGGATGCCATCGAGCAGTTGGTTAATCAGGGACGAACGAATGTCTACTGACACGCAACCCGAGGAGCTTTACTCGCTGCTCGTGCCACTAAATGGCCAGCGCTTGCTGGTGCCGCGCACCTGTGTGGCAGAGGTCATGGGTTATAACGCGCCGATCCAGGTTGAGGGCACTCCCGACTGGTTCCTGGGGCGGGTTAACTGGTCCGGGCGCAGTATTCCCCTGGTGTCCTTCGAGGGCGCCATGGGAGAGGATGTACCTGACCTGCTCGGGCGCGCCCGCATTGCCATCATTCACGGTGTTACTGAGCGCCTGAAGCCCGCGATCTACGGTATTCTCACTCTGGGCTTCCCTCAGTTAATGAAGGTAAATGGCAAGGTTCTGTCTACCGATGAGAGCATGGTCTTTGGCTCGGACAAGCCGGTAATTTGCCGCGTAAACATGCTTAACGAAAGACCGCTGATCCCAGATCTGGCTCGGCTTGAGGAAATGATCGCCCAGGCCCAGGAAGAGGCGGACTACCTGTAACCGGATTCACCGGTTCTCAGAAATCTCCCCAGCGACTTAACAGCGCAGCCATGGCCGCCAGGCCGGCGGTTTCGGTGCGCAGTATTCTTGGCCCCAGGCGCAGGCCCTGGAAGCCGGCCTGCTCAAGGAGTTGATACTCACGATCATCGAATCCGCCTTCTGGTCCAATGGCGATGCACGCTTCCGGGGCAGAGTCAGGGAGTTGCGCAAGACGTTTCGCGGCATTGGCCCGAAGTGTCAGCTTCAGGGCGAATGCCTCTACCTGGGCAAGCCCGTCTTCCAGTGAGGCCGGGGCGCCGATTTCCGGAACCCGGTTCCTGCCGCATTGTTCGCAGGCGCTAATGGCCACCTGTTGCCAGTGTTCGCGACGACGCTGGGCCCGGTCCGCCTTGAGCTTCACCATGCTGCGCAGGCTGGTAACCGGCACGATACGGTGCACGCCCAGTTCGGTGGCTTTTTGAATGGTCCAGTCCATCCGTTCCCCGCGGGATACTCCCTGGATCAGGGTCACCGGCACCGGCGCTTCCCGCTCAATGGCTTCGTGGCCGAGCACGCTCAGCTGCACCTTGTCGCCCTGGACGCTTTCGATGCTGGCCAGGTACTCCCCGCCCAGGCCATCGAACAGAACCAGTTTCTCGCCTGCGCGCATTCGCAATACCCGGGCAACGTGCTGGCCCGATTGACCTGAAAGGGTCAGGGACTGCAGATCGTGCAGGCCATCCTGATAATAGATTCGGGTTACTCGCATTAGCTTGTGCCCTGGTTCTGGGGGTCTATGCAAAATTGTTGAATGAGGGCCTGCAATTGATTCATTCCCGGATTGAGGCTGGCCAGTGCAATAAATTCGTCCGGTTGATGGGCTACCGAGATGTCCCCGGGCCCCATGATCACGGTCTCCATGCCCAGCGCGCTGAGGAATGGACCCTCGGTGCCGAAGTCCACCGCGGAGGCTTGCCTGCCGGTGAGGCGCTCACAGGCTCGCACCAGTGCGCTCTCGGGGGAAGTCTCCATGGCTTCGATTCCTTCGAACAGGGCCTGGAAACTGATTTCGAGATCCAGCTTCGTGGCGACCTGTCGCAGCCTGCGGTGCAGGGTCTGCCTTGCTTCAGCCAACCCGAGTCCCGGCGTGGTGCGCAGGTCAATATGTAATTCGCAGGCCGGGCAAATTCGATTGGGATTGTCGCCGCCCTCGATCCGCCCCAGGTTCAGTGTGGGGTGGGGCACCGGGAAGTCTTCGTGTCGATGGCTGTGGGCGAGTTCCTCCCGCCAGGCCATCAACTCCTGCATCACCATGACCATGCCATCCAGGGCATTTCGGCCTCCCGCGGGATCGCTGCTATGACCGGGAGAGCCCACCAGTCGAATCGCCTCCATCAGGATGCCCTTGTGGGCCCGGATTGGCACCCCGCAGGTGGGTTCTCCGATTACTGCCCAGCGACCAAGGCGGCGCTGGGCGGCCAGCAGGGCGCGTGCGCCTTGCATGCTGCTTTCCTCATCGGCGGTGGCAAGAATGACCAGTGGCGCCTCAAATCGCGCCTCCCGACTCTGGTAGGCCGCTTCAACCGTCATTGCAAGGAAAGCCTTCATGTCCGTTGCACCCAGCCCGTACAAGCGGCCCTCACGCTCAGTGAGCACGAAGGGGTCGCTGTTCCAGCGGGAGGCATCAAAGGGCACCGTATCGGTATGCCCTGAAAGAACCAGTCCACCGTTGCCGTTGCCACGCCGGGCGATCAGGTTGACCTTGTCCCTGTCATGTCCCACCGCCTGTAACTCCACCTGGAAGCCCAGGGGTTCCAGCCAAAGTGCCAGCCGTTCACATACCAGGCGGTTCCCGGTATCGAACCGTGGGCTCACCGAACTCATGGAGGGCAGGGCAACCAGTTCGGCAATCATGTCAAGCAGTGGGGGTATGGGACGGCTCATGCTGGAATTCTGCGGGGGGTGGGCCCGGGCTTCAAGCCCGCTTTGCGCGGAAGTCGGGAAATCAGGACAATAGCTCCATGCAAATTGATATTGATACAGGTCTGGTAGCCCAGGCAAGACAGGTGAGTTCGCCGAACTGGGACGAACGTCCGAAGGACGAACCGCCTGAATTGCTGGTGATCCACGGCATTAGTCTTCCTCCCGGAGATTTTGGCGGCCCCTGGATAGATCAGTTTTTTACCAATTCACTCCAGTCCGGCGCGCACCCTTATTTCGCAGAGATTGGTCACTTGAAGGTGTCCAGCCACTTGCTGATCCGCAGAGACGGTGAACTAGTGCAATATGTTCCGCTAAACAAGCGCGCCTGGCATGCGGGCCAGTCCTGCTTCAAGGGGCGCGAGTGCTGTAATGATTTTTCAATTGGTGTCGAGTTGGAAGGCACCGACGAGCTTCCCTATGCCGAAGCGCAGTATCGAGTGCTAAATCAGCTTGTCGCGGCGCTGCTCAGTGCCTATCCTTCAATAAGGGCTGACAGTATTGTAGGCCATTCCGACATTGCTCCGGGCCGCAAGACCGATCCCGGGACAGCCTTTGATTGGAACCGCCTGTTTGCCTGACCGGCGACCTGCCGCGAAACGCCCAG
>JAOTSW010000177.1 GCA_029864735.1 Chromatiales bacterium | reverse complement strand
CCTGACAGCTGCTCGTCTCCGGCATTTAGCGCATCCAGCACCACCAGGGATGACCTGAACAATCCGGCATCGTCGATCCCGTCGACCATACCGGTCACGCCCTGCTGAATAGCCGTTCCATCGACAAATTCGTTGCCTTCGCTGTCAAATATCCGCGTTTTGGACTGGATCTGAGCGGTAACGACGGTTCCTTCAGGCAGACTCTGGCCTGAACGAACGGCCCACTCAAATACCTGGGTGCCAGGCTCGGTGTCGTAGTCCACAGGACCGCCCACTGCCATGCCGCCCAGCCTTGCGAAGGCCGCCTGATCGCCCAATTCGATGACCACCGCATCGAACTCACTCATGGCATCGGCTTCCATACCCATCGTGGATCTGAAGTAACCAATCATGGTGAGCTGCTGGGCGGGTTCAGTCACTTCCAGAGCTTCAAAACGAAGGTCCGTACCATCAACCGGGCCGAATACGCCTGATTCACCCGGGTCCACCGTGATGCATTGGCTGTGTTCAGCAGGCATACCCATGCCGGCACCCATCTGGGAAATCATTCCGATGGGACACAGGTCGAAGGTCATAGCATCGGAGTCGACCGCGGTAACCTCGCCGAATACCCGCATCAGGCGACGGGTGTCATAGTCGCCGAAAATGTCCATAAAGACCACCGGGCGGAAATGCCAGCGGCCATTACCACTCTGGTGAGCCTGGAAGGAACGGTTGGCATCGATGTCCAGCTCAATGAACAGCATCTGGCCGCCACGAACTTCGAACTCACCCCTGGGGTTTAAATCCAGTTTGCCATTGGCCACCAGAACGACCTCCTCAGTAACGACCTCCTGAGTAAGCTCGTTTATTTTCACCAGGTCGATACCCGTCAGGTGTAGGCGGACCTTGCTATACATGCCGGCCGGAACTTCGCGAATAAACGCCACATCAGAGACCTGGCGCAATGACAACAGGTCAATTTCCATTACACCGTCATCCGCCGACTGGGGATAAATCACCTGGTGACCCTCGTCACCCAACAGGCTGACCTCGTCAAATCGAATCAGGATCTGGTCAAAATCCTCGCTGGGAAGATCGGTAAACAGCAGGGCCACCTGGCCCATACCCGGATCCTGGGGCTGAAGAGCCTCCGGACTACTCGAAGATCCACCACAGCCGCCCAATAGCAGCGACATTAAAACGGCAGGAAATACCAACCTGCCAAGGTTTCTGAAACTATTCATCCTTGTTCCCCCAATATTTCCGCACTCTGCCTTCAATGCGAAGGGTCCTTGCGATCAATAAGATTCAATAGTACTGCGCACAGTCTATCGTCCACACATGTCGCTATTGGCCGACATTTAACATAAATCTAAAAGAACCTGACCCGGGAACCGGGCAAAATCACGCTGACCGACCGCCGGCCTCTTCCACCGCTTGACGGAAATAGGACGCAATCAAGTGGTGGGGAACCAGGAATGGACGGTCAAAAATACGAATCTCCAGGGTTGCGTCACTTTCCTCCCACTGGTATTCGCCGCTTACGCCAAATGCGCTCAATCGGCCGTGAGGGGAATGCTCCACCTCTACCCCATATCCGGAAAGCCTTTCCCGCAATCGCGAGAAGACATCCCCATCAATGCCATGGTAGAACAGCGACTCAGTTGGTTTGCCTGATGATCCCCACATATTCCCGTCCAATAACTTCCAACTGAAACGTTACACCACCGGATACGGAATCGGCAATGGACCCACACCAGGACGCGTCGCTACCACTGGCCGGTGTTTGCCATGGAGACCCATGGTTCTGCCGGCTCCAGGGCCCCGCCTGCCTGGAGTAATTCAATAGAGATTCCATCTGGTGATCGAACGAATGCCATGTGCCCATCCCGCGGCGGACGATTGATCACCACGCCGGCATCCATCAATGACTGGCAGGTCTCATAGATATTCTCCACCCGATAGGCCAGGTGGCCAAAATTACGCCCTCCGGAATATTCCTCAGGATCCCAGTTGTAGGTCAGCTCCAATTGGGCATCTTCATCGCCCGGTGCGGCCAGGAAAACCAGCGAGAACCGACCCTTTTCATAATCCTTTCTCTGTAGCTGCCTGAGGCCCAGCTTGTTGACGTAGAATTCCAGTGACTCATCCAGGTTACTCACCCGGACCATGGTATGCAGATATTTCACACGGTTCTCCTTTGTAATCTTTGGCCAGACCCTAGCCTGCCTTCCTCAGGGCCTCAATCCGAACAGACAGGGGCGGATGGGACATAAATAACTGTCTGAACCCACTGGGCTGCGCACCGGAAATCCCCATCGCTTCGAGCTGGTCGGGCAGCTGAGTGTCTGCGGTAGGCTGACCCAGGCGCTCCAGGGCCGCGATCATGTTTTCCCTGCCCGACAGATAGGCGCCACCCTCGTCAGCGCGGAATTCCCTGCGCCGGGAGAACCAGGCCACGATGATACTGGCCAGTATGCCCAGCGCGATCTGGGCAATGATCGAGACTATGTAGTATCCGGGACCATAGCCCCTTTCGGTTTTGAAGACAGTCCGGTCGACAACATGGCCGATCACCCTGGAAAGGAAAATCACAAAAGTATTCACCACGCCCTGTATCAGCGCCAACGTGACCATGTCGCCGTTAGCCACATGCGCCACCTCGTGGCCCAATACTGCCTCCACTTCATTTCGCCGCATATTACGTAGCAAGCCGGTACTAACGGCGACCAGCGCCTTGTTCTTGTTCATGCCCGTGGCAAAGGCATTGGGCTGAGGCGAATCGAAGATAGCCACTTCCGGCATCCCGATATGCGCGGTGTCAGCCATGCGTGCCACCGTTGCCAACAGCCAGCTTTCCATTTCATTACGCGGTGTCTCGATAACCTGGGCGCCCGTCATCCGTTTTGCCGACCACTTGGACATGGCCAGAGAAATAAACGCACCCACGAATCCGATCACTGCCGACATTACCAGCATCGCCTGGATGTTCATGTCCACGTTATTTTCGGCAAGCATGCTGTCAACCCCAAGCAGGTTGAGCACAATACCCAGGACGGTAATGACAGCCAGGTTGGTGATCAAAAATAGAGCGATTCGTTTAAACATAGAAATTCCTCGGCGGATTGTAATCGGGCGGTCAACTCGGTTTTACCGAGTGTATATGGCATTTGTTGGGTTTGTTGGGGCAGCTTGGATATTTTCAAGATGGGCATAGCCTTTTATTCTGACACCCGCTTTCAGATAGAATAAAGGAAGCAAACGATAGCAAACGGGGAACCCAATGGATCGGTCAGCTTTACTGGAGTATTTCAAGCTCATTGATCAGGACAGCAATGGATTGATCGATCGTGACGAATTCCACTGCATGCTTAAGACCCAAGGGTTGCAGCGAGCCGCCGACGTGGTGGCCCGGGCATTCGATGACATTGATTCAGACCGGAACGGACTTATCGACCAGGCTGAGTTTCTGCAATGGTGGGGCGCCCATGGCGCCAGCCTCTCCACCGTCGATGCGAGCCAGACAACCTTAAGACAACTTAAAACCACCTTCGCCGAGTCAACACCGAAACAACAAGAAATGGTGGATATGGAAGGCTTCAGGCAGGTCCTGGCCAGCCTGGGACAATTTCCCAGCGCATCGGACCTTCGCCTGACCTTTTCCGAGACACCCAGGAAGGATTCCCGCTATTTCACCTTCGACGAATTTCTCCAGTGGTGGCTGCAGCAGGTACAGGAATAGCGGAGCGGACTCACCCCGCAGCCTGTTTTGCCTCCCCAGGGGGATTCGGAGGTCCATTGGCAGCGCCAGACCTCGGCCATGCCTGCAACACCGCCTGGATCACTGTCGCCAGGGGAATCGCAAAAAACACGCCCCACAGGCCCCATACGCCGCCAAAGAACAGGATGGCCACGATAATCGCCACCGGGTGCAGGTTCACCGCCTCACTAAAGAGCAAGGGGGCCAGCAGGTTGCCATCCAGGGCCTGGATGATCAGATACGCCACCACAACCCCATAAAAATCAGCCTGGATACCCCACTGGGCAAATGCCACCAGGGCTACGGGCAAGGTAATCGCCGCAGCACCAACGTAGGGAATCAGGACAGACAGTCCGGTCAGCGCACCCAGCAACAAGGCATATTGAAGCCCAAGGATCTTAAAGACCACGAAGGTAACCGACCCCACCACCAGGATTTCAATAAACTTGCCGCGAACGTAATTGCCAATCTGCTTGTTGACCTCAATCCACACGGCGCTGGTCAGTTGCCTGTCCTCGGGCAGGAAACCGGCAAACCAGTCAATGATTCTTGCCTTGTCCTTGATCATGAAATAGACCAGGAGTGGAACCAGAATCAGGTAAACCACTACGGCAAACAAGGTCAACACAGAACTGAACGAATACGACACCAGCGTCTGACCCAACCTGCCAAATTCAGCCGTCAGGCCCGTCATGATCTGCGAGACCGTATCCTCGGTTACCGTGGCGGGATACCTCGCCGGCAATGCCATCAACAATTCTTTCGCCTTGGCCAAGATGGATGGCACTTGCTGGGCCAATTGGGATAACTGCCGAATGAGCATCGGCAACAAGCGAAAAAATCCCAGCAACAAAGAGGCGATAAACACCAGGTACACCGCGTGTATGGACAAGCCCCTGGGAATACCAAATCGGCGCAGACGCTCAACCAGTCCGTCCAAAAGGTAGGCGATGACAATCGCCGCAATCGCAGGCGCCAGGCTGTTACCGGCAAAATAGAATACCGCCGCAATAAAGATGACGATCAGCAACAGGCTGACTACTTGGGGATTTTCAACCTGCCGCCTGAACCAGCTTTTTACCCTTTCCATGCACTGCCTTTGTATGACCACCGCTGACAAACACTGAGCATAGCATGGGATATTCCTCTGCAAGCAGGGCGGTTGACCGATAAGGACATGTTGCAATGTTGCCAGCATTCTTCTAGCGTTCCAGCCATAAACCCCTGGTAGGCACATATGAACTGGAAAAAAGAAACGGCATACCTGATAGCTGCCCTGGCGGTGGGAGCATTTTTAGAGCCTATCGCG
>JAOTSW010000004.1 GCA_029864735.1 Chromatiales bacterium | reverse complement strand
CGCAGGTTCCCCGGGCCGGCTTCGTCCTCCAGCCCAGCTTCCAGCGGATCATGGATCAGCAGCGCCTGGCGCACACCGTCGAGCAGGACAACCAATTCCTTGTCCTGCCGCACGACCCTGGCCCGAACCCGCAATCCGTCCAGGCTGGCAACCAGCATCCCATCCCGATTCAGCCGGGCTTCGCCGGCAACACTCCCACCGGGCAAGTCCAGCAGGTAGTGCTCGCCCCGGTAGTGGGTCTTCACCGCCACCCGTTCGCCGCCGATGTCAAACTCCAGCACGGTGTAGCTGTCATCGTTCATGCGCCAACCATCACCGCCTTGCCAGGGCGACCAGGGGTCTGCCGAGGCCATGGCCTGGCTGGCAGCCAGCCGTTTACGCTGCACCAGCAGGAAAAGGCTTGCCAGTCCCAATACCCGGTCAGGATCGGTATTCAGATCCGTGGTGAGCTCGGCGCGATGGCGATCAATGAATCCGGTATCGAATTTTCCCTGGCGAAACCCGGGGTGGGCAACCACGCTGTACAGGAAATCCACGTTGGTGGTGACACCGACAATTTCTGTTTCAGACAATGCCTGCAACATCCTGCGAATCGCGGCATCCCGGTCATGGTCCCAGACGATGAGCTTGGCAATCATCGGGTCGTAATGCACGGAGATAACATCACCTTCGCGGACTCCCGAGTCCACCCGCACGTGCTCGCTTTCCCGCGGGAAGCGCAAATGTCTCAGGGCGCCGGTGGCGGGCAGGAAATCCCGCTCCGGGTCCTCGGCATAGAGTCGAACTTCTATGGAGTGCCCGTTGATGCCCAGTTCGTCCTGGCCCAGGGGAAGTGACTCTCCCGAGGCAACCTGTAACTGCCATTGCACCAGGTCCTGGCCGGTGATGCATTCGGTCACCGGGTGCTCCACCTGCAGCCGGGTATTCATTTCCATGAAATAGAATTCGTTGTCGGCGGAGACGATGAACTCAACCGTCCCTGCACCGGTGTAGCCTATGGCCTGGGCTGCCGCCACCGCAGCCTTGCCCATTTGTTCGCGACGCGCCGGATCCAGACCCGGACCGGGAGCCTCTTCCACCACTTTCTGGTGGCGACGCTGCAAGGAACAATCGCGCTCAAACAGATACACGCAGTTGCCCTGGGTATCGGCGAAAACCTGAATTTCTATGTGCCGGGGCTGGAGCAGGTATTTTTCAATCAGTACACGATCATCAGCAAATGCCGCCATGGACTCACGCTTCGCGGCCGCCAGGCCCGTCGGGAAGTCGCCGGCGCTGTTTACCACTCGCATACCCTTTCCGCCGCCACCGGCAGAAGCCTTGATCAGAACCGGATATCCAATGGCATCAGCCTGCCGGGCCAGAAAGTCCGCGTCCTGGTCCTCGCCGTGATAGCCGGGCACCAGGGGTACGCCGGCAGCTTCCATGAGTCGCTTGGCCTCGCTCTTGGAGCCCATGGCCCGGATGGCAGATTCGGGAGGTCCGATAAACACCAGGCCGGCCTCTTTGCAGGCAAGGGCGAACTCGGCATTCTCAGAAAGAAACCCGTACCCGGGATGTATGGCCTGGGCACCGGTGCGCCGGGCCGCATCCACCAGGCGGTCCACTCGCAGGTAGGACTCCGCGGCAGGCGCAGGGCCCAGCAGTACCGCTTCATCCGCCAGGGCCACGTGACGGGCACTGGCATCGGCCTCTGAGTACACCGCCACAGTGGCAACACCCATGCGGCGCGCCGTGTGAATAATCCGGCAAGCAATTTCACCACGGTTGGCAATTAAAATCTTATCGAACATTTACTGCTCCAGCCGACCCCTGGGGGACTACATCCTGAACACGCCAAAACGTGTGGGTTCAATGGGCGCGTTCAGCGCTGCGGAAATCGACAGGCCCAACACGGTTCGGGTGTCCGCCGGATCAATTATGCCGTCGTCCCACATTCGGGCACTGGCGTAATAAGGGTTACCCTGGGTTTCATACTGTTCCTGCACCGGTTGCTTGAACGCCTGCTCATCTTCGGCGCTCCAGCTTTCGCCGCGTGCTTCCATGTTGTCCCGCTTCACCTGGGCCAGGACATTCGCGGCCTGCTCACCACCCATCACAGAAATCCTGGAATTCGGCCAACTCCACATCATTCTCGGGCTGTATGCACGACCACACATGCCGTAGTTTCCGGCACCAAAACTGCCGCCGATAATCACCGTGAACTTGGGCACCCTGGAGCTGGCCACCGCGGTCACCATCTTCGCTCCGTCCTTGGCTATACCGCCAGACTCGTACTTGCGCCCCACCATGAAGCCGGTGATGTTCTGCAGGAAAACAAGGGGTATTCCCCGTTGGCTGCACAACTCAATGAAGTGGGTGCCCTTGAGTGCGGACTCGGAAAACAGGATGCCGTTATTGGCAACGATGCCCACCGGGTAACCGAAGATATGGGCAAAACCACAGACCAGCGTGTTGCCATAGAGCTGTTTGAACTCATCAAATTCACTGCCATCGACAATCCGGGAGATAATTTCCCTGACATCGTAGGGCTTGCGCGAATCACGCGGCACGATGCCGTAAATTTCATCCGCCGGGTACAGGGGATCGCGACTCTCGCGCATGGCGAGTTTTGGCTGCTTGACCCGGTTCAGATTGGAAACGATACGACGGGCCATACCCAGCGCATGGGTATCGTTCTGGGCGTAGTAGTCGGTTACCCCCGAGGTGCGCGAATGCACATCGGCCCCGCCAAGGTCCTCGGCACTGACAACCTCGCCGGTTGCCGCTTTTACCAGCGGCGGACCACCCAGGAAGATCGTTCCCTGGTTACGTACGATAATGCTCTCGTCAGACATTGCCGGCACATAGGCGCCGCCGGCGGTACATGAACCCATCACCACGGCAATCTGGGGAATGCCCTCGGCAGACATAGTGGCCTGGTTATAAAAAATACGTCCGAAGTGATCCCGGTCCGGGAACACTTCATCCTGCAAGGGCAAAAAAGCGCCGCCGGAATCCACCAGGTAAATGCAAGGCAGATGGTTCTCCCGGGCTATCTCCTGGGCGCGCAAATGCTTCTTAACAGTAGCGGGATAGTAAGTGCCGCCTTTCACCGTGGCGTCATTGGCCACCACCATGCATTCCTGGCCTTCAATCCTGCCGATGCCGGTGATGATGCCCGCCGAAGAAATTCCTCCGCCGTACATGTCATAGGCGGCGAACTGGCCGATCTCCAGGAACGGCGAACCCATGTCCAGCAGGGTGCGAATTCGATCCCGGGGCAGTAATTTACCCCGTGAGAGGTGCTTGTCCCTCGCACGCTCGCCACCACCGAGTTTTATCACCGCGGCACGCTCACGCAATTCCCGGACCAGGGACTCCATCGCCACGCGGTTCTCGGCAAACTCCCCAGAACGCTTGTCGATGCCTGATTTAAATACCGTCATACCTGACTCCCAAGCCAGCCCCGAAGGCCCTAGATCGATTCCTGGAACAGTTCGCGTCCGATTAACATCCGACGCACCTCGCTGGTGCCGGCACCAATCTCGTAAAGCTTTGCATCGCGTAGCAGACGGCCTGCCGGATAGTCGTTGATGTATCCATTGCCACCGAGGATTTGAATCGCGTCCAGGGCCATCTGGGTCGCCTTCTCCGCCGAGTACAGGATCACACCGGCGGCGTCCTTGCGGGCCGACTGACCACGATCACAAGCCGCCGCCACGGCATACACATAGGCCCTGCAGGCATTCATGGTGGTGTACATATCCGCCAGCTTCCCCTGGATCAGCTGGAATTGGCCGATAGATTTATTGAACTGCTTGCGCTCGTGCACATAGGGAACCACCAGGTCCATGCAGGCCTGCATGATTCCCAGGGGGCCACCCGAAAGCACCACCCGCTCGTAGTCCAGCCCGCTCATCAACACGCCGATGCCGTTATTCACGGTTCCCAGGATATTTTCCGCCGGGACTTCGCAGTCCTCGAATACCAGTTCGCAGGTCTGGGATGAGCGCATGCCTAACTTGTCCAGTTTCTGGGCTGTGGAGAAGCCCTTGAAACCGCGCTCAATTATGAACGCCGTGATGCCACGTGAATGGGCCTCAGGATCGGTCTTCGCATAGACCACCAGTGTCTGGGCTTCCGGGCCATTGGTAATCCACATCTTGGAGCCATTGAGAATGTAGCGATCACCCTTGAGCTCCGCCCTCAGGCGCATGCTCACCACGTCGGAACCGGCCCCGGTTTCACTCATGGCCAGGGCACCAACATGCTCACCTGAACACAAGGAAGGAAGATAACGGGCCTTCTGGACGGGCGTACCATGACGGGCAATCTGGTTAATGCACAGATTCGAGTGGGCGCCGTATGACAGACCTACGCCTGCCGAGGCACGGGAAATTTCTTCCATGGCCACCACGTGAGCCAGGTAGCCCAGTCCGGTACCACCGAATTCCTCGTCCACCGTCATACCCAGCAAACCCATATCACCCATTTTTCGCCACAGGTCCTGGGGGAAACTGTTGCTCTCATCCATCTGCGTGGCGCGAGGGGCGATCTCGTCAGCGGAAAATTCATATACCGTCTGGCGCAACATTTCTATGGTCTCGCCCAGACCAAAATCCAGGGTTGGGTACACGCTGTTGATACTCATGCTTTGTCCTCTTGCTCCGCTAATCCACCAGGGATCAGGAATTGGATCATGAATTATTGTCCGGTGAATTAATCGAATTCGTGGCCAGGTGCTGTTCACACAGCGCCTCAATTTCAGCCATGTTTTTCAGGGTGACGTCGATGTCTTCCCGCTTGCTCAGCAGCACCTGTCGATGCTCGCGAATCTTGTCCTGCAAGCGTCTGAGCTGGCGCACCTTGTTGCCGGCGATCGGGTCGTACATCTCGATAATTTCGCGACAATCGTCCAGGGAAAAACCCAGTCGCTTTCCGCGCAGGGCCAGCCTCAAGCGTACCTTGTCCCGTTCGCCATAGACTCTCGCGGTTCCCTTGCGCTGGGGACTGAGTATGCCCTTGTCCTCGTAAAACCGCAGTGTACGAGTGGTGACCTCAAACTCCTCGGCAAGTTCGGATATGCTGTAGCTTCGATTCAAAATTCGACTCCGCAGGAAAACCGGAGGCCAGCCTCCGACGAAAATAAAAACCCGGTCTGCCTGACAGGCCGGATTAGCATTGACCTTTACGTTAACGTCAAGCTAGTATCGGTGTCAATGCACTTTTTCGGTGGAACGGGTTTGTTTGCCCTGGAGACCTCTTTATGACCACCCCGCTATGGCAACCGGATGCCGAGCAACTGGAAAAAACCAATATGTCGGCCTTCATACGGCATGTTGAGAGCACCCATGCTTTCCCGATAGGTGGATTTGAGGAGCTGTATCACTGGTCGGTGAATCAATCCGAGGATTTCTGGAGCAGCCTGTGGGACTTCACCGGTGTGCTGGCCAGCAAGAAAGGCAAGCGGATACTTGAAAACCCCGAGGCCATGCCCGGGGCACGATGGTTCCCGGATGCCCGCCTTAATTTCGCCGAAAATCTGCTGAGCCACCGGGGGCCCGAGACGGCCCTGCGCTTCAACGGTGAAAGCCAGGTCCAGCGCAGCATGAGCCGGGATGAGCTATACGAGCAAGTCTCCGTGGTAGCCCAGGCCCTGCGCGCCCTGGGCGTCCAACCCGGGGACCGTGTCGCCGCCTATCTTCCGAACATGCCAGAGGCAATCATCGCCATGCTGGCCAGTTCCAGCATCGGGGCAATTTTTTCATCCTGCTCGCCGGACTTCGGCTTGCGCGGCGTCATTGACCGATTCGGACAAATTGAGCCCAAGGTGCTGTTCGTCGCCGATGGCTATTTTTACAACGGCAAGTGGTTCGACTCCCTGGCCGTGACCAGGCAAATGCTGCAGCAATTGCCCAGCGTAGCTCAGGTGGTGGTCGCCCGGTACGACGGTAAGCACGACTCAAGCACGCAGGAAATTCCCGGCGCCGTGAGTTGGAAGGAATTCACAAGCGCCCATACCCCACAGGAAATCGAATTCGAACAACTGCCCTTCGATCACCCCCTGTACATCATGTATTCATCGGGCACGACCGGGGCCCCCAAGTGCATCGTGCACGGCGCCGGCGGAACCTTGCTGCAGCACCTCAAAGAGCACCGCCTGCACACGAACCTCAAGCCCGGCGACAGGTTCTTCTACTTCACGACCTGCGGCTGGATGATGTGGAACTGGCTGGTATCCGGTCTGGCCAGCGGCGCCGAGTTATTGCTCTATGATGGCTCCCCTTTCTATCCTGATGGCAACACCCTGTTCGACTATGCCCAGGGCGCCCGGATGAATATCTTCGGAACCTCGGCCAAGTTCATTGAGGCGTTAAGCAAGGCGGGTCTTGATCCAGCCAGGACTCATGACCTGGGCAGTCTTCGCACCATGCTCTCCACCGGATCTCCCCTGGTGCCGGAAGGGTTCGACTTCGTGTACCAGCACATCAAGCAGGACCTTTGCCTGTCCTCCATCGCCGGTGGCACCGACATCATTTCCTGCTTCGCACTGGGTAACCCCAACCTGCCAGTCTGGCGAGGCGAACTTCAGTGCCGGGGCCTGGGCATGAAAGTCGAGGTCTACAACGAGGACGGCCACCCGGTTACCGAACAACGCGGCGAACTGGTTTGCAGCGCGCCCTTCCCTTCCATGCCGGTGGGTTTCTGGAATGACCCGGACGGCAGCCGTTATCACGCGGCTTATTTCGAACACTTCCCGAATGTCTGGTACCACGGCGATTTCGTGGAACTGACACGACATCACGGGATGATTTTCTATGGTCGTTCCGACGCCACCCTGAACCCGGGGGGCGTGCGCATAGGCACGGCGGAAATCTATCGCCAGGTCGAGCAAATGGATGAGGTTCTGGAAAGCCTGGTCATCGGCCAGGACTGGCAGAACGATGTCAGGGTCGTATTGTTCGTTCGCTTGAGAGACGGTGTTGAGCTCACCGAAGCCCTGCAGGACAGCATTCGTATGCGCATTCGCCAGAACACCACGCCCCGTCACGTGCCCGCGAAAATCATTGCCGTAGCCGACATTCCCCGCACCAAGAGCGGGAAGATCGTGGAACTGGCGGTGCGAAACGTGGTTCACGGCCGTCCCATCAAGAATCGCGAGGCCCTGGCCAATCCAGGTGCCCTGGACCTCTACAAGGACCTGCCCGAGCTGGACAGCTAGGGAAAATTGCCGGGTATCTAGCCCGCCACCGCCGCCAGGGATGCCAGCAGCCGATCGACTTCCTCTACGGTGTTGTACATCGAGAATCCCGAGCGCAACAATCCGCCCTGGTCGTCCAGACCAAGGCTCGACACCACCTTGTGAGCATAGAAGTGTCCGTCCCAGACCAGGTGCCCGGACGTGGCCAGCTCAGCCGCCAGTTTGTCGGCGGTGATGCCCTCCATGGTGATGGAAACTGTCGGGGAGCGTGTCGCCGGCGAGAAGTCCGGCCCCCACGCCCTGGCACCGGGGATGGACGCCAGACCGTTCCAGTAGCGCGACGCGATGTCCCGCTCGTACGCGGCGATATCATTCTTGGCCGACTGAATGCGCGCCCGCAGGGTGTCGCCCCTGCCCAGGTCGGCCACGTATTCCACCGCAGCCGTGACACCGGCGATCGCCGCATGATTGAGGGTGCCGGTCTCTATACGCCAGGGCGCCGCTGACTCGGCAGTGCATAATCTGTCAGTCTCCAGCTCATCCAGAAGACCGGGGCGGCAATACAGAACCCCCACATGGGGACCATAGAACTTATACGCCGAGCAGAGCAGGAAATCGGTCTCCAGGGCCTGCACGTCCAGTGGAAAGTGGGGTGCGTAATGGACGGCGTCCAGCACCAGCCAGGCACCCACCTTTCGGGACAGGCTGCGGGCCAGGGCTATCTCTTCAAGACTGACAGTGCCCAGGGCGTTGGAGGCCATGCCCATTGCCACCACCCGGGTACGCTCGCCTATCTTGGCTGCCAGGTCATCGCGATCCAGCGTTCCCCCGGCGGTCATCCTGACTTCCTTGACGATGATTCCGCGCTCACGCAGGTTCAGCCAGGGGCCCCGGTTTGCCTCGTGATCCAGTTCAGTAATAACGATCTCATCGCCCGGCGACATCTTGCGCACCAGCGCATGACTTAAAGCAAAATTCAAGGTGGTCATATTGGCGCCGAAAGACACCTGGCCTCCAGACTCGGCGCCCAGGAAGGCCGCCATGGTTTCCCTGGCCTTGTCCATCACCTGGTCGGTCTCGCTGGAGGTGATGAAGGCGCCATGGGTATTGGCGTTGCAACGACTGTAGTAGTCGCTGACCGCATCGATCACTCGCCGGGGAACCTGGGTGCCGCCCGGTCCATCCAGGTACGACAGGGGAATTCCGTTCAGTTCACGCGCCAGGGCGGGAAAATCGGCTCGGCAGGCCATGGCTTCCTTCGAGGTGTACGGCATGTTCAACGATCCTTTTTGTGTTGTTTTCCCAGGGGGCATTCCCCCGGGGTTTCCAGGCCCGTCCGGGCAGCGCCCGGCAGACCCGGTGATGCTATCAGAACGAGGCCTTCACGGGGCGGCTCAATAACCGGCTGCCTGGCCATCCTTGCGGGATTCAGACGCACCGATGTAGACCCCTGATTCAAGGTCCTTTGCAATAGCCTGGTAGCCGCCATAGCCGCCCCCGGCCTTGCTCAAGGTGTGTCCACGTCGCTCGAGCTCCCGCCAGGTTTCCTGGCTGAAACCGCTTTCCATCCGCAACACGCCTCCATCGATCAGGCGGCCACCGGTTGGCTCGGTAGAGCCGTCATGTCGAATTCTCGGAGCATCACCGGCTTGCTGCAGGTTCATGCCGAAATCGATGATATTCACCAGGATTTGCGCATGGCCCTGGGGCTGCATGGCGCCACCCATGACACCGAAACTCAGCCAGGGCTTCCCGTCCCGGGTAACAAACCCCGGGATGATGGTGTGGAATGGTCGCTTACCCGGTGCAAAGGCGTTGGGATGGCCTTTTTCCAGACTGAACAATTCGCCACGATTTTGCAGGATGAATCCCAGCCCGGGAGGCGTCATGCCCGAGCCCATTCCGCTGTAGTTGCTCTGGATCAGGGACACCATGTTGCCCTGGGCATCGGCCACGGTCAGGTAAATCGTGTCCCCGGACTCCAGGACCTGGGGGTCGCCGTGACTGGCCGTCATGGCGGCATGCTCCAGGTCAATCAACCCACGACGTTGCACGGCGTACTCATCTGAGAGCAGCGCCTCCAGCGGCGCCTGGTAGAAATCCGGATCAGCGTAGAACCTGGCCCGATCCTCGAAGGCCAGCTTCTTGGCCTCAACAAGCATGTGCAGATAGTCGGCGCTGCCAAACCCGGCAGCGGCAAGGTCAAAGCCCTCGAGAATTTTCAGGATTTGCAGCGCGGCAATGCCCTGGCCGTTAGGCGGCAATTCCCAGACCCGGTAGCCACGGTAGTCAACCGACACCGGCTCCACCCATTCAGAGTGATGAGCGGCCAGGTCCTCGTAGGAAAGGAAGCCACCCTGCTTCTGCATGTACTCGGCAATCACCCGGGTCATTTCACCCCGGTAGAACACGTCAGGGCCTTCTTCGGCAAGCCTCTCGTAGGTGTTGGCCAGCTGGGGATTACGAAATACCTCGCCCTTGCGGGGCGCATGGCCCCCGGGCATGAACACCGGGGCAAAGCCTTCAAATTCTGACAGTACCCGGGCATTGCGCTCCCAGTAATAAGCGATGACCTCGCTGACCGGGAAGCCCTCCCGGGCATACTTGATGGCCGGAGCAAGAACCTGCTTCATGGGCAGCTTGCCCAGCCGTTCGTGCAAGGTGAACCAGCCATCCACGGCACCGGGCACCGACACAGGCAGGGCTCCTCTTTCGGGAATCACTGTCATACCCCGTTCGAGAAAGTACTCCAGGCTGAGGGAACGAGGTGAACGACCGCTGCCATTCAGGCCCAGCAATTTACCCTGCTCGGCATCCCAGACGATGGCAAACAGGTCACCTCCAATACCACTTCCCGTGGGTTCCATCAGCCCCAGGGTGGCGTTGGCGGCTATCGCCGCATCCACCGCGCTACCGCCCGCCTTCAAGATATCCAGTGCCACCTGGGTTGCCAGGGGCTGGCTGGTCGCGGCCATGGCATGGGGTGCATACACCTCTGAACGCGATGAATACGGGTCGTTACCCAGTCGATCAAATCCGTCTGCCATATTGCTCACCCCGGTTATTAGCAAAGCCGCCAATCCGGCTCCTCGCCACACATTCATACCTGCCCCCCAGGCGGTGGATGGGTCACCAGTAACCTGTCTGGAAATCCGATATCAGAATCCTTTGAAGGTCGCGAAACCCTCGAGCGGTTCACGGTCCGCAGTAAATTTATTGATCGGGTGCTCCGAATCGGCGTATCCCACTGCCATGCCACAAAACAGGATCTGGTCATCGGGAATACCCATCTCCTCTCGAACAAGTTCATGCCAGGACGCCCAGGATTCCTGGGCACAGGTATCCAGCCCCGCTTCCCGGGCCAATAACATGAAGCTCTGCATGAACATGCCCACGTCTGCCCACTGACCCTGTTGCATATCCCGGCCCAGGGTAAAAAACAGCCCGACGGGCGCGCCAAAGAACTCCCAGTTCCTGGCGAACTGGCGCAGTCGGCCCTCCCTGTCCTCCCGGCTGATTCCGATGGCGGCGTACATATCCTCGCCCAGCTTGAAGCGTCTTTTTCGGTAGGGATCCTGGAGCTTCGGAGGATAAACATGGTATTCGGCTTGCTTGCCCAGCGGGTTCAGTGGCAACTGCTCGGCAACCCGTCGCACCAGTCTGTCGCGAACCTCGCCACCTGCCACATACACATGCCAGGGCTGGAGATTACCGCCGGTAGGCGCGCGGCTGGCTGTTTCCAGCATGGTCTCAAGCAATTTCTTCGGAACAGGCTTGTCCAGAAAGGCACGCACGCTGTGTCTGGACAGGATGGCATCGGTGACATTCATTACTCGGACTACCTCTGCAATGGGCAATTCTTTAGACTACAGAGAATCCATTCTTGTCCAAGGACCTCGGACATACAACCGCGGGAAATGCCCACACGGGAAAACCAACATGACAGACAAAATCGCCAGTGCCTACAGCGCCCATTTCCAGACCATTTTGAATCAGACCGAATCTGCGTTGAGAGCAACCGGGCACCGAGCCTGCGTGATCGCCGCAGGATCTGCCCACGGCATGTTCCTGGACGATATGGACTACCCGTTCAAGACCAATCCCCACTTCCAGCGCTGGGTACCGGTAGGCGATGCGGCTCACTCTGCACTGGTCATTGAAATCGGTAAAACCCCCCGCCTTCTGCACTATCGTCCCGATGATTACTGGCACAAGGCGCCGGAAGTACCCACCGGATTTTGGGTAGACCACTTCGACATCGTGTCGGTGAGCGACCTGGGAAATATGCGGGATGCATTACCCGAGGGAGCCGCAGCTGCGCCCTTGATTGCCGAAAAGCGGGATCAATTCAAGGACTGGGGACTGGGCGAACAAAATCCGGAAGGCCTGTTGAACCATTTGCATTTCCACCGCGCATGGAAAACCGATTACGAAATCGCCTGCATGGAGGTAGCCACTAAAAAGGCTGTAAAAGCCCACCGGGCTGCGCTCAACGCCTACCAGAACGGCGCATCGGAATATGAAATCCACCAGGCGTATTTGCTGGCCGCAGGGCATGTGGAGCACGAATTGCCCTATGGAAACATCATCGCCTACGGAGAAAATGCTGCGGTTTTGCACTATACCCATCTGCCCAGACAACACCCGGACGGTATTCCCCCTTCTTTCCTGATCGACGCCGGCGCCACCCATAATGGCTACGCCAGCGACATCACCCGTACCTATACCGCACACGGAGGCGAGTTCGCCGAGATGATCGACGCCATGGACGAGGCCCAGATACGCCTGTGCGAGACCATCAAGCCGGGACTGAATTTTGCCGACCTGCACCTCCAGGCCCACGCCGAAGTCGCGACCATGCTAAACCGGTTCAAGATCGTCAAATGCTCTGCCGAAGCGGCCCTTGAATCAGGCCTGACCAGAACCTTCCTGCCCCATGGCCTGGGACACCTGCTGGGACTGCAAGTGCATGACATTGGCGGCCTGCAGGCCGGTCCCGATGGCGGCATTATTGAACGCCCGGATGGCCACCCCTACCT
The DNA here is from genome assembly GCA_029864735.1 of Chromatiales bacterium. Classification (GTDB taxonomy): domain Bacteria; phylum Pseudomonadota; class Gammaproteobacteria; order Steroidobacterales; family BM003; genus CAKZML01. The sequence continues at coordinate 31,332 of JAOTSW010000004.1, read as the reverse complement.
GCGCCTGACCCGGACACTGGAAACAAGCTGGGTAACCACGGTGGAGCCCGGTCTTTATTTCATCCCCAGTTTGCTGAAAAAACTGGCCCAGACCCCGGCCGGGGGAGAGATAAATTGGGAGAAGGTGGAAAGCCTGAAGCCCTTCGGCGGAATCCGGATCGAGGACAATGTGCTGGTAACAGAAAACGGCCAGCGCAACCTCACACGGGAGGAAGAGGCAAGGACTGCCTGATCTGTCCCAAATTTGCGGAAGCACAGAAACGAAAAAGGCCGGGGAAACCCGGCCTCTTTCATTTAGCTTTTGCTGAAGTGGCTTATTCGGCCTTTTCAGCAGCCTTTTCAACCAACTGTACGATAGCCATCGGAGCGGAATCGCCTGCCCGCAGACCCATTTTCAGGATACGCAGGTAACCACCGGGACGGGCCTTGTTACGAGGACCCAGGTCGGTGAACAACTTGCCGACCACTTCCTTGTCACGCAGGCGATCAAAGGCCAGGCGGCGATGTGCCACGCTGTCTTCCTTGGCGATAGTGATCAGGGGCTCGACTACCCGACGAAGTTCCTTCGCCTTGGGCAGGGTGGTCTTAATGGTCTCATGCTTCAGCAGCGATGCGGCCATGTTGCGGAACATCGCTTGACGATGTGAGCTGTTACGGCCTAATTGGCGACCAGACTTTCTGTGGCGCATGACTCTATATTCCTAAAATTAGTTGCGGTGGCTCAGGCGACGGCGCTAGTCGTCCTGGCGAAGTGAAGCCGGCGGCCAGTTCTCAAGGATCATTCCCAGAGCCAAACCGTGGGCGTCGAGCACTTCTTTAATTTCAGTCAACGACTTCTTACCCAGATTCGGGGTACGCAGCAATTCAACTTCAGTACGCTGCACGAGATCGCCAATGTAGTTAATGCTTTCGGCCTTCAGGCAGTTAGCAGAACGCACGGTGAGCTCAAGCTCGTCGACCGGGCGCAACAGCACGGGATCAACCTGGGCCTCTTCAGCACCGGCGTCTCCATCGTCCTGACCCTGCAGGTCAACGAATACGCCCAACTGATCCTTAAGGATGCTGCCGGCGCGGCGAATTGCCTCTTCAGCATCAATCGTACCGTTGGTCTCAATGTCGATAATCAGCTTGTCCAGGTCAGTACGCTGTTCCACACGAGCGGCTTCAACGTTGTAGCTGACACGACGGACCGGGCTGAAAGAGGCATCCAGCTGCAACACACCAATTGGACGAGTTGCCTCGTCAAAGTTGTTCTGGCGTGAAGCCGGGCGATAGCCACGACCACGCTGGACCTTCAGACGCATGTTCAAGTCGCCAGCCTTTGTCAGGTGGGCGATGACCAGCTCAGGATTGACCACCTCAACGTCCGCCGGGCACTGGATGTCAGCAGCGGTCACGACACCCGGTCCTTTCTTGGACAGTGTCAATTCCACTTCATCACGACCATGGACCATGATAGCCAGCTGCTTCAGGTTCAGAAGCATGTCCACCACGTCCTCCTGGACACCCTCGATGGTGGTGTACTCATGGAGTACGCCATCAATCTCGGCCTCTACTACAGCGGCACCGGGCATTGAGGACAACAGGATACGTCGCAGGGCATTACCCAACGTGTGTCCGAAACCGCGCTCAAAAGGCTCAATGATTACCTTGGCCTTTTGATCTGTGTCTGGCTGAACCTTAACGACGCGGGGCTTCAGAAATTCGGTAACTGATTCGTGCATGTCTCGCACCTTCTAAGCGTTACTTGGAGTACAACTCGACCACGAGATTCTCATTGATATCAGGGAGAATCTCTTGACGATCGGGCAGGGCCTTCATCACACCAGACAGCTTCTTTTCGTCAACCTGCACCCACTCGGGCAGACCAACCTGCGTAGCCATCTGAAGTGCGCTTTGGATGCGCTGCTGCTTCTTTGCTTTTTCGCGGATAGCAATAACATCACCCGCAGAAACCTGGAAAGACGGTATATTCACCACCTGCTCGTTCACCACGATACCCTTGTGGCTAACCAGCTGACGGGCCTCGGCACGCGTAACGGCAAAGCCCATACGGTACACGACGTTATCCAGACGGCCTTCCAGGAGCTTCAACAGGTTTTCACCGGTCGAGCCTTTCTTGAGGGCTGCCTTCTTGTAGTAATTGCGGAACTGACGCTCAAGCACACCGTACATACGACGGAGCTTCTGCTTCTCGCGCAACTGCAGACCGTAATCTGACAGGCGACCACGACGTGCACCGGCGGTACCGCCAGGCGTGGTTTCCAGTTTGCACTTGGAATCGAGAGAGCGAGCGCCGCTCTTCAGGAACAGGTCAGTACCCTCGCGACGCGAGAGCTTGCACTTTGGTCCCAGATATCTAGCCATTCTGCAGTACCTCTACACGCGACGCTTTTTAGGCGGGCGGCAACCGTTATGCGGGATAGGAGTCACGTCTTCGATCTGGCTGACGCGAAAACCTACTGCGTTCAGTGCACGTACGGAGCTCTCACGGCCCGGGCCGGGGCCCTTCACACGCACTTCAACATTCTTCACACCGAACTCGGCAGCGGCGCGGCCGGCCTTCTCGGCGGCTACCTGGGCTGCAAAGGGCGTGCTCTTGCGAGAGCCCCGGAAACCGCAGCCACCGGAGGTCGCCCACGACAGGGCATTACCCTGGCGATCAGTGATAGTAATAATGGTGTTGTTAAAAGACGCGTGTACGTGCGCAATTGCGTCCGTAACGTGCTTCTTAACCTTTTTCTTAGTCTTTGGCTGTGCCATATATCCAGTCCCGCGCTTGAGCGCTAAACGTTAAGCTAATTCTTGTTGATCAGACTACTTGCGAATCGGACGACGCGGGCCCTTGCGGGTCCGTGCATTAGTCCGGGTACGCTGACCACGCAGGGGCAAGCCCCGGCGATGACGAATGCCGCGGTAGCAACCCAGGTCCATCAAGCGTTTGATGTTCATGGAGTTTTCGCGACGAAGGTCACCCTCAACCACGACTTTGGCAACTGCCGAACGCAGTGATTCAACTTCAGGTTCGGACAAGTCCTTCACCTTCACATCCGGCGCAATTCCAGCAGCCTCACAGACCTTGGCAGCGGTGTTCCGGCCAATACCAAAGATCGAGGTCAAAGCGATCACGATGTGTTTATGAGTGGGGATGTTTATCCCTGCAATACGGGCCATCTAAGCCGTCTCCTGAGTAGGCCGCGAAAAGCCGGCCATTTTAACTGATTCGTCTGGTAAAACCAAATCTAACGCCGGGGTTTAACCCTGACGCTGCTTGTGACGTGCATCCGAACAAATCACCCGAACCACACCCTTGCGGCGGACGACCTTGCAGTTGCGACACATTTTCTTAACTGATGCTCTAACTTTCATTGCTCTTGCTCCCGAGCTGGCGGACCGACCTTATCGAACCTGGCCAGGTCTGCCCATACCTTTAAGATTAGCTTTCTTCAGCATTCCATCGTACTGGTGGGACATCATATGAGCCTGCATTTGGGCCATGAAATCCATCACTACGACAACCATGATCAGCAAGGAGGTGCCACCGAAATAGAACGGTACCTTAAGGTACAAGATCATGAATTCCGGCAACAGGCACACTGATGTCACGTAAATACCGCCCCAGAAGGTCATCCTGGTCAGTACCTTGTCAATGTACTCGGCCGTCTGCTGGCCAGGACGAATACCCGGGATAAATGCACCCGAGCGTTTCAGATTGTCTGCAGTTTCCCGCGAATTGAACACCAAAGCGGTGTAGAAGAAGCAGAAAAACAGGATCATGCCAGCATACAACATGATGTAAATGGGCTGACCCGGGCCGAGGCTCGCGGCAATATCCTGGAGCCAGCCAAAACCGGCGCTGGTTCCGAACCACTGGGCGATAGTCGCCGGGAACAGAATGATACTGGAGGCGAAAATCGGAGGAATAACACCCGACATGTTCAGCTTGAACGGCAGGTGGCTGCTTTGGGCAGCAAACATCTTCCGACCCTGCTGACGCTTGGCATAGTTCACCGGGATACGACGCTGTCCGCGCTCCACGAAGACTACAAAAGCGGTAACCGCCAGAATCAGGATAATCAGGACCAAGGCCATGGCGGGGTTCATTTCACCGGTATTTACCAGCTCGAGAGTGCCACCAATCGCCGCCGGCATACCGGCCACGATGCTCGACAGAATGATCATCGAGATACCATTGCCAATGCCGCGCTCGGTAATCTGCTCACCCAGCCACATCAGGAACACCGTTCCAGTCACCAGTGTGACGGCTGCGGTAAACACAAAATGCGGACCCGGGTTAATCACGACACCCTGGTTCTGCAGGGCCACCGCCGCACCCATGGACTGGAATGACGCCAGCAGCACGGTGCCGTAACGGGTGTACTGGGTAATCTTGCGACGACCAGCCTCACCTTCTTTTTTCAGCGCCTGCAGTGTGGGCAGAACATGTCCGGCCATCTGGATAATAATCGATGCGGAAATATAAGGCATGATGCCCAGGGCCAATATACTCAGACGCTCCAGCGCACCACCGGAGAACATGTTGAACATACTCAGGATAGTTCCTTCCTGCTGCTCGAACATGCGGGCGAGGGCCATCGGATCGATACCGGGAACCGGAATAAATGTTCCGATACGGTAAACGATCAGGGCACCGATCAGGAAGAACAGACGATGACGGAGCTCGGTAAAACGGCCCGTCTCTCCTGATACCATCCCTGTTGCTGAACCTTTAGCCACTTTTACGCGCCTCTATTGAGATCGTTATTCTGCGATTGTGCCGCCGGCTGCTTCAATTGCAGCACGGGCACCCGCGGTCGCCTTGATGCCAGTCAACTTCACAGCTGACTGCAATTCACCAGAGGCAATCACCTTAACCTGCTTGGCAAAATGAGGAATCAAACCCGCAGCCTTCAGGCTCTCGGGAGTAATCTCACCGCCGTCGATCTTGTTCAACTCGTGCAAACGAACTTCCACGGAATACTTGGCAACCCGTGACTTGAAGCCCACTTTCGGCAGACGACGCTGCAGCGGCATCTGGCCACCTTCAAAGCCGACCTTGTGGAAACCACCGGAACGAGCTTTCTGACCCTTTACGCCGCGTCCCGAGGTTTTACCCTGGCCGGCAGAATGGCCGCGTCCAAGCCGCTTGCCTTCTTTCTTGCTGCCCTCAGCGGGCTTCAGTGTATTCAGTCGCATTTTAAGCGTCCTCAACCTTCAACAGGTATGAAACCTTGTTGATCATTCCGCGGTTCTCAGGGGTATCCAAAACCTCAACGGTATGGTTAATCCGCCTCAGACCCAGACCGGCGATGCAGGCCTTGTGGGCCGGCAGTCTGCCACTCTTACTCTTTACCAGAGTTACCTTTACGGTATTAGATTTTGCCTTGGCCATGATTTACCCCAGGATCTCTTCTACAGTCTTGCCGCGCTTGGCCGCGATGGCCTTGGGCGACTTCATAGCAACCAAACCTTCTACGGTTGCACGAACAACGTTGATCGGGTTGCGCGAGCCATAGCTCTTGGCGAGCACGTTACGTATGCCAGCTGCTTCGAATACTGCACGCATGGCACCACCAGCAATAATGCCGGTACCGTCAGAGGCGGGCTGCATGTAAACCTTGGTGGCGCCGTGGCGGCCAATGGTCACAAAGTGCAGGGTGTCGCCTTTGAGGCTGATGGCGCGCATGTTCTTGCGTGCGGCCTGCATAGCTTTCTGAATAGCAATCGGCACTTCGCGAGCCTTACCGTAACCGAAGCCAACACGACCGTTGCCATCACCGACCACGGTCAGTGCGGTGAAGCCGAACTGACGACCACCCTTGACTACCTTGGCGACACGATTAACGGTAACCAGTTTTTCAACCAGGTCTTCGGTGTCTGCAGATTTCTGAACTCTTGCCATGACTTACTCGTCTCTTGAATTGGTTCGCTTAAAACTCGAGGCCGGCTTCACGTGCTGCGTCGGCGAGAGCCTTGACGCGACCGTGATACTTAAAGCCGGAACGATCGAATGCCACCTTGGTCACGCCTGCTTCCTTGGCACGCTCAGCAATGAGCTTGCCAACAATAGCGGCTGCGGCGACATTACCCGTACCGGTCAGTTCCTTGCGCACGTCTTCCTGCACAGTGGAAACGCTGGCCAAAACCGTGTCCCCGTTGGGGCCAATGACCTGGGCATAAATGTGCCTCGGTGTACGGTGCACACTCAGTCGGTTAAACCGCAGTTCGCGAATCTTGGCACGCGTTTTCTTGGCGCGGCGCAAGCGACTCGTTTTCTTGTCCATCCGAGACGTCCTCTCGATACTCGTACTGCGACTCGTCCAGTCGCAAATACCTGTTAAATTACGATCCGATTCGTTACCCAGAAGATAACCAACCGGCTAAACGCCGAAGCGTTCTTACTTCTTCTTGGCTTCTTTGATGACTACACGTTCATCAGCATAGCGCACGCCCTTGCCCTTATAGGGTTCCGGCGGACGGTAAGCGCGAATGTCTGCAGCCACCTGGCCAACACGCTGTTTGTCATTACCCTTAACCAGGATTTCCGTCTGAGTCGGCGTCTCAATAGTGATGCCTTCTGGAATCGCATAGTTAACGGGGTGAGAAAAGCCCAGCGTCAGATTCAAGACGTTGCCCTGTGCGGCTGCACGGTAACCAACGCCAATCAGCTGCAGCTTGCGCTCGAATCCCTCACCGACACCGGTGGCCATATTAGCCAGCAGTGCACGGGTGGTTCCAGCCATAGCGATCAACTGGCGATCATCACGGGCAGTCTTCACCAACAATTCCTGTCCTTCCTGGGCAACTGAAATATCAGCCTGCAAATCCAGGGACAAAGAACCTTTAGGACCCTTCAGGGTCACGGTGTTTCCGGACTGGGAGAAATCTATTCCCTTGGCCAGAACTACCGGCATTTTTGCTACTCTTGACATGGTCTCAACCTGTCCAATAATTCAGTTACAAACGTGACCGCTTAGGACACGATGCAGAGCACTTCGCCACCTTCACCAAGTTCACGGGCCTTGCGATCGCTCATTACACCCTTGGAGGTGGAAATCACTGCGACGCCAAGTCCACCCTGAACGCGGGGAAGCTCGTCTTTGGCCTTGTACAGACGCAGGCCGGGACGGCTGCTGCGCTGAAGGCTGGAAATAACCGGCTGACCTTCGAAGTACTTCAAGCGAATCTTAAGGATCGGCTTGCCTTCTACGGTCTCGGCGGTCACTTCTTCAAGGTAGCCTTCATCCTTCAGGACGTTGGCCACTGCCAGCTTCCCTTTGGAGCCAGGCATGGAAACTTCCATCTTGGCAGAACCCTGCGCATTGCGGATTCGAGTCAACATGTCAGCGATTGGATCGGTCATGCTCATTGCAATTACCCGTTAAAAGTTACTGTTTACCAACTGGCCTTGCGAAGACCGGGTATCTCACCGCGCATAGTCAACTCGCGCAGCTTGTTTCGGCCAAGACCAAACTTCCGATAGTAGCCGTGAGGCCGACCGGTGATGCTGCAACGATTACGCTGCCTGGCAGGACTGGAATCGCGCGGCAAGCTAGCCAATTTTGCAACTGCAGTCGCGCGATCTTCATCGCTTGTCTCCAGGTTGTTAATAATTGCCTTAAGCTTTTCACGCTTGGCAGCAAATCGAGCCACAAGTTTGGCCCTCTTTACTTCACGCGCAACCATCGATGTTTTAGCCATGAATCTATCTCACTTCTTGAACGGGAAGTTGAAAGCTTCCAGCAATGCACGACCTGCAAGATCGTCCTTTGCATTAGTGGTAATCGTAATATCCATTCCGCGGATTGCGTCTATCTTGTCGTAATCCACTTCCGGGAAGATGATCTGCTCTTTCACGCCCATGCTGAAGTTGCCGCGACCGTCGAATGACTTCGGGCTCAAGCCACGGAAGTCACGGATACGAGGAATCGCGATTCCCACCAGGCGATCAAGGAACTCATACATGCGTTCGCGACGCAGGGTCACCTTGCAACCGATAGGATAGCCATCACGAATCTTGAAGCTTGCGACTGACTTGCGAGACAGGCACACCTGGGGCTTCTGACCTGCAATTGCGGTCATGTCGCTCACAGCGTGATCCAGTATCTTCTTGTCAGCCAGGGCTTCACCAACACCCATGTTAATGGTGATCTTGGTGATCTTCGGCACTTCCATGACGTTTTCCAGGCCAAGTTTTTCCTTGAGCTGGGGCACCACGGTCTCTTTGTAATATTGCTGCAGTCTTGCCATCGTAATTCTCGCTTAGACGTCCACGACTTCGCCGTTCGACTTGAAAAAGCGGACTTTCTTGCCGCCTTCAAGCGTCTTGATGCCAACCCGGTCACCCTTCTTGGTAACGGGATTCCAAAGCATCACGTTAGAGCCATCCAGGGGCATCTCTTTTTCAATAATGCCGCCCTGTACGCCCGCATTCGGGTTCGCGCGCACATGCTTTCGGGCCATATTCACGCCCTCAACCAGAACCTTCCCGAAATCGAGAATGCCGGTGATTGTGCCACGACGCCCCTTGTCTTTGCCGGCGACCACGACGACTTCGTCGCCCTTTTTGATCCTATTCATGTTCTTCTCCGCCTTTACAGCACTTCTGGCGCAAGCGATACGATCTTCATGAACTGACCTGTACGCAGTTCACGCGTGACCGGGCCAAAAATACGGGTGCCGATCGGCTCCAGACGTGCATTCAGCAATACTGCTGCGTTGCCATCAAACCTGATCAGTGAACCATCCGGACGACGCACACCCTTACGGGTCCGCACCACCACGGCGTTATACACCTCACCCTTCTTTACTTTGCCCCGCGGGATCGCGTCTTTTACGCTCACCTTGATGACGTCTCCAACACCGGCATACCGACGTTTCGACCCACCCAGCACTTTGATGCACTGAATGCGACGAGCACCGCTGTTGTCGGCCGCGTCCAGGACTGTCTGCATCTGAATCATGGTTGCACTTCCGTACCGCTAATTCATACCACTCCCGAAGGAGCATTAATTATTCGCCTGACGTTTCCAAAACCTGGACCACGGTCCACGATTTACGTTTGGAAATCGGACGACACTCGGAAATCTCCACCAGGTCCCCTTCGCGGCACACATTGGCCTCGTCGTGAACCATGTACTTGGTGGTCCGGCGAATATACTTGCCGTAAACCGGGTGCTTCTCTTTACGCTCCACGGCCACCGTAATTGACTTGTCCGCCTTGTTGCTCACAACACGGCCAGTCACGTTACGGGTTTTTTTCTCGCCAGTTTCCACAGCTTCTACCTTTTCGCTCTCGCTCATGACTGTTCACCCGCTTTCTTTTCAACTTCACGGATCACAGTCTTCACGCGCGCAATGCTCTTACGCACCTTGTTAAATTGATCGGGACGCGCCAACTGGCCAGTTGCTTGCTGCATACGCAGGTTGAACTGCTCTTTACGCAGGTTCAAAAGCTCTTCCTGCAGCTCCGCACGAGACTTCTGTCTCAGATCACTCGCCTTCATCACATCACCTGACGGGTAACAAACGTTGTGGCAATCGGCAGTTTGGCTGCGGCCAGGCGGAACGCCTCGCGAGCAATAACTTCCGATACACCTTCCATTTCGTAAAGCACTCGACCTGGCTGAATCTGGGCCACCCAATATTCCACGTTACCCTTACCCTTACCCTGACGTACTTCCAGGGGCTTGGTGGTAATGGGCTTATCCGGGAAAATCCGAATCCAGATCTTGCCACCACGCTTCACGTGACGGGTCATGGCACGACGAGCCGCTTCGATCTGGCGAGCAGTAATACGCCCGCGGCCAACGGCTTTCAGTCCAAACTCACCGAAAGAGACAGAGCCTCCACGGTTAGCGATACCACGATTACGTCCCTTGAACTGTTTGCGGAATTTCGTCCGCTTAGGCTGCATCATGCCCGTTACTCCTACTTGCCAGCCTGTTCGGCAGCGGCAGCACCGCTCGTTTCAAGGCTTTCAAAAACCTCTCCACGGAACACCCAAACTTTTACACCAATGATTCCGTAAGTCGTCTTCGCCTCAGCAAAGCCGTAGTCAATCTCGGCACGGAAAGTGTGCAGGGGAACCCGACCTTCGCGGTACCATTCCGACCTGGCAATTTCAGCGCCGTTCAGACGACCGCCAACCTTGACCTTGATACCCTCGGCACCGGCGCGCATGGTGTTCTGCACCGAGCGCTTCATCGCACGGCGGAACATCACACGACGCTCCAGCTGCTGGGCCAGACTCTCGGCTACCAACTGGGCATCCAGTTCAGGCTTACGAATCTCTGCAACATTGATACGCACATCAACCAGGGGCATCTTGAGCAAGCGAGCCACTTCGGTACGCAGCTTTTCAATGTCCTCACCCTTCTTGCCGATCACCACACCCGGACGAGCCGTGTGCACAGTGATCTGAGCCTTCTTGGCCGGGCGCTCAATATGAATCCTGCTCACCGAAGCTTCTGCAAGCTTCTTCTTCAGGTATTCGCGAACAACAAAATCAGTTTCTACATGACCGGGGAAGGTGCGCTTGTCGGCGTACCATTTCGACGACCAGTCCCGGGTGATTCCCAGGCGGATACCGATTGGATTTACTTTCTGACCCATCGTGGCCTCTCTTACTGGTCCGAAACCAACACGGTGATGTGGCTGTTACGCTTGATAATCCGCGCACCGCGACCCTTGGCACGCGCCCGGAAACGGCGCAGCGAGGGAGCTTCATCCACAAAAATCGTGCTTACTTTTAATTCATCAACGTCAGCACCGTGATTGTGTTCTGCGTTGGCAATTGCCGACTCCAGAACTTTCTTCACGATATGCGCAGCCTTTTTCGGGCTAAACGCCAGTGTCTGCAGCGCACTACCCACACCCTGTCCGCGGACCTGGTCCGCAACGAGGCGGCATTTCTGGGGGGAAATGCGCGCGTATTTCAATTTCGCGGCTACTTCCATGGTAAGTGCTCCTACTTAGACTTCTTGTCAGCAGCGTGACCTTTAAAGGTACGCGTGATGGCAAATTCACCGAGTTTATGTCCTACCATGTTCTCGGAAACCAACACGGGTACGTGCTGGCGGCCGTTATGAACAGCAATAGTCAAACCCACCATTTCCGGGGAAACCATTGAACGCCGAGACCAGGTCTTGATCGGGCGGCGATCGTTACTCTCTACAGCGGCCTGCACCTTTTTAATGAGGTGCGAGTCGATGAAAGGACCTTTTTTAACCGAACGAGGCACAGTCTTTCTCCCGCTTACTTCTTGTGACGCCGGCGAACAATAAACGCATCAGTGCGCTTGTTCGAGCGAGTCTTGTAACCCTTAGTGGGCGTACCCCAGGGGCTGACCGGATGACGTCCACCCGAAGTCTTGCCCTCACCACCACCATGCGGGTGATCGATGGGGTTCATGGCCACACCACGAACGGTGGGTCGTACACCGCGCCAACGCTTGGCACCGGCTTTACCCAACTTCTGCAAGTTGTGCTCCATGTTGCCGACTTCACCAATGGTGGCTCGACATTCAGTGTGCACCTTGCGCATTTCACCTGAACGCAGACGCAACGTTGCGTACGTTCCCTCACGAGCAACGATCTGCACGCTTGCGCCGGCGCTTCGTGCGATCTGACCACCCTTACCGGGCTTCATCTCGATGTTGTGCACCTGGGTACCAACCGGAATGCTGCGCAAAGGCAGAGCATTACCCGGCTTGATCGGAGCTCCGCTGCCGGAGATCACTTCCATGCCCGAGGCTGCACCACGCGGGGCCAGGATGTAGCGACGTTCACCGTCTGCATACAGGACCAGGGCCAGGTTGGCGCTGCGGTTAGGATCGTATTCGATACGCTCAATGCGACCGACGATCCCATCCTTGTTTCTCTTAAAATCAACAATGCGGTAACGACGCTTGTGACCACCACCCTTGTGACGGGTAGTAATACGACCAGCGTTGTTGCGGCCGCCCGTGGACTTGCGAGTCGCCAGCAGCGGGCCGTAAGGCTCGCCCTTGTGCAGGTCATCTCGCTTGACCTCGACAACAAACCGGCGTCCGGCAGACGTTGGTTTTGCTTTGTGCAGATATGCCATTTCAGTAGCTCTCTAGTTCCGCTGGTCGCTTATTCGGCGCCCATGAAATCAATATCCTGACCTTCAGCCAGACGAACATAGGCCTTCTTCCAGTCGGAACGCTTACCCTGATGTCCACCAAAACGCTTGCGCTTACCAATCTGGTTCAGAACCTGAACGTTCTGCACCTTGACTTCGAACATCAGCTCTACAGCCTGGCGAATCTCAGCCTTGGTGGCGTCTTTGCGTACTTTGAAGATGATCTGGTTGCTTTGTTCCGCAGCGGCCGTGCTCTTTTCAGAAACATGGGGGCCGAGCAGGACAGTCATTAATCTTTCCTTGCTCATGCCAATCTCTCCTCAACGCGCTTGACCGCAGGTACGGTAATCAGCACATGCTCAAAACGGGCAAGACTCACCGGGTCAACACCGGTTGCCTCGATTACTTCGACGTGAGGCAGGTTGCGGGAAGCCAGGAAAAGCTTCTCGTCAAAACCTTCAACGACGATCAGCACACTCTTCAGGCCCAAATCCTTGAGCTTGACAGCCAACTGCTTGGTCTTCGGCTCATCAACGCCGAATTCCTCAACAACCAGCAAGCGCTCCTGGCGAACCAGCTCGGAGAACATCGACTGCATGGCGGCGCGGTACATCTTGCGATTGACCTTCTGGCCATAATCGCGAGGCTGCGCGGCAAAGGCACGACCACCACCAACCCAGATCGGGCTGCGGATGGTGCCAGCGCGAGCACGACCGGTGCCTTTCTGACGCCAGGGCTTGATGCCACCGCCTCTGACAGCGGCGCGGTTCTTCTGAGCCTTGGTCCCTGAACGTGTCTGCGCCATGTAGGCGGTCACGACCTGGTGAACCAGCGCTTCGTTAAATTCTTTACCAAAGGCGGCTTCAGATACTTCGACCTGGCCTCCGGCACCATGTAACTTGAGGGTCATGGCCATGGGTTAGCTCTCCGACTTCGGCTGGCGGGCTTTCACTGCGGAACGAATGATCACGCTGCCGCCCTTGGAGCCCGGTACCGCTCCCTTCACCAGAATCAGGCTGCGCTCAGCATCAACCCTGACAACCTCAAGGTTCTCAGCGGTGACACGAACGTTACCCATGTGTCCGGCCATCTTCTTGCCCTTGAACACACGGCCCGGGGTCTGGTTCTGACCGATAGAACCGGGGGCGCGATGGGAAAGAGAGTTACCGTGAGTGGCGTCCTGCATGCTGAAGTTGTGCCGCTTCACACCACCGGCGAAACCCTTACCAATGGAAGTGCCGATCACGTCAACAATCTGCCCTGATTCGAACAAATCAACGGTAATAGCGCTGCCAACTTCCAGATCTGCGCCTTCTTCGGCTGCCAGGCGGAATTCACGCAAGCCACGACCTGGCTCTGCGTTCGCCTTGGCAAAATGGCCAATTTCCGGCTTGCTCAGACGGGAAGGCTTCACCGCACCGGAGGTCACCTGGATAGCGCGATAACCATCGCACTCTTCGGTTTTTACCTGCGTAACACGGTTGGGTAGAGCCTCGATCACGGTAACCGGGATTGACTCACCGGCATCCGTAAACACGCGGGTCATACCGCATTTGCGGCCCACTAGACCAATTGCCATCTTTTCTATCCTCGTAACACCACGTCGACTTCGATTGGCCAACGTTGCAACTAAGTTTTCAGACCCGATCTATAAAAAAGGCCGTTTTTAACGACCTGGTGCCTGCAAAAGGCCCACAATCTGGTCCGAGACTTGAAACTCAAGGCCCGACGCAGGTTATTCCCGCACCGGGCCTAAAAGAGCCGAAAATTATAACACTGATTTTTATCCTGTCCAGCACCAATTCGGTGCTTTTTCGAACTAATTCAGCTTGATCTGAACATCAACACCAGCGGGAAGCTCAAGCTTCATCAGGGCGTCAACGGTCTTATCGGTGGGATCCACAATATCCATAAGGCGTTTGTGGGTCCGGAGTTCGTACTGATCCCGCGCGTCTTTGTTGACGTGGGGAGAAATCAGGATAGTGAACCGCTCCATCTTGGTGGGCAGCGGAATCGGACCACGCACCTGGGCGCCAGTGCGCCGGGCAGTTTCTACGATTTCACGCGCTGAGGTATCAATCAGTCGGTGATCGAAAGCCTTCAGGCGAATGCGAATAGTCTGATTGGTGGCCATTGGACCTGCTCCTAGTACCCCCAGAGGGGCCGTCCCACCCGGGACGTGATTCGTTCGTTAATACTCACAACCGGAAACGACTCCAGCTGGATTCTATTTAATCTTGTTTCGAATCGAATGGCGGGCCGACCAACCGGCCTACCCGCCTTCCGGATTCTGTCTTATTCGATGATCTTGGCAACCACGCCGGCGCCAACGGTACGGCCACCTTCACGGATTGCAAAACGCAGACCATCTTCCATGGCGATCGGCGCAATCAGCTCAACCTTCATCTGAATGTTATCGCCAGGCATCACCATCTCAACACCCTCAGGCATCTCAACCGCACCGGTTACGTCGGTGGTACGGAAGTAAAACTGAGGACGGTAGCCCTTGAAGAACGGAGTGTGACGACCGCCTTCTTCCTTGGTCAGAATGTAAACCTCGGCTTCAAACTTGGTGTGCGGGGTGATCGATCCGGGCTTGGCCAGAACCTGACCACGCTCAACATCATCACGCTTGGTGCCACGCAGCAACACGCCTACGTTGTCACCAGCCTGACCCTGGTCAAGCAGCTTGCGGAACATCTCAACACCGGTGCAGATGGTCTTGGTGGTGTCATGGATACCCACAATCGCCACTTCCTCGCCAACCTTCACAATGCCGCGCTCGATACGACCGGTCACCACCGTGCCACGACCAGAGATCGAGAACACATCTTCAATCGGCATCAGGAACGCACCGTCAATCGCACGCTCCGGCTCGGGAATGTAGCTGTCCATGGCTTCGATCAGCTTGATCACCGACGGAACACCAATCTCGCTCTCATCGCCTTCAAAGGCCTTCAGCGCAGAACCGGTCACAATCGGGGTGTCATCACCAGGGAACTCGTAGGTGGACAGCAGCTCGCGCACTTCCATCTCCACCAGCTCAAGCAACTCGGCATCGTCAACCATGTCCGCCTTGTTCAGGTAGACAACGATGTACGGCACACCAACCTGACGGGCAAGCAAAATGTGCTCACGGGTCTGGGGCATGGGACCGTCAGCGGCCGACACAACCAGAATCGCGCCGTCCATCTGGGCAGCACCGGTGATCATGTTCTTCACATAGTCAGCATGCCCGGGGCAGTCAACATGGGCGTAGTGACGCACGTCACTTTCGTATTCCACGTGAGCCGTCGCAATCGTGATACCACGCGCCTTCTCTTCAGGTGCGTTATCAATCTGATCGTACGCACGAACCTCACCACCATGCTTCTCAGCCATGACCTTGGTCAGCGCTGCTGTCAGCGTAGTCTTGCCATGATCCACGTGACCGATCGTTCCCACGTTCACATGGGGCTTTGTACGTTGAAATTTCTCTTTCGACACCTTTCTATACCTCAGTCAAAAGCTTAATCAGGAAGCTTTTTTGATAATTGAATCTGCAACGCTGTTGGGCACTTCGTTGTACTTCAGGAATTCCATGGAGTACGTGGCGCGACCCTGGCTCATGGACCGTAAATCGGTCGCGTAGCCAAACATTTCGGACAATGGGACCTCAGCCTGGATGGTCTTGCCTGACGGAGTGTCTTCCATACCCTGGGGAAGACCACGGCGACGATTAAGATCGCCCATGACATCACCCATGTAATCCTCAGGGGTGACAACCTCAACCTTCATGATGGGCTCAAGCAATACCGGCTTGGCTCTCGCCATAGCCGCCTTGAATGCCATGGAACCGGCAATCTTGAACGCCATTTCACTGGAGTCAACGTCATGGTATGAGCCATCGTACAAGGTAGCCTTGACATCGACCACCGGGAAGCCGGCGAGCACGCCGTTGCCCATGGCTTCCTTGATGCCCTTGTCCACCGCGGGAATGTATTCCTTGGGAACAACACCACCAACGATCGCGTTGTCGAACACGTAACCGGTACCGGCTTCGGTCGGACCCAGACGAATCCAGACATGGCCGAACTGACCACGACCACCGGACTGGCGAACGAACTTGCCTTCCTGCTCGACTTCGCTGCGGATCGTTTCGCGGTAAGCAACCTGGGGCTTGCCCACATTGGCTTCTACGTGGAACTCGCGACGCATACGGTCAACGATGATGTCCAGGTGCAACTCGCCCATACCTGAAATAATGGTCTGGCCTGACTCTTCGTCGGTGTGCACGCGGAAAGAAGGATCTTCCTTGGCCAGCTTGGACAGGGCGACGCCCATCTTCTCCTGGTCAGCCTTGGTCTTGGGCTCCACGGCCACAGAGATCACAGGCTCGGGGAATTCCATACGCTCCAGGGTGATCTTTTCCTTGAGGTCACACAGGGTATCACCGGTAGTGACGTCCTTAAGACCCACTGCAGCGGCGATATCTCCGGCACGTACTTCCTTGATTTCTTCCCGGTTATTCGCGTGCATCTGCAGGATACGGCCGATGCGCTCTTTCTTACCCTTCACCGGGTTGTATACGAAATCACCAGAATTCAGTACACCCGAGTACACCCGGAAGAAGGTCAGCGAACCCACGAAAGGATCAGTGGCAATCTTGAACGCCAGCGCTGCAAAAGGCGCTTCGTCGGTGTTCGGACGCGTACCTTCAGACTCGTCGTCCAGGATACCGCGGATAGCAACCACGTCCGCGGGGGACGGAGCCAGTTCGACCACGGCGTCCAGCATGGCCTGTACGCCCTTGTTCTTAAAGGCGGAACCACACAGAACCGGGACAATTTCGTTAGCAATGGTGCGCTTGCGCAGACCTTTCTTGATCTCTGCCGGGCTCAGCTCTTCGCCTTCGAGGTATTTGTTCAGAAGCTCTTCGTTAGCTTCAGCAGCAGCCTCAACCAGCTTCTCGCGATACTCTTTGCACAGATCGACCAGGTCGGCAGGAATTTCCCGCTCCTCGAAGGTCATCCCCTGGTTTTCTTCATTCCAGTAAATGGCCTTCATCTTGATCAGGTCAACCACGCCCTTGAAGTTTTCCTCAGCGCCGATAGCAATCTGCAGGGGCACCGGGTTGGCACCCAGGCGGTCCTTCAACTGCTTAACAACCCGCAGGAAATTGGCGCCGGCGCGGTCCATCTTGTTGATGAATGCCATGCGCGGCACTTTGTATTTATTAGCCTGGCGCCAGACTGTTTCGGACTGGGGCTCAACACCGCCAACCGCACAGAACACTGCTACGGCGCTATCGAGCACTCGCAGGCTACGCTCCACTTCAATGGTGAAGTCAACGTGCCCGGGGGTATCAATAATGTTGATACGGTGCTGTTCGAACTGCTGCTCCATACCGGCCCAGAAACAGGTGGTGGCGGCAGAGGTGATAGTAATACCACGCTCCTGCTCTTGCTCCATCCAGTCCATGGTCGCGGCGCCATCATGCACCTCACCAATCTTGTGAGAAACGCCCGTGTAAAACAGCACGCGCTCCGTGGTGGTGGTCTTACCGGCATCAATGTGAGCCATGATGCCAATATTGCGATAGCGGGAAATTGGGGTCGTGCGTGCCACTTCAAAGTCCTCTTTGATGACTTCGTAACGTCTAGTCTCGGGCCGTTGGGGTTACCAGCGGTAGTGTGCGAATGCCTTGTTGGCTTCGGCCATGCGATGCGTATCTTCACGCTTCTTCACAGCAGCGCCTCTGCTTTCGGCAGCATCCATCAGCTCGTTAGCCAGGCGGTGGGCCATGGACTTCTCGCTGCGTTTGCGGGCCGAATCAATAACCCAACGCATTGCCAGTGTCTGGCGACGGGAAGGACGAACCTCCACCGGCACCTGGTAGGTAGCACCACCAACACGGCGGGACTTCACCTCAACAGCAGGTTTTACGTTTTCAAGGGCTTGTTCCAGCACTTCAAGGGCTCGCGCCGCGTCGCACTTATTGCGCTCGGAGATACGCTCGATAGCACCATAGATGATTTGCTCAGCGACAGACTTTTTGCCGCTGTTCATCACCATGTTCATAAATTTGGCAAGCATCTCACTTCCGAACTTGGGATCGGGCAGGATGAGTCGCTTGGGGGCAGATGTACGTCTTGACATGATAATTCCTCAGGAATTCTTACAGCTCGCGCGGCGGGCCAAATTAGGACTTGGGACGCTTGGCGCCATACTTGGAACGACCTTTGCGGCGATCGCTAACGCCGGCGCAGTCAAGGGTGCCGCGGATGGTGTGATAACGCACACCAGGCAGATCCTTCACACGACCACCACGAATCATGACAACCGAGTGCTCCTGCAAGTTATGGCCCTCACCACCAATGTAGCTGGATACTTCGAAGCCATTGGTAAGACGGACACGAGCCACCTTGCGCAAAGCCGAATTCGGCTTCTTCGGTGTAGTGGTGTACACACGAGTGCAAACGCCACGCTTCTGCGGGCATGCCGCCAAAGCCGGCACAGTGCTCTTTTCCTTCTTCGACTTGCGCGGTTTCCGCACCAGCTGATTAACAGTTGCCATAAGATCTACTTCTTGCTCAGTCAAATTGTTGGCTTTGGGAAATGGTGACCATACTTAGCCGTTCCCAGAGCAGAACCGGGTCGTCAACCCAATGACGACCCGGACTCATATATTCCGCCAGTCTACAACGCGGGCGGGTGATTTACGCCCGGTCGAGATAAAGACCGAGCATTTTATTTTGGTGAGGCCCCCCTGTCAACGTCAGGAGGCGCAACCAAATGGTGCCAGCACAAAAAAACCGGGGGTGGGACCGCTGGCGGCCCCACCCCCGGAGCCTTTTGGCTATTCTTCCTCGGTAACCCCGAGAGCTTCTTCGGCTTCGGCTTCGGCTGCCTGGGCAGCCTCAGCTGCTGCTGCAGCCTCGGTCTCAGCCGCCAGGGTACGGAATTCCTCAGCCATCCGGTCTTCGTGAGTACGACGACGTTCGGCATGGTAGGAGAAACCGGTACCAGCCGGAATAAGTCGGCCGACGATGACATTTTCCTTCAGACCGCGCAGATCATCCCGCAAACCGCGTACTGCAGCCTCGGTAAGAACCCTGGTGGTTTCCTGGAACGATGCCGCCGAGATGAACGATTCGGTAGCCAGAGAAGCCTTGGTGATACCCAGCAACAGCGGAGCAAAGGTCGCCCCGTCCTTGCCAGCGCTCTGCACCGCCTCGTTGGCTTCCTGAACCCGCGCACGATCCAGCTGCTCACCACGCAAGAAGCGGGAATCACCGGGTGAGGTGATTTCAATCTTGCGCAGCATCTGGCGGATGATCACCTCGATGTGCTTGTCGTTAATCTTCACGCCCTGCAGACGGTAGACGTCCTGGATCTCGCGAACCAGGTAATCAGCCAGTTCTTCGGCTCCGCGCAAGCGCAGGATGTCATGAGGATTGAGCTCGCCGTCAGCGATAATTTCGCCACGAACGACCTGCTCACCCTCAAACACGTTAAGGCGAACCCACTTCGGAATCAGCACTTCGTAGGTCGAATCTTCGCTGGTGATTACCAGGCGAACCTTGCCCTTGGTTTCCTTGCCGAAGCTGATGGTACCCGAATGCTCAGCCAAAATAGCCGATTCCTTGGGCTTCCGGGCTTCGAACAAGTCAGCAACCCGGGGCAAACCACCGGTGATATCACGAGTCTTCGAAGATTCCTGCGGGATACGTGCAATAACGTCACCCAGGGTCACCTTGTCGCCATCATCCAGACTGATGATCGCGCCAGTAGGCAGAGTGTAAACCGCGGGAATCTCGGTATTGGCGAAGAAGATGGGCTTGCCCTTGGCATCCACCAGTTTGGCCACCGGGCGCTGATCCTTACCTCCAGCACCGCGCTGCTTGGGATCAAGCACCACAATACTGCTCAGGCCCGTGATGTCGTCGACCTGGCGAGAAACGGTAACACCGTCCTCAAAGTCTTCGAATCTCACGACACCTGATACTTCGGTCACAACCGGATGGGTGTGCGGATCCCAGGTCGCGACGACCTGGCCCGATTTAACCTCGGCACCGTCTTCTACCAGGATGGTGGCGCCATAAGGCACCTTGTAACGCTCGCGCTCGCGACCGAACTCATCCATGACACCCATCTCACCGGAGCGAGACACTGCAACCCAGTGACCCTTCTCATGGTGGACCATCTTGATGTTGTGCAGACGCAATACGCCACTGCCCTTGATTTCCACGCTGTTCACAGCCGCGGAACGGGATGCAGCACCACCAATATGGAAGGTACGCATGGTCAACTGGGTACCCGGCTCACCAATTGACTGGGCAGCAATAACGCCGACCGCCTCGCCAATATTGATGCGATTACCACGCGCCAGATCACGGCCATAGCACTGCGCACACACACCGTAGCGCGTGTTACAAGCGATGGGTGAACGCACATGGACCTGGTCCACACTGGCCTCTTCCAGCTTGCGAACCCAAAGCTCGTCGAGCAGGGTGCCGGCCTCAACCAGGACTTCGTCGGTGCCCGGACGCAACAGATCCGTAGCAACTACACGACCGAGCACACGCTCGCGCAAGGGCTCAACCACGTCGCCGCCTTCAACCAGCGGGGTCATGATCAGACCTTCTTCGGCGCCACAATCGATCTCGGTAACCACCAGATCCTGTGCCACGTCGACCAGGCGACGGGTCAGGTAACCGGAGTTAGCCGTCTTCAACGCGGTATCAGCCAGGCCCTTACGAGCACCGTGAGTCGAGATGAAGTACTGCAGAACATTCAGGCCTTCGCGGAAGTTTGCAGTAATCGGGGTCTCGATGATGGAGCCATCGGGCTTGGCCATCAGGCCACGCATACCGGCAAGCTGACGAATCTGTGCAGCAGAGCCTCGAGCACCGGAGTCGGCCATCATGTAGATGGAGTTAAAGGACTCCTGCTCAACCATTTTGCCTTTCGCATCAGCCACCATTTCGGCACCGAGCATATCCATCATGGCCTTGGCCACCTGCTCGTTGGTACGCGACCAGATATCCACAACCTTATTGTAGCGCTCGCCGTTGGTCACAAGACCGGAGGAATACTGGTCCTGGATTTCCTTAACTTCACGCTCCGCACGTTCCAGAATCTTACCCTTCTCTTCCGGCACGACCATGTCATCGGCGGCGATAGAAGCACCTGCGCGGGTAGCGTAACGGAAACCCGTGTACATCAGCTGGTCAGCAAACACCACGGTCTCTTTCAAACCAACCTTGCGGTAGCATTCGTTCACTACGTTCGAAATGGCCTTCTTGCTCATGGCGTGATTTACAAGCTCGAAAGGCAGGCCCTTCGGCAGAATCTCGGACAGCAATGCGCGACCGGTAGTAGTGCTGATCAAACTGGTGCTTTCATGCATTTCACCAGACTCATCCAGCACGTTCTGATTGATACGTACCTTGATCCGGGCCTGCAGATGCAGGCTCCGGCTCTCGTAGGCACGGTGCACTTCGGCCACGTCAGAGAACAACATGCCTTCGCCCTGGGCGTTAACACGCTCGCGAGTCATGTAGTACAGACCCAGCACCACGTCCTGTGAGGGGACAATGATGGGCTCGCCGTTTGCCGGGGACAGAATGTTGTTCGAAGACATCATCAACGCACGGGCCTCAAGCTGGGCTTCCAGCGAAAGGGGCACGTGAACAGCCATCTGATCACCGTCAAAGTCAGCGTTGAACGCTGTACAGACCAGCGGATGCAGCTGAATGGCCTTGCCTTCAATCAACACGGGCTCAAATGCCTGGATACCCAAACGATGCAGGGTGGGCGCACGGTTCAACATGACCGGATGCTCACGAATCACCTGCTCCAGGATATCCCAGACCTCGGGACCCTCGCGCTCAACCAGGCGCTTGGCAGCCTTAATGGTGGCCGCTTCGCCGCGCAGCTGAAGCTTGGAGAAAATAAAGGGCTTGAACAATTCCAGCGCCATCTTCTTGGGAAGACCACACTGGTGCAGCTTCAGGGCCGGGCCTACCACGATCACTGAACGACCGGAGTAATCCACTCGCTTACCCAGCAAGTTCTGGCGGAAGCGACCCTGCTTACCCTTGATCATGTCAGCCAGTGACTTCAGCGGACGCTTGTTGGTGCCGGTAATGGCACGACCACGTCGACCGTTATCCAGCAAGGCATCTACCGATTCCTGCAGCATGCGCTTTTCGTTGCGCACGATGATGTCCGGAGCATTTAGCTCCAGCAAACGACGCAGGCGGTTATTACGGTTGATTACCCGACGATACAGATCGTTCAGATCGGAGGTCGCAAAGCGGCCGCCATCCAGGGGCACCAGGGGACGCAGGTCCGGCGGCAACACAGGCAGCACCGTCAACACCATCCATTCCGGGCGGTTGTCAGATTCCTGGAAAGATTCCAGCAACTTCAGTCGCTTGGACAGACGCTTGATCTTGGTGTCTGAGTTGGTTCCGGCAATGTCCTCGCGAACCTTGAGGATTTCCGAGCCCAGGTCGATGGTGCGCAGCAGTTCGTAAACAGCCTCCGCGCCCATGCGGGCATCAAACTCGTCACCGTGCTCTTCGATGGCCTCAAGATAGGCTTCATCAGACAGCAGCTGGCCACGCTCCATTTCGGCGGTCATGCCGGGCTCGACGACCACAAAGGCCTCGAAATACAACACCCGCTCAATTTCGCGCAGGGTCATATCCAGAAGCAAACCGATACGGGACGGAAGCGACTTCAGAAACCAGATATGGGCGACCGGGCTTGCCAGGTCAATATGCGCCATGCGCTCGCGGCGGACCTTGGACTGGGTCACTTCCACGCCACACTTCTCACACACCACACCGCGGTGCTTGAGACGCTTGTACTTACCGCAGAGACACTCGTAGTCCTTTACGGGACCAAAGATCTTGGCGCAGAACAGACCGTCGCGTTCAGGTTTGAACGTACGGTAGTTAATGGTCTCCGGCTTTTTAACTTCGCCAAAGGACCATGACCGAATCATGTCTGGCGAAGCCAGCTTGATCCGAATCGCGTCAAAGTCTTCCTCGGGGGTCGACTGCTTAAATATATTCAGAAACTCTTTCATCGTGCCACCTGCCTGTTGCGGCTTTCGATTTGTGGAAGGACCAGACCCGGAGGCCTAGTCCTGCTCCAACTCGATGTTGATACCCAGGGACCTGATTTCCTTCACCAACACATTGAAGGATTCGGGCATACCTGCGCTCATCTCGTGAGTGCCGTCCACAATGTTCTTATACATTCTGGTTCTGCCCTGGACGTCATCAGACTTGACCGTCAGCATTTCCTGCAAGGTGTAGGAAGCGCCATAAGCCTCGAGTGCCCAGACCTCCATCTCACCGAAGCGCTGACCACCGAACTGGGCTTTACCACCCAACGGCTGCTGCGTAACCAGACTGTACGGACCGGTTGAACGTGCATGCATCTTGTCATCCACCAGGTGGTTGAGCTTCAGCATGTACATGTAGCCGACAGTCACCGGGCGATCGAAAGCCTCGCCGGTACGGCCATCATTTAGCGTTGTTTGACCCGAAGTCGGCAATCCAGCCAGCTCCAGCATCGCCTTGATTTCAGCTTCATCGGCACCGTCAAACACCGGCGTAGCCATCGGCACGCCGTTTCGAAGGTTGCCAGCAAGTTCCATCAACTCGTCCTCAGTCAGAGAATCGAGATCTTCAGACTTGCCGCCCGACTTGTTGTAGACCTTATCAAGGAAACCGCGAAGCTCCTCTGCCTTGGCCTGCCTGTCCAGCATCTCGCCGATGCGATGACCCAGCCCCTTGGCTGCCCATCCCAGGTGAGTCTCCAACACCTGGCCCACGTTCATACGTGAAGGCACACCCAACGGGTTCAACACGATATCCACGGGCGTGCCATCTTCGGTATAAGGCATGTCCTCAACCGGAACGATGGTGGAAATAACGCCCTTGTTACCATGACGACCGGCCATCTTGTCACCGGGCTGTACGCGACGCTTAACGGCCAGGTAAACCTTGACCATCTTCAGTACGCCGGGAGCAAGTTCATCACCAGCGGTGATTTTCTTCTTCTTCTCCTCGTAGCGAACTTCAAACTCTTCGCGCATGGCCTTGATACGTTCCTCGGCCTGCTCAAGCTGAGAACTCACGTCCTCGTTGCGCATCCTCACCTTGAACCACTGCTCACGGGGAAGGCTGTCAAGGTACGCTTCGGTCACCTTGTTGCCAGCCTTGAGCTTCTCGGGGCCTCCATCGGCCAGCTTACCGATCAGCATGCGTTTCACACGCTGATAGATATCGGCTTCCAGGATGCGGCGGGTGTCATCCAGATCCTTGCGAACGCTGGCCAACTCGTCAGCCTCAACGGAAAGCGCTCTTGAGTCCTTGTCCACACCGTCACGGGTGAATACGCGAACGTCAATCACGGTACCGTCCATTCCCGGGGGAACGCGCAGGGACGTATCTTTCACGTCCGATGCCTTCTCGCCGAAAATAGCCCTCAGCAATTTTTCTTCCGGGGTCAGCTGGGTCTCGCCCTTGGGCGTAACCTTACCAACCAGGATGTCGCCCGCGTGGACTTCGGCGCCGATGTAGGCGATACCCGACTCGTCGAG
This sequence comes from Chromatiales bacterium, assembly GCA_029864735.1. Lineage (GTDB taxonomy): Bacteria > Pseudomonadota > Gammaproteobacteria > Steroidobacterales > BM003 > CAKZML01. The sequence goes on along the minus strand of JAOTSW010000004.1, from coordinate 6,623 downwards.
CTTGCCTAGCGCGCTGTCGCCAACGTTGGGAATATCAGAGGTGACTTCTTCCGAACCAAGCTTGGTGTCGCGAGCAACACAGGTCAGCTCTTCGATATGAATGGTGGTAAAACGATCTTCCTGCACCACTCGCTCGGAGATGAGAATCGAATCCTCAAAGTTGTAGCCGTTCCAGGGCATAAACGCGACCAGCAGGTTCTGACCCAGGGCCAACTCACCAAGGTGAGTTGAAGGTCCGTCAGCCAGAACGTCACCGCGGGCGATCAGGTTACCGGCCTTCACCAGCGGGCGCTGGTTGATGCAGGTGTTCTGATTCGATCGGGTGTACTTGGTCAGGTTGTAGATATCCACACCGGACTCTACCGCCATGGCCTCGTCATCATTCACACGGATGACGATGCGCGAGGCATCAACCGAATCAACGATACCGCCACGAGCAGCAATTACGGTCACACCGGAGTCGATCGCCACAGCCCTTTCCATACCGGTACCCACCAAGGGGGTTTCGGCACGCAGAGTGGGAACTGCCTGGCGCTGCATGTTCGATCCCATCAGCGCACGGTTGGCGTCATCGTGTTCCAGGAACGGAATCAGCGAGGCAGCTACCGATACAATCTGCTTGGGACTCACGTCCATGTAGTTGATTTCGCCCGGCGGCAGCATGGTGAATTCATTCTGATGACGGCAGGAAACCAGCTCGTCCTCAAAGGCACCCTTGGCATTCAGATCGGCGTTTGCCTGGGCGATCACATACTGGCCTTCCTCGATGGCCGACAGGTATTCGATCTTCTCGGTGACCTTGCCGTTCTCAACCTTGCGATATGGGGTTTCCATAAACCCGTAATCGTTAGTCCGTGCATAAACTGCCAGCGAGTTGATCAAACCAATGTTCGGGCCTTCAGGGGTCTCAATCGGGCATACACGACCGTAATGGGTCGGGTGCACATCCCGCACTTCGAAGCCTGCACGTTCGCGGGTCAGACCACCGGGGCCCAAGGCCGAAATACGACGCTTATGGGTAACCTCGGAAAGCGGGTTGTTCTGATCCATAAACTGCGACAACTGGGAGGAACCAAAGAATTCCTTCACAGCGGCTGCTACCGGCTTGGCATTGATCATTTCCTGGGGCATCAGGCCCTCGGATTCAGCCAGGGTCAGACGTTCCTTCACCGCTCTTTCCACACGGACCAGGCCGATACGGAATGAGTTCTCGGCCATTTCGCCAACGCTACGTACGCGGCGGTTGCCAAGGTGATCGATATCATCGACCGTGCCGTTGCCATCACGAATTGCACACAAGGTCTTCAGCACATCAATGATGTCCGATACGCTTTCCCCATGCTGCTCGAACAAGGTTTTGGCGAATTCGTCCTTGCGACCATTGAAGTAGACGCCATCGTAGAGCACGCCCGGTCCGATAATCTCGTCACGATAGACGCGACGGTTGAACTTCATTCGCCCCACGGCGGACAAATCGTAACGCTCGTGGTTGAAGAACAGATTGTGGAACAGGTTTTCGGCCGCTTCCTTGGTGGGCGGCTCGCCCGGACGCATCATGCGGTAAATCTCAACCAACGCCTCCAGCGGCGTCCGGGTGTTATCGATACGCAGGCTGTTGGAGAGGTAGGGACCACGATCCAGGTCGTTCACGTAAAGGGTGCTGATTTCGCCAACACCCATTTCGACCATTTTCTCCACCAACTCGGTAGTCAGCTCTTCATTGGCCTCAGCCAGAACTTCGCCACTGTCGGTATCCACAACGTCGTGAGCCAGGATCTTGCCAACCAGGTAATCGACAGGCACATCCAGCTGGGTCAAGCCGGCACTTGCGATGTCGCGCACGTGACGAGCGGTAATGCGGCGGCCTTCCTCAACGATAACCTTGCGGCCAATCTTGATATCAAAGACAGCGCTTTCACCCTTCAGCCGTTCAGGCACCAGGTCAAGCTTGATACCCTTCTTGGAAATGCGGAACACATTCTTCTCAAAGAAGATGTCCAGCATCTGCTGATTGGTGTAACCCAGGGCGCGCAGGATGACGCTCACCGGCAGCTTGCGGCGGCGGTCAATACGAGCAAACAACGCATCCTTGGGATCGAACTCGAAGTCCAACCAGGATCCGCGGTAGGGGATCACGCGGGCGGAGAACAACAACTTCCCGGAGGAATGGCTCTTGCCCTTGTCGTGGTCAAAGAACACACCCGGTGAACGGTGCAACTGAGACACGATGACACGCTCGGTACCATTGATTACAAAGGTGCCGTTTTCGGTCATCAACGGTAATTCGCCCAGGTACACTTCCTGTTCGCGAACATCCTTAATGGGCTTGTTGGCCCCGGAAACTTCACGATCAAAAATGACCAGGCGGACCTTTACGCGCAAAGGCGCCGAATAGGTCAGCCCACGGATCTGGCATTCCTTAACGTCGAATACTGGATCACAGAGACGGTAGCTTACATATTCAAGCTGCGCGTTTCCGGAGTAACTAATGATGGGAAACACGGACTTAAACGCCGCATGCAACCCCACATCTTCTCTATTCTCAACGGTTTTATCCGCCTGAAGAAATGATCGATATGAGTCAAGCTGGATCGCCAGCAGGTAAGGCACATCCAGGATACTCGGCCTTTTGCCGAAGTCCTTACGGATGCGCTTCTTCTCAGTGAACGAATACGCCATCTGGTCCACCCTCGTTCCGGACTAGTGTTCAAAGCGCCTCGATCTTGTGATCGGGACGGGATTCCGCAAATTACGAAACCACTAAATTCAAGCGGCAAAAGGCCGGCGACTATTCGTCGCCAGCCCTCGCCTGGTACAGCGGGCTGTGCCCCTGCATCGGGTCTTACTTGACCTCGACGGAAGCGCCAGCCTCTTCAAGCTGCTTCTTTACATCAGCAGCTTCATCCTTTGACACGCCTTCTTTAACGGTCGCAGGAGCGCCTTCAACCATGTCTTTGGCTTCTTTCAAACCAAGACCGGTCAGGGCACGGATAACCTTGATCACGGACACTTTGTTTGCGCCGAAACTGGTCATTACCACGTCAAACTCAGTCTTCTCTTCAACAGCAGCGCCGGCATCGGCACCACCAGCTGCGGCCACGGCCACAGGAGCAGCGGCAGAAACGCCCCATGCTTCTTCAAGAGACTTAACCAGTTCAACAACTTCCATCACGCTCTTTTCGCTAAGAGCTTTAATCAGATCTTCATTGGAAATAGACATTTCTAACTCCTAAAATGCTTACTACCCGAGTAATAAAAAATAAGTTCGTGCCTCGAAGGCGTTTATGCTGCTTGCTTTTCACCGTATGCCGCCAGAGTACGAACCAACATGGCAGAAGGTTCTGCCAGGGTACGCACCAACTGGGAAGCAGGTGCCTGGAACACGCCGAGCAATATTGCGCGAGCCTGATCCAGAGTCGGCAAGCTGGCCAGCCGTTCCAGGTCGGAGGCAGGATAAACCCGCCCACCTACTGCAACTGCGGTAGTAACCAGCTTGTCGTTTTCCTTGGCGAAATCCTTTACCACCCTAGCGGCGGAACCGGGATCTTCCGTAGAAAACACAAGGACCAAAGGTCCCTGCAGCACTTCCTTGAGACATTCGAACTCGGTACCTTCGATTGCTCTTTTCGCCAGGGTGTTCTTAACCACTTTGACGTAAACGCCTTGTTCACGAGCCTTGGCTCGGAATTCGGTCATCTGTGTCACGGTCAAGCCGGAATACTCCGCCGCAACCGCCGACAATGCTGTCGATGCAGTAGCGTTCACCTCGGCGACAAGCGCTTTCTTGTCTTCGAGTCTGAGTGCCATTCAATCCTCCTGGTCTAATAGTCAACCAGAAACCAAGGTTTCCACATCCATAAGGAAACCGCCCTTTCGATGGTGACCGTTACCAGGCGAACTGACTCGGGTAACACCATCTGCGCAGGCCAATCCTTTCGGATTCCAATTAAGGCCTCGAACCATCCTGGAACGAAGCCACCTGCGGTCTTTGATGTAACGCAATCCTTTGCGACAACAACAATGATCCAAAATCGTTAATCCGACCTTTCACATTATTGCCGTGCTCTACTTCCTAAAAATTCAAACTACCTTGATCCACTGAAACGCCCGGGCCCATGGTGGTGGACACGGTCAAACGCTTCAGATAAACACCCTTGGAACTTGCGGGCTTAGCCTTGACCAGCGCGGTCAGCAGCGACTGCAGGTTTTCACGCAGCGCGTCGACTTCGAACTTGACGTTGCCGATTGAGCAATGAACGATGCCGGCCTTGTCGGCTCGGTACCGAACCTGGCCACTCTTGGCATTATTCACAGCTGTCGCGACATCAGCGGTCACAGTGCCTACCTTGGGGTTAGGCATCAGGCCACGCGGACCCAGGATCTGACCCAGCTTGCCAACAACGCGCATGGCGTCGGGAGTGGCAATAACTACGTCAAAGTCCAGCTGTCCAGCCTGCACCTGCTCGGCAAGGTCGTCAAAACCGACCACGTCAGCACCTGCGGCCAGGGCCTTCTCAGCGTTCTCACCCTGGGCGAATACAGCCACACGCACCGTTTTGCCGGTACCGTTGGGAAGCACGGTGGAACCACGTACGACCTGGTCTGACTTACGCGCGTCAATACCCAGATTCACTGCCACATCAATGGATTCAACGAACTTGGCGCTTGCCAGCTCTTTCAGCAGACCCAAGGCCTCATCGGCAGAATAAATCTTGCCGGCTTCCAGCTTTTCGCGGAAGGTCTTCTGTCTTTTGGTAACTTTGGCCATTAGTTCACACCTTCCGTTTCCAAGCCCATGCTACGAGCACTGCCGGCGATGGTACGCACGGCGGCGTCCATGTCAGCGGCGGTCAGGTCTGCCATCTTGATAGTGGCGATCTCTTCCAACTGGGCGCGGGTGACCTTGCCAACCTTGCGGGTGTTGGGCTCGCCACTACCCTTGGCAATGCCAGCGGCCTTGCGAAGAAGCACGGCAGCGGGAGGGGTCTTGGTGATAAAGGTGAAGCTGCGATCGCCATAAACGGTGATCACGACCGGAATCGGCATACCCTTTTCAATGCTGTCAGTCTTGGCATTGAAAGCCTTGCAGAATTCCATGATGTTTACGCCATGCTGACCCAGCGCCGGACCTACAGGCGGACTAGGGTTAGCGGCACCGGCGGGCACTTGCAACTTAATGTAGCCCGTAACTTTCTTAGCCATGATATTTCCTCATTTGGGTTCAAACGCCTGTTTAGGGCTCCCCACCATTTCCATTTCGAACCTGCCGGGAAAGTTCCCGACCACGTCCATGTTTTCTAGGGTCAGGTCTTCTCGACTTGACCAAATCCTAGTTCAACCGGCGTGGAGCGACCCAGTATCTGCACCGCCACACGCAATTTGCTCTTGTCGTAATTGACCTCTTCAACCACTCCATTGAAATCGTTGAAGGGACCATCATTGACGCGGACCACTTCGCCCACTTCAAACAATACTTTCGGACGAGGCTTGTCTACGCCCTCTTCCACTCTACGAAGGATGGCATTGGCCTCCTTCTCTGAAATCGGCGCAGGGCGATCCGAGGACCCGCCAATGAAACCAAGTACCCTGGGAACTTCTTTCACCAGGTGCCAGGTGTCGTCGTTCATTTCCATCTGGACCAGTACATAGCCAGGGAAAAACTTGCGCTCGCTACGACGCTTCTGGCCATCGCGCATTTCGACCACTTCCTCGGTGGGAACGAGAATCTCACCAAACTTGTCCTCAAGTCCGGCAAGCCTGGCGCGCTCTCTCAACGATTCAGCGACCTTATACTCGAAATTCGAGTAGGCATGGACCACGTACCAGCGCAACGCCATAAGCCTAGCCTCCCTGGCCGGTCAGCAGACGAGTCGCCCAGAGCAGGAACATGTCCAGCACCCAGAAGAACACGCCCATCACCAGCACAAAAACGATTACCGCCATAGTGGTCTGCATGGTCTCCTGGCGATTAGGCCAGACCATCTTGCGAACCTCTATCCGCGAACCAACGATGAAGTGCCACAGCTCTCTGCCGGGCGTCGTCATCATGGCCGTCGTGAGACCAGCGATAGTGGCAAAAATCACCACAAGCGCCCGAACCACCGAGGGCAGTTCAGGAAAGGAATAAAACGCCACAATGCCGCCAATGATCATCGCAATCGCGACGACTAGGAGCAGCTTGTCAAAGGCGCTGGGACCGGTATCTGTCTTTGCATTCATGTATTTAGACTGCCAAGCCCGACACCGTTTCCGGTGCCGGGCTCTTTATTACGTGGCAGGCCAGGAGGGAATCGAACCCCCAACCTGCGGTTTTGGAGACCGCCGCTCTGCCAATTGAGCTACTGGCCTATAAAGCATTACTGCGACAAACCGATCTTATTCGATGATCTTGGCAACCACGCCGGCGCCAACGGTACGGCCACCTTCACGGATTGCAAAACGCAGACCATCTTCCATGGCGATCGGCGCAATCAGCTCAACCTTCATCTGAATGTTGTCGCCAGGCATCACCATCTCAACACCCTCAGGCATCTCAACCGCACCGGTTACGTCGGTGGTACGGAAGTAAAACTGAGGACGGTAGCCCTTGAAGAACGGAGTGTGACGACCGCCTTCTTCCTTGG
>JAOTSW010000051.1 GCA_029864735.1 Chromatiales bacterium | reverse complement strand
GAATATGCAGGGCCTGCCGCCCCAAGAATTCACCCCGACACGGTGCTTTGCCGTGCAAAGCCAGTACAATGGCCACGTCTTCACTCGGACTCCTGAAAATGATCGGACTGATTCAGCGTGTAAAACGGGCAAAAGTCGTGGTGGCGGGCGAGATTACCGGCGAGATCGGGCCCGGCCTTCTTACCCTGGTCGGGGTGCAGCGTGGCGATGGAGAGGACAGCGCCCGCCGATTGCTGGAGAAAATCCTTGCGTTTCGCGCGTTCCCCGACGCCGATCAGAAGATGAACTTGAGCCTGAACGACACCCGCGGCGGCCTGCTGCTGGTACCCCAGTTCACCCTGGCCGCCGATACCCGCAAAGGTACCCGTGCCAGCTTTACCCCGGCTGCACCGCCTGAAGAAGCGCAATCTTTGTTTGCCTATTTACTTAAACAGGCCCGGAAATCACATCAGACAGTTGAGGCCGGTGTGTTCGGCGCCGACATGCAGGTGCACCTGGTTAACGATGGGCCGGTTACCTTCTGGCTGCAGACCCCGCCCGCAGGCTAAAAACAGGCAATAAAGAAGGTTGCCTCGCTTTCACGCTTTTTGCAGTATCATTGGGATTCCTTAATCAGCCGGGACCGGAGTAGACATGGGACTAGGTGGTATCAGTATATGGCAGCTGTTGATCGTTCTGCTTATCGTTGTAATGGTCTTCGGCACCAAGAAGCTCAAGGGCCTTGGCTCTGATCTTGGCGGCGCCGTAAAAGGCTTTCGCAACTCCATGAGCGATGCGGAGCAAGAAGAGACCAAAAAGGTCAGCGAGAAGCGCGAGGACGCCAGCTTCGAATCCTCTGAGAACGAGAAGGCCAAGGAAAATCACTCCTGAGCACCCTCCATGTTTGACGTTGGATTCTGGGAACTTCTGCTAATCGGAGCCCTGGGGCTGATGGTCCTGGGGCCGGAACGCTTGCCCAAGGTCGCCAGACGACTGGGTCGCTGGACCGGCCAGGCCAAGGCCATGGCTCGCAGCCTTCGTACCCAACTCGAATCAGAGATGGAATTATCCGAGCTGAAAAAGCAGGCCGAGGTATTCAAGGAATCCATGAAGGTCGACCCTGCGGCCAAACCGGAGGCCACTAAAGCACCGGCGGCAGACGAAAAGCCCAAATCCAGCGCCGAAGACTAGGCCGTTCCCGATGACCTCCTCTCCAAATTCCAATAGCGCAGAACCCCTGGCCGAGGGCACGCTGCTCTCACATTTGCTGGAGTTACGCGGCCGATTGATGAAGATGATCATCGCCGTATTGATTCTCTTCGCATGCCTGGCGCCGTTTTCAGAAATTCTTTTTCGACTGGTCGCCCTGCCGCTGATGGAGAAACTGCCGGAGGGGGCTACCATGATCGCCACCCAGGTGGCATCGCCATTTCTCACGCCGTTTAAGCTGACCTTCCTGCTGGCAATATTCCTGGCGATACCGGTAATCCTCAGCCAGGCCTGGGCGTTCGTGGCTCCCGGCCTGTATCAACAAGAAAGACGCTTCGTCATGCCTTTGCTGGTCTCCAGCATCGCCTTGTTCTACCTTGGCGTGGCGTTCGCTTACTACGTGGTCTTTCCGCTGATGTTCGGCTTTTTCACCGCCGTCGCTCCTGAGGGCGTGGCGGTAATGACCGATATCACCTCCTACCTGGACTTTGTACTAACGCTATTCTTCGCCTTTGGCATCGCCTTCGAGGTGCCGGTAGCCACGGTATTGATGGTCCGGGCGGGCCTGGTTACCCCCAAGGAGCTGACTGAAAAGCGCGCCTACGTGTTTCTCGGCGCTTTTGTAGTGGGAATGTTGCTGACGCCACCGGATGTGATTTCCCAGACCTTGCTGGCCCTACCCGTGTACATCCTGTACGAGGTAGGGATAGTGATGTCACGGATTATGGTTCCGGGATACAAGGAAGTTGAGGCCCAAAGAAAAGAAGAAGCTGAAAAATCCTGAGTTACAGGGATGGCGACCTGGGGGCCACATTTAGACATCCAGTGGTATTTGAGGCATATAATGCCCGCTTTATTTTGTAAATCACGCGCGAGCGTTGCGGTCTGCGCCGCAACGCTGGTGTAGAACTCGACGACAGGTAAGGAGTTAATCCATGTCCAAGGCACCCGCCTCAGCCGGAGACTTTCTCGGCCATCCAAAGGGGCTTTTCCTGCTTTTCACCACAGAAATGTGGGAGCGGTTCAGCTATTACGCCATGCGCGCCATCCTGGTTCTCTACCTGGTAGACCGGATGCGATCTGATGGCGGTCACGGCCTCGGTTGGGATAACGCCAGTGCGCTGCAGCTGTATGGCTGGTTCACCGGCCTGGTTTACATTACGCCCCTGCTTGGCGGATGGTTGGCCGACAACGTTCTCGGCCAGCGCAAGGCGATCATTATGGGCGGCACCCTGATGGCAGCCGGCCAGTTCATGCTGGGCACTCCCCACGCATGGATTCCGGGAATGGAAAACCAGGCGTTCTATCTGGGCCTGGCCCTGCTGATCGCGGGTAACGGCCTATTCAAGCCAAATATCTCCACCATGGTGGGCGACCTGTATCACGAGGGCGATCACCGTCGCGATGGCGCCTTCACGATCTTTTACATGGGCATCAACCTGGGCGCATTCCTGTCCGGCATCATTGTTGGCTCAGTGGTCAACGCATTTGGCGGAAGCTGGCAGGCGGGTTTCGTGGCTGCGGGTATCGGCATGGTGCTGTCACTGGTCGTTCAGCTGGGCTTCGCACAAAAATACCTGGGTGACATAGGCGTCGTTCCCGCCGCCAAGGCTTCCCTGGCGGCCCAGGCCGACGTGACCAAAAAAGAACCCCTGACCAAGCAGGAGTTTGATCGCATCAAGGTCATCATGATCATGGGTGTGTTCACCATTATTTTCTGGGCCGGTTTCGAGCAGGCCGGCGGGCTGATGAACCTGTATGCCAACGAGTTCACCGACCGTGTGGTCGGCGGATTTGAAGTGCCCACCACCTGGTTCCAGTCCCTGAATCCTTTCTTCATCTTTGTTTTTGCGCCGCTGTTTGCAGCCTTGTGGGTGAAGATGGGCGATCACGAACCCACCTCACCGGTGAAGTTCTCGCTGGGCCTGGTGCTGCTGGCCGTGGGCTTCCTGTTCATGATCGGCGCCACCCTGTCCCAGGGCGGTGACGTGACTGTGAAAACCGGCATGTTCTGGTTGGTGGCAGCCTACTTCTTCCACACCATGGGCGAGCTCTGCCTGTCACCCATCGGCCTGTCCATGGTCACCAAGTTAGCTCCGCTGCGCCTGGCATCGTTGATGATGGGCGCCTGGTTTGGCTTCACCGCCCTGGCCAATTACCTGGCCGGCTTCATCGGATCGTTCATCGGCCACGGCAACGAGGCAGACATGGTAAATAACGCCCTGTCGATCTTCGGTGGCATCGCGATCACAGCGGTTGCCGCCGCGGCCATCCTGTTCTTCATGGCTAACAAGCTGGTTTACTGGATGCATGGCGCCGAAGGCAATGTTGGCACTGATCAGGGCCATCGGGGCGCCCTGGCAGCGACTGAAGAAGAAATCGACGTGCTCGGCACCCACGAGGGTGCGGCAAAAGACCACCTTTAATTGCCACTGAGTGGCTATGAAAAGCCGGGGTTCGCCCCGGCTTTTTTTTGCCCCCCACATTTGGCAATTGAGCTCCGGTGCTGCACACTGCGGTTAGCTTTTGAATATCACGAGGGATTTATGAAACATCGCTATACACCCCTGTTTTTGGCCGCCCTGGCACTGAGCGCTTGTGGCCAGTCCGGCAAGGAAACGGTCGCCGAGACGCCTCCAACTGCCGCGGAGGCCCAGGAGTTTTTTGAGCGTTTTAATGAACAGCAGTACCAGGTCGACCTGGACCAGGGCCGCGCCGAATGGGTGATGCAAACCTACATCACCACCGACACCGAGTACCTGTCAGCCAAGGCCTCGGAGCGGGCCTTGAACTTCACTAACAAAATCCTGGAAGAATCCAAGCGATTCCAGGGCCTGGAGCTTGAGGGCGATGTGGCCCGGGGCCTGCACATCCTGAATTCCGACCAGTCCCTGCCCGCACCCAGGGCCGAGGAGAAGGTTGCAGAGCTTGCGGCCATAGCTAGCAAGCTCAGCTCCATGTACGGCCAGGGCAAGTATTGCAACGAAGCCGGCGAGTGCAAGGGCCTGGAAGAACTGATGGAAATCATGGCCAAGAGCCACGACTACGACGAGCTGCTGGATGCCTGGCAGGGCTGGCGGAACATCGCCCCTCCCATGCGCGCCGACTACCAGAAGTTTACCGAATTGATGAACGAAGGCGCCCGGGAGCTGGGTTACAAAGATACCGGCGACTTGTGGAAAGCGCGCTACGACATGAGTTCAGATGAATTCGAGGTCGAGGCCAATCGACTCTGGGGGCAGGTCAAGCCCCTGTATGAACAACTGCAGTGCTATGTCAGGGACCAGCTTGGTGAAGTATATGGCCGTGACAAGGTGCCGGCCGACAAGCCTATTCCGGCTCACTTGCTGGGCAATATGTGGGCCCAGGAATGGGGCAACATCTATCCCCTGGTTGAGCCCTTTCCCAGTGAAGAGGGGCAGCAGGTGGACATCTCTGCCAACCTCCAGGCGCAAAACTACGACGCCAAAAAAATGTTCGAGTCAGCCGAGTCGTTTTACACCTCAATGGGGCTGAAAGAACTGCCGGAGAGTTTCTGGGAAAAATCCATGCTGGTGAAGCCTCGCGACCGCGAGGTGGTGTGTCACCCCAGCGCCTGGGACATGGACCCGGCGGTCAACGACGTACGCATCAAGATGTGCACCGATCCCACCGAGGAAGACCTGGTCACCATCTACCACGAGCTTGGGCACATCTACTATTACCTGTATTACAGCGAGTTGAAGCCAATATTCCGGCGTGGTGCCAATGATGGGTTCCACGAAGCCATCGGCGATGCGCTGACCCTGTCCATGACCCCCGGCTATTACCAGCAAGTGGGCCTGCTGGGCGACTACCAGGAAGACGCCCAGGCACTGATCAATTACCAGATGAAGGAAGCCCTGGACAAAATTGCCTTCCTGCCTTTTGGCAAGCTGATCGACCAGTGGCGCTGGGATGTCTTTGCCGGCAAGATCAGTCCTGAGCAATACAACCAGAGCTGGTGGGATCTTCGCACTGAGTTCCAGGGCATCGAGGCGCCTGTGGCACGCAGTGAGGCGGATTTTGATCCGGGCGCCAAGTATCACATCCCGGCCAACACCCCTTATACCCGTTACTTCCTGGCGCGGATTCTCCAGTTCCAGTTCCACAAGGCCATGTGCGATACCGCCGGCTTTGAAGGCCCGCTGTACCAGTGCTCCATCTACGGTAGCAAGGAAGCGGGTGAGAAACTGGCCGCCATGCTGGCAATGGGCCAAAGCAAGCCCTGGCCGGAAGCCCTGGAGGCCCTGACCGGCACACGGGAAATGGATGCCACGGCCATTATCGAATATTTCCAGCCCCTGATGGGATGGCTGGAAGAAGAGAACAAGGGCAAGACCTGTGGCTGGTAGTCGATAAGAGCCAGGCGAGAAACGGGGCGCCAGGGCGCCCCGTTTTTTATTCTTTTCCGGCAGATTCCGGATCCGCCGGATCGTGGTGAATCAAGACGTCGGCGAGGGGAAAGGCGTCCTCGATTTCATCTTCCACCTGCTGGCCAATATCGTGGGCCACGGAAAGTGGCATATTGCCGTCCATTTCCAGGTGCAGTTGGATAAACAGCACCCGCCCTGACTGCCGGGTTCGCAGTTCGTGCAAGCCGGATACCTCGGGATGGGCCATGGCGATCTCTCTTATTTGCTGTTGCATCTCTGCCGGCAATTCCCGATCCATCAGCAACTGCACTGCCTCGTGACCAATGTGTATCGCGCTGTAGAGGATCACCATACCGATCACGATGGCGAGGATTGGGTCCACGTAGTACCAGCCGCTGTAGGAAGCCGCCATGGCCACCAGCACCGCCAGGTTGGTGAACAAGTCACCCACGTAGTGCAGGGAATCAGCCTTGATGGCCACTGATCCGGTCCGCTTGATGACTTTCCACTGTATCGACAGCAGCAGCACTGTCGCGACGATTGCCAGAATACTGACCGCCACGCCGACCCCGGGCTGATCAACAGGCCTGGGCTCCAGCAGTCGTTGGTAGGCGTGGAAAAACAGGAACGCGGCACTCGCTGCAATCAATAACGACTGGCCAAGTCCGGCCAGGAACTCTGCCTTGCCGTGACCAAAAGGATGTTCCTTGTCAGCCGGTACCAGGGCGTAACGTACCGCAATCAGGTTAATCAGTGAGGCAAAGCCGTCCATCAACGAATCGATGAGGCTCGCCAGCAAACTGACCGAACCGGTCATCAGCCAGGCGACAACCTTCACAACCACCAGACCCGCGGCTGTTAGCACCGAGGCGCCCGTGGCCAATTTCAGCAGGCGGACCGATTCATCATGACTAGCGTGGGTATTCATTCGGATATTCTCGTAATCAGTTTTTGGGTAAGAGATTCGAACCCTGCGTAAAGCTGGTCCGCAGAAACTCCGCGTCTACCGGTGACAAGTTGAACCGCAGGCCGGCCTCCTCAATCAGTTCGTTTGTGGCCGGGCCATGATCAGAAATCCAACGCACGGCCTGGCGCAGCTTGTCATGCCTGGGGCTAACCGTTGTTGAACTCTCCACCGTTTTTATCTGCTCAGTATCTTCTTGCCACGGAGAACAACCAGGTTTCCGGATCACCGCCTGCAACATCCATATATTTTTGCCATTCCAGTCTCAGGGAGTTCCGGGTCCCCAGGTCCCAGTGAATGCCAAGGCCGAGTGCCGCTGCAACACCGCTCTTGTCTGGTCCCGAATAATCTTCCACCGCCAGGGACCCGCCAACTTCAATTTTCTGGCGGCCCTTCCAGGCCAGCGCTCCACCCCGGACAAACACCTGCACCGAATCGCCCAACGATGCGGTGGCCAGGGCGCTGAATTCAAACCCTGCCGTGGAAATCTTGATCGAAACCGGGTCACCGTCGACATCACTAGCACGGGCCCGGGCAGCACCAAAATCCACCCAACCGGTTTCCACCGCCAACCAGTCAAAAAACTGGTGCCCCGTATACAGCTTCCAGGCCAGGGCTGATTCATCCACCGTCTCCAGGGACGTATCCGGCCAAGCAGATGTTAGCCCACTCATCTGGGTGAATTCAGACGCTCCGAATCCCAGACCCAGGTAAGACTGTTCAGGCTGGACTGCCCAGGCTGGAGCTGTCGCCAGGCAATACGCAGCGACGCCGAACAATATCGAAGTACGTCCGGTCCAGATCCCACCATTCATGAAATTCCCTGCCTGCTAGTCATGTCACCCGCTTCGCCTGACCCGGCACCGGACCAGACTAGACATCAATTATTGGCAGATCCTTATCCACCGGCATCCATTCTACATGGCTGTCGAAGAAAACGTTCGCCTGGGGCAGTCGATCAATGGGTCCATCAAAATTGGCCCGGGCAATGTGCGTCTCTCCCGGCCAGCGAGTGGAACGAAAAAACAGGCTGCTGCCACATCGGCGGCAAAATCCCCGCTGGGCGGCCTCAGATGAATCAAACCAGACAAGGTCTGTCTCACCCCCGGTGAGCCTGAATTTATCGTTCGTGACACCTACCCAGGTAACGTAACCCGCACCATGTTCCTTCTGACACATCCTGCAGTGACAATGCGCAGACCAACTGGTTTCACCCTGGACACAAAACCTCAGGCTTCCACACAGGCAGCCACCTTCAAACGACCGGTTTTCCATGACTCACCTCGCTTTGGTCGGATTTCCCCAGGGCTTGTACAAATTGATGATGCGCGGCAAGCCAGGTGATCGCAAGGAGGTGAACCGCGAGCGCGGCGGCGCGCTCAGGAAATTGTCTCGCTTTGAAAGCGCTTGGCGCGCATATCTTCCGACCAGTAGTTGGCCGGCCAGCCGCCTTTCAATTTCAGCTGCCGCACGAAATCCAGGGGGGCTGGCAATTGCTGCCAGACGGATGGCAGGTACACGGCGTGACGCCAGTGCTCCTCCAGTAACAAGCCGTCGATGCCCGGCCGCAAGGTACTTAGCAGGTCCTGTTCGCTGGAAACCGGCATGTCTTGCATGGGGCTCAAAATAGAAATTTCCAGGGTAAGTTTATCCATCTCTTCCTGCGTCAGAGAAGGAAATCTCGGGTCGCGAAATCCGGCAGAAAACGCCGCCCACGCCACCGCTTTCGCCAGGGGCTCGCTGGCCTCCATGGATCCTATACAACCGCGAAGAATCCCGTCCTTATGCAAGGTAACGAAGCACGCCGCGGGCTCGGCAAGCGTGTCGGGCAATGCATCCAGACTCGGCTCAAGGGGCCGGCCATATTGCAACCCGTGGCGCAGGCTCTGCCACGCTATCTGGAGCAACGCGTCTTGTTGGTCTTTATCAAGCTTCATACAGCGCAAACGCTCCATAGCCGACCACCCGGTCTTGCGGGCCGGCCGTGTCGCCTGAATTGCGAAGATCACGGACCTCGATTTTCATATCGCGCCTATGGGCAGCCAGCAACATGCCATTCAGTGGATAGCAACCGCAAGCTTGTTCTCCCCGCAAGTCAGGCTGTAGGGAAAGTATCTTCCGGGCAGTGGCTTGATCCTGGGCCTGTGCCGACACATAGGGCAGGTAATGACTCAGGTCGGTACTGATTACTATCAGGGTCCCTGCGTCACCCCATTCACTTTCTATCAAGGCTGCGACATCGCCAGGTTCGCAGGCTCCCACCACCACGGGCAGTAATGTGAATTCACCCAGGCAGCGCTGAAGAAATGGTAACTGCACCTCAAGGCTGTGTTCACGCAAGTGAGCGTCATCGCGAACAGCGACACCCTTCAATTCGGATACTCGTCGTACTCCCTCCACATCCAGCGAGATGCGGCCCAACGGAGTCTCGAAGCTACTCGACCCGGGCACGGCCATACCGTGCAACGGCACCTGGTGCGACGGCCCGAGGAGCACTACTCGATCTATGACATCGCGAAAGTTATTCAGCAAGCCATACGCCGATGCGGCCACTGAGCCGGAATAGATATAACCCGCATGGGGAACAATAAGCGCCTTTGGGCAGGTAGCCGGGGCAGTCAACTTCCTCGATAGAAAACCGTCAACCTGGGTGGCGAGTTGTCGCGGCTCACCCGGATAAAACATCCCGGCCACGGCAGCCGACCTCACATCATTGGAGAACATTTCGTCGCACCTCCTTTGCGGTCAGCCACGATTTACAAATCCCTGTAGTGTGGGCGTATACTCAAGAATAGGCTTTATGCCCACGTGTTCAATTGTGGAATATGTCTACTGGAATCAACACTGTCGTTACGACACGCTACTGGCACTTACTGGATAACGGGAAGGTACAGTGCGACCTGTGTCCCCGCTTTTGCAAGCTAAGGGAAGGACAGCGTGGCTTGTGCTTTGTTCGCGGTCGCGAACAAGACCAAATCAAACTTTTTAGTTATGGCCGGTCCAGCGGTTTTTGCATTGACCCGATAGAGAAAAAGCCTCTTAACCATTTCTTGCCCGGGACCCCGGTTCTGTCCTTCGGAACAGCTGGCTGTAACCTGGCCTGCAAATTTTGCCAGAACTGGGACATGAGCAAGTCGCGGGAAATGGACACTCTCGCCGACGAGGCCTCACCAGAAATGCTTGTGAGCGCCGCCCTGGAGCACCAGTGTAAGAGCATAGCCTATACCTACAACGACCCGGTTATATTTGCCGAGTACGCAGTGGACGTTGCAAAAGCCGCACACCTGAAAAACATAAAGAGCGTGGCGGTAACCGCCGGGTATATTTGTCCCGAGCCCCGCAAAGATTTTTTCCGGCATATTGATGCGGCGAACATTGACTTGAAAGCCTTCACTGAAGACTTCTATCACCAGATTTGTGGCGGCCACCTCAAAGACGTGCTTGAAACCCTGGTATATGTCCGGCACTCAACCGACACCTGGCTCGAACTCACTACGCTGTTGATTCCCGGTGAAAACGACTCTGATGCGGAGTTGGAAAAAATGACGCGCTGGGTGGTAGCCGAGCTTGGGCCCGATGTTCCCATGCACTTCACTGCATTCCATCCGGACTGGAAAATGATGGACCATCCGGCCACCCCGCCGAAGACCCTGACCCGGGCCAGAGAACTGGCCATGGCAAATGGCGTGCGGTACGCCTACACAGGCAACGTCTAT
Source organism: Chromatiales bacterium (assembly GCA_029864735.1). Taxonomy (GTDB): domain Bacteria; phylum Pseudomonadota; class Gammaproteobacteria; order Steroidobacterales; family BM003; genus CAKZML01. Next base: position 4,923 of record JAOTSW010000051.1, on the reverse strand, counting down.
GATCCAAAGGGTCAAAGCACTCATTGCCATCAATGCCAGGCAACGCTGATAGCGCGCAACGGCTACTGGCTGGAAGGTTGGGGCCTGGACGATAACGGCCGCTGCAGCAATTGCAGCACACCTTTACCCGGCGTGTTCGAATCGCGCCCCGGGCACTGGGGCAACCGCCGGGTACCAATCAGGATGGCCAGCTGAAGAGCTCAACCGGCGACTTTGCGATAAGTGCCTACCAACTCAGCCCGGGCCAGTACATGTCCTTCCATGGCCTGCATTAGCGCGGCTTTATCGGGAAAAGACAAATCCGGCAATTCGGCATCCAGGGCGAAAAGGGTATGGAAATAACGGTGTCGGCCGATGGGCGGGCACGGGCCGCCATAGCCAACCTCCTGCCAGTCGTTCTTCCCCTGCAGCGTCCCTTTGGGAAGTTCTGAAATTACCACTGCCTCGGGCAGCGCCTGGACACTGGGGGGAATGTTGTATAGCAGCCAGTGCACCCACTCCCGGGTGGGGGCATTGGGATCCGGCACATCCGGGTCACAGACAATGAGTGCCAAACTCCTTGCCTCATCAGGCACCCCCGCCCAGAACAGCGGTGGAGAAAAATTTTTGCCTTCACAGGTGTAGACAGTCGGAATCTCGCACCCGTGTTCAAAGCCTTGTGACCGTAATTCCAGCATTGCTACATCCTTGGAGCGCGCCTTGTTCAGTTCAGTGGTGTGAAATTAAATTTCTGTCCGGCGACGGTAGCTTCGTACATCAGCCCACCCTTGGCCAGGGTAAATACCGCCACGCCGTTGCTGTAACCGGCATTTGCCGATGCGCCGGCGGTGATTGCCACAGCAGACGCCTGGGCGCCAAATTCAAAATTGCCGTTCCGGAAATCGTCCAGGTCGGACCGATCCCGGAAAAATATGATTTCGCTGTAGGCCTGACCGCCCAACTGCAGGCCAATTGTCAGCTGGGTAATCGAGCTATAACCCACCAGGCGTCCACGCTCATAGACCTCGCCTTTTCCGTAGGCCCCGCCGACACCCATGCCGCCTTTTCCTACCGTGGGAAAAATGGCATAGCCCTGGGCGTTATCAAAGAACCGTGTAATACCCGGATCGGAATTCTTGAAGTTTGCCACGGCCTCAGCGACCGAGCTGCTATTCGCGTTCTGTTCAGAGGCCCTCGCACTGCGACTGGGATCCCAGCCGGTGCTGGTCTCGCTTACAGCGCAAGCGCCCAGACCCAGAATAGAAATCAATACCAACGCTGTATATCGCTTCATGCTTTTTCACCTGAAAAATTTTCAATGCATCTGCGTGAAATTATAGCAGAACCTGGGGTCACCCCGACTCGCCGGGATTATTCTTCCTTGCCTTCTTTGCCGCCTGGCTGGTGCCCTGACAGACTAATTCCAGGAGATACCGAACGCAGGTGCAAGTCCCGTTGCGGGAAGGGAATTTCGAAACCGGCCTGATTCAGTGCTGCGTAAATCAACACCGCCAACTCGCTGGATACCCGGTAAAACTCCTCGAAATCCTTTATCCAGACCCGAACCGAGAAATCCAGCGAACTGTCTCCAAAGCCCTTGAAGATTATGGACGGCGTCGGATACGGAAGGACGTCCTTGTGAGCTTGAGCCGCCGCGGTCAACACGTCCAGGACCTTTTGAGGATCCGAGCCATAGGCGACCCCTACAGGAACATCCAAGCGACGAGTACGGTCGGACAGGGTCCAGTTCACAACTTCCGAGGAGATCAGATTTCCATTAGGGACGATCACCTCAGCGCCGTCATAGGTGCGAACCGTACTGGAACGGAACCCTATCCTGAGCACATGGCCTACCAGCACACCCACCTCAATGGTGTCCCCCACCTGTATCGGTCTTTCGAACATCAGGATCAGTCCTGAAACAAAATTGTTTACGACATTCTGCAAACCGAAACCAATACCGACGCCCAATGCACCCGCAACAATGGCGAAGCGGGACAAGTCGATACCGGCCACAGAGATTGCAACAAAGAAGCCGATCGCGAGGATGCCATAATTAACCAACATGGAAACTGTGTTGGGCAATCCGCGGGGCATTTGTACCCGCTGATAAACCTCTTCTTCCAGAAGGAAGCGTATAAAGCGTGACAGCAGTGTCGCTACATAGAGCGACAACCCGAAAGCAATCAGGTCCATGGCCGACAGATCCATGTTACCCAACTGCACCCGGTGGGAAATCACATCGACAAACCCCCGGATGACCCAATCTCGAATATTGAAGAATGACAGGCTGGCGTTCAGCCAAAAAATGAACCCAACAGCCTGAATCGCCGAGAATGCACGGGCCTGGAACAAATCCCGATGGCGGTGCATGGCCTTCAACTGCGGAACTGCCCTGACGTGCAGAATCGCCTCAATGGTAATTTCAAGGATCAGCACGCCCGCTGCCAACACCACGCCTGCGGTCATGGTGTAAACGGTTCCCATGGTAATGGTTTCGGCAAGGCTTACGTTTCCAAGCACATTGGATACGACGCCCACGCCCAACAGGGGCAGCGCCCACCGGGCGGCGGAACTTACCCACCGCCACCAGCGGCTCTCGCCCTCACCCGCCGGAACAGCCTTGCTCAGGTAAGCCACAAACCAGGCAGCCGCAAGATTCACTGCCAGTAAACCCAGGCGTTCGATGATGCTGAAATTATTCGCGAATTCCACGAGTTTTGTGGCAACGAACAAAGCAATGCTGATATACAGCAGTTTCCGTATCCGTCCTCTAAGTATCGGCTGCAAAACCAGCACGGTAAACACCGCAATCAACAGGGATCGGGCATCCTGGAAGCGCAACGGTAGGGAGGTGTAAAAAATGGCACTTGTCAGCAATGCCATCAAAACCGCCATGGAAACCGGCGCTGAAAAAAGTAATACCGCCTTACTCAGGAATTCCTTTTCTTTCCATTGCTTCCGGCGCCTGGCCAGGGACAGGGTCAGCCACAGCAGGGCGACGAGAACAAGGCCGTGGACAATCAGGGCGGTACGGTAACGCTGAGAAAGATTGGTCCACGTCACATCCGGCAACATTGGCAAGGTGACCCTGTCTTTGTCCAGGTCCTCTACCTCAGGGCCCTCGCCAAAGACTTGCCAGAGGGGGGCGCTGTCTATGGCCAGCATTCTGGATCTATTTTGCCGTTCCACCACATCAAACTGATTCAAGGCGTCGCGAATCAACATATTGCCCGGCTGTGCATCCTGATACAGAGTGGACAATCGACTCATTGCACTCGCATATTCCTTGTCCAGTGCCGAGACTTTTGACAGTACGGTTGTTATACGCTCTTGCAGCGCTGCAGCCAGTTCCTCACCCGGGTATTCCTGTAAGGTCGATTCCCATGTCTGCTGCAGCGATTTCAATTGAATCCGCTTCTCTTGCAGGCTGGCAACCTCCTTGTCCAGCGATCTGCCCCAACTCTCGCGCTCCGCTTGTAAGGCCTGCCATTTTTTCTTGTAAAGACTCCGGGCGCGATTTGAAAAGCCTTCTGGTCGCAGCGCCCACTTATTTTGCTGTATATCGAGAGATTTGGCCTCAAGTGTCTCGAGTTCCGTTTCCAGCTGGGACTCCACATCGGTGCTGCGAAGACGCTCCTCTTGTAAGGCAAGATCAGCGAGCAGACGCTCCGCTGAGACCGGGATTTCAGCCACGTCTATGCTGCTAGGGACCGCCGCTGCCTCTCGCACGGGCTCGGCTGGAGCCTGCGCATGGAGAACGGAACTTACTGCCAGTGCGGCAACCAGGGATGCAATTCGCAGCCTTGCGATCATATCTGTTATCTCAAAGTCTTCGCGGCAGCTTTCGTCAATGCCTGCCACGGGTTAACGGTAAATAGTTGCGGCGGGCGTGCTTTCCCCCTCGCGTTCGAACTTACTATACCTGCTCGGCCATTACCGAATCACAGTCGGTGCCGCATGACCATCTTCCCTCGCCATTCTCTGTTTGCCCATTCTCGATCTGCAAGGTGGCGTGGTGAATGGCAAACTTCTTCTGCAAACCACTTGCGGTCTCGGAGAGAAAATCATCATAGGATTCCTCCCTCTGGGGCATCACCAGGTGTGCAGTGAGCGCCGTCTCGGTGGTACTCATTCCCCAGATATGCAGGTCATGCATGGATTCAACCCCCGGCAGCTTCTCCAGGTAATCACGCACTTCGCGAGCATCAATATGAGAGGGCACGGCATCCACCGCCAGGTTCAGGGATTCACGCAAGAGACTCCAACCTGACCCAAGAACCACCACGATAATAACCAGGGAAATAGCCGGATCAAGCCACAGCCAGCCGCTGTAGATCAGCACCACGCCTGTGACCACCACGCCCAGAGATACCAGGGCATCGGCAGCCATATGCAAAAACGCCCCACGAATATTCAGATCATGATGACGATCCCGGGCGAACAACAAGGCGGTGAGTCCGTTGATAAGCATACCCACCGCCGCCACGATAATCATGACGTTTCCCGCCACCGGCGCTTCTGACTGGAATCTTCCTACTGCTTCCCAGGCCATGGCACCCAGGGCGCCATACAGGGCCACCGCACTAATCAGCGATGCCAGTATAGTGCTTCGACGCAGGCCGTAAGTACGCCGATGGGTAGGCTTGCTACTGGCCAGGGCGTGAGCGCCCCAGGCCAGCAAAAGGCTGAGCACATCCACCAGGTTATGGCCCGCATCGGCCAGCAAGGCGAGAGAATTGGCGGCGAACCCTGCCGCGGTTTCCACCAACACAAACACGACATTCAACACCACGCCTATGGCAAAAAGGCGGTTGTAGTGCCCGTGGTTTTCCACATGCTGGTGCATGAACTCTCCGAGAAGCCTGTTCAGCCGGACTAGTCCGGCTGGCAGGCCTCGTCGATCATCGCGCGGGTTTCCTGTTCGACAAAGGCGGCAACCTC
>JAOTSW010000176.1 GCA_029864735.1 Chromatiales bacterium | reverse complement strand
TGCGGTGGGCGAATGTGGCCTGGACCATTTCCGAAACTTCTCTCCCCCCAAGGCCCAGGCCAGGGCCTTTCACCTGCAACTGGAGCTTGCAGTGGAAAACCGCTTGCCGGTATTCCTGCACCAGCGTGGTGCCCACGAGGAGTTTGTCTCCATACTAGGTGGCCACCTGGATGGGATCTCCCGCGGAGTGGCGCATTGTTTCACCGGTGAACGTGAAGAGATGATGAGCTACCTTGATATGGGTCTGTACATCGGAATCACAGGGTGGATATGCGATGAACGTCGCGGGTTGCATTTGCGTGAGTTCGTCTCGCAGATACCCGATGACCGGATCATGATTGAAACCGATGCGCCCTATTTGTTGCCCCGGGATCTGAAACCCCGCCCAAAGAGCCGGCGTAACGAGCCCATGCATTTGCCCCATGTGCTTGAAACCGTTGCTGAATGTACCGGACGCAGCGTCCACGAACTGGCAAGGCTCACGACGGAGAACGCCAACCGCTTCTTCGGCCTTCCCACCGGGCCGGTGGAAGGATGAAGAATAATTACCTGGTGGCAACCCTCGGTTTATCCGAAGATGCGCCCAGCAAGGGCATTGGGTAGAATCAGCGTTTTATTGTCTACGGAAGATCACCATGGATTCAGCAAAGGTCAGAGAATTCGTTAGCGGAATGTGGGACGACAGCATCATTCCAGAGCTCTGCGAATACATCAAAATCCCGAACAAGTCGCCATTGTTTGACCCGGATTGGGAAAAAAACGGTTACATGGACGAAGCAGTCGCTCTGATGGAGCGCTGGTGTCGTTCACAACCCATCAAGGGAATGAAAGTGGAAGTCGCCCGACTCCCCGGTCGCACTCCGCTGCTGTTTTGCGAGATTCCCGGTGATTCCGAAGACACCGTCCTGCTCTATGGCCACCTGGATAAACAGCCTGAATTCTCGGGCTGGCGTGACGGCCTGGAGCCCTGGAAACCGGTTATTCGCGACGGCAAGCTCTATGGACGCGGCGGCGCCGACGACGGATATGCTGTCTTTGGTTCACTGACTGCCATTCGAGCCCTTCAGGAACAGGGAATTCCCCACTCACGTTGCGTGGTAATCATCGAGGCCTGTGAAGAAAGCGGCAGCGAGGACCTACCCTACTATATGGAAGCCCTGGAAGAGCGCATCGGCAAACCCTCGCTGGTAATTTGCCTGGATGCTGAATGCGGCAACTATGATCAGCTCTGGTGTACCACCTCCTTACGCGGCAACCTTGTAGGCACTCTGAAAGCCCAGGTACTGACCGAAGGCGTGCACTCAGGTGCCGGAAGTGGCATTTGCGCCTCCAGTTTCCGGGTAATCCGCCAGGTACTGGACCGCGTGGAAGACTCCGCCACCGGGGATACCCTGGTGCCGGAACTGGAACCCAAAATCCCCGAGCAGCGCTTGCAGCAGGCCAAGGCAGCGGCCGAGGTGCTGGGAGACATGGTCTACAAGAAACTACCCTATTCAGGCAATACCCGCCCTGTGAAGACCGACATTGTGGAACTGCTGCTCAACAACACCTGGCGCAGTACCTTGAGCGTCACCGGAGCCGACGGTATCCCGGCCATGGGTAATGCCGGCAACACGCTGCGTCCCTACACCAGCCTGAAACTGTCTTTCCGTCTTCCCCCCACCAGCGATCCGGCAGCGGCTGCCGCTGCGGTAAAGAAAATCGTCGAGACTGATCCTCCCCAGGGTGCCGATGTTGAATTCAAGGTGGAATCAGCCATGGGAGGCTGGCATGCGCCGGAAGTGGCCCAGTGGCTGGAAGACTCCATGCATGCGGCATCCAGGGAATTCTTTGGCGCCAATGCCATGTACATGGGTACCGGCGGCAGCATTCCGTTCATGGGCATGCTGGGAGAGAAATTCCCGGGTGTGCAGTTCCTGATCACCGGCCTGCTGGGGCCGAATTCAAATGCCCACGGCCCCAACGAGTTCCTGCACATCGACAAGGGAAAGAAAGTGACCATGTGTGTCAGCCAGGTCCTGGCCGATCACTACCTGCACTTCTCGAGCTAAGACCTGAAGGGTCATTCGGCGGTCACCCGGCCGCCGCGTGACCTACCTCGATCAGTTTTTGCCAGTGAGGCCGGAATGCGTTGAGCATCTGCTCATAGCGCGCCACCGGCGCGTACATCTCATCAAGCTCTTGCAGCGTGAGAACATCATCCGGGCGGCCTTTTTCGAAGCGCGCCTGCTTGGTGAACAAAATATATCCCTTCACCGGAACGTTGGGGACGAGTCGTCGCACGGCCGACACCTTGTCGAAGATCAGCCCCTGGGGATTGCGGAATGTGTAACGACCGGTGCTGGAGATCACTGTCCATTCTTCCATACGATTTCCGCCGAAAATATTTCCCTCGGCCTCTTTCACATCCAGGACTACCAGCCCCTTGCTGGTAAGCAGTAGATGATCGACCTGGATTTCCCCGTCGAACCCGTCAGGAAGCACGAAGTCCTGCACCCATTCAAACGAGATGTGCTTGGCCACCCTGTTGAGAGTCAGGGCCTGCTGGCGGCGCCTCACGAAAAATACAGTGACCAGGATTCCAATAGCTAACAGTCCGGCCAATGTGTAGTACGAAAGGTCATCCATTTCCAGCGCACGCTCAACGAAACAACGGTTATTAAAAAAGCCGGTTATCACCGGGGCTATCTGCTCAGTCGCAAGTCTACTTCACCGCGTCGACGAGTGCCTCTAAAACCGGCTCAATGTCGCTGACGTGAGTCGGCAAATCCAGCAAGCGGGCCAACGCTTCGGGTATTTCAACCGGATGACCGACCAGGGGCTCAACGATGGTTTCAAATTTTGCCGGGTGTGCTGTCGCCACCAGCGCCCATGATTGCGCTTTATCGCTTTCGGAAAGACTGTCGTACACATAGGCAGCTGTGGCGGTGTGCGGACACCAGGTCTCACCCCTGGCCTGCTCATCCCGGGATATTTGCTGTCGAATGTTTTCATCCGATACCGAGTAGGCGCTCACAGCTTCCCGCATCAACTCCACGCGAGGAAGCATATCCCGTAGACGCTCCATATTGGATGGATTGCCAACATCCATCGCCGAGGCCAGGGTGGCTATGCTCGCCCCGGGGGACCAGTCCCCTGTCTCCAGGTAATCCGGAATTGGCCTGTTCTCATTGGTGGCAAACACGATTTTCCCAATGGGAAAGCCCATGGTTTTCGCCCACACACAGGCCTGGCCATTTCCCAGGTTACCGGTGGGAATGACGAAATTCAGCTTCTGCCCGGCTGCACGCCAGTAATTCAAACTGGCGGCGGCGTAATACACCGCCTGGGGCAACAGGCGGCCCAGGTTAATACTGTTAGCCGAACTCAGGCGGACCGCCTGGTTCAATTCGGGATTCGCAAAGGCCTCTTTCACCATTCGCTGACAGTCATCAAAGTTTCCATTCACACGCAGGGACAACACATTGTCACCCCAGCAGCACAACTGCTTTTCCTGTCGCCCGGATACCAACCCCTTGGGAAATAGCACCACGACACGGGTATTCGCACGGCCGTGGAAAGCCGCGGCCACAGCTCCGCCGGTATCGCCCGAGGTGGCAACCAGGATCGTGAGCGGGGCCTGCTGGTTACGGTTGAGTCGCTCAAAACACGCGGCCAGGAACCTGGCGCCCACGTCCTTGAAGGCGGCGGTAGGTCCGTGAAAAAGCTCCAGTACGTACAGAGGGCCCGAGTCGGAAGGAATTCTTTTCAAAGGGATCGGGAAAGAGAACGCCTCCTGGCAAATTACCGGAAGGCTGGCCTCAAGCTCACTGCCACGGGCAAAGGGTGCCAGCATGATTGTCCCTACCTGGGCAGGGGTCCTTGCATCGGCGAAGTCTGTTAGCTCAACATCGGGGAAGTACTCCGGCACATACAGGCCGCCGTCAGGTGCTATGCCCTGCAAAAGCGCCTCGCAAAACCCTACCATGGGCGCCTGGCCGACCGTGCTCCTGAATTTCATAGCGTCTCCGTCACTTGGGCGCCCCGGGAATCAACCTTCGATACCCAACTTCGACTGCCTATACCCTGTTGTGAGAATTCCTGGCTCATGATTGTAGCCACCCGGCCAGCCAGCGCCTCACCCTGGCACCAGGCAAATATACTGGGTCCGCTGCCCGAAAGGCTGCAACCCAGTGCCCCGGCCTCCATGGCCGCCTCCTGCACCTGGTGAAAACCCCTGACTTGACCGAACCTTTGAGGCTCAATCATAACGTCCCTGAGGAAGCGCCCGAGCAGGGAAAAATCAGACTGTTCACAACCTACTATTACTCCGGCAAGATTCGCCATCTGCCTGACCGCGTCACAGCGACTCACATGGTCTGACAGGCCAGCCCGGGATTTCTCGGTGGCGATGACCACATCGGGATGAACCAGCGCGCAATACAATCCATCGGGAACGGCTACGGACCTGGCTAGAGGCGGCTTACCTTCCACGGCAAACACCAGCCCCCCCAGTAAACTGGCCGCCACGTTATCAATCACCCTGGCACCGGTGGCCACCTCTTCACCATCCAGCGCACAATCAAGCAACTGGGTCTGGGTGAGGGACGTCTCGAGCAGGCCGTTTACAGCTACCGCCCCAGCCACCGCAGAGGCCCCTGAGCCACCGAGGCCGGATCCCACTGGAATTCCCTTGATGATTTCAAGATCGACGCCCCAGGGAGCATGGGAGAGCTGCAACACGGCCAGGGCGGCCTTGCCGGCGGTGTTTCTTTCAGCATCCAGGGGAATCCCACTGGATCCAGGGCCTGAACACATTACCCGAACACCGGCAGAGCTGCTCCGCCTGGCCGTCACCAGGTCCGCGACTGCGTCAAAGGCATGACCGAGAATGTCAAAGCCCACGGCAACATTGCCAACTGATCCCGGAGCCCTCGCCGTACAGGATTCCAGAGGGTTAGCCACTACAGGGCGGCGCCCAGGTAGGTGGTCAACCTCAACAAGTCAGCGAATATGCCTGCCGCGGTCACATCTGCCCCGGCGCCCGGTCCACGGACAATAAGCGGGTTCTGGGCGTATCTGCGAGTCGTGAATTTCACGATATTATCGGTCAGGT
>JAOTSW010000175.1 GCA_029864735.1 Chromatiales bacterium | reverse complement strand
TGCGTGACGAGGAGACCGGCCAGGAAATCGAGACAGACCTGCGCTGTGGCCGGGTAATCCTGGGCAGGACCTCGGACAACGATATCCAGCTGGACAGCAAGTACATCAGCCGTCACCACGCGCAAATCATCTCAAATCTCAAGGGAAGCTACCTCGAAGACCTGAACAGCACCAACGGGATTTTCTTCGGAAATCGGCGGGTCAAGAGACGCACATTGAAAGACGGTGACGAGTTCTGGATGGGCAAGCACCGGCTGACCTTCTTGTGCAACAACGATGACGTCAAGCTGGAGGACTCGCAAGACAAGGTCGAAGCGCTGGACAGCAAGGATGAGGCCCGGGACTAGGGCCAGTCGAGTCCCTCACCGGTTCCCTGGCGGCCACGCCAACCCCCGCCCCGGTTCTACCCGGACTGAAATCGGAGCGTTGCGAGTGTGCCGGGAAGAGGAGCAGCGAACCCGATCACTCAATCTCATGGACACCCTGTGGATTGGCTACCAACAGGCAATCGAACAAGTGACCGGGCCGCATACTCCGAAGTCGGCGTCTAGCGTTTGTCCCGTCTGTTTTTCAGGCGGGTCAGTCCCACCCCCAATCCGGCAGTCAGGCAAATCATGCCCAGTACCAGGCAGATAACCGGCCAATACCAGTAATCCGCGTAAACAGACGCACCCAGCGCGAACAGCCCGGCACCGATATAGTAGAAGGGCAAAAACTCATAAATGGGTTTTGACAACCACATCGTCGGCATCCTGTTCACTTCCGAAAGAGTCCCGGCTCAGAGCCAGAAACACCCCCCGGTCTTCGGGACGGGAAATTCTAGCAAGGGTTTTCGGCCTCGGGCGGCCCTTGACACCTAGTTTTTCTGGTCAAAAATCCACCAATTCAGCCAAAATGCCGGTTTGTTATTGTTTCTATGGAATTTTCCTGCCCGCCAAAACTGGTTAGATTTTGTCCAATTTTCAAGATTTTTAGTCAAATCAGACAAAATGTCTCAACCCGGTCTTTCAAAGCCACCTGATTTCCCGCCAAAAGTGGCCCCCTCAGCCGGTTTCAGGCGATTCCGGCCACATATTCGAATGGCGGAATCCAGCGTCCCCAACTAGGTTTACAGGCAGGGGCGGAAAAGCCCCCGGGGAATTCCCCCACACTGCATGACACAACTAAGGAGACACATCATGCGAGAACTGAATGACACGGAAGTCAGCAACGTCGCCGGCGGCGACATCTTCAGCGCAGGGAACCTGGCCACTGCCACCCGCGTAGTTCGCGGCCTGAGTTACCTGGGCGCCGCCTTTTCGGTCGGCTACACGGTCGGCACCGCGATTTACGAGGCGGGTCTGGACGAAGTCATCGCCGACACCTTGGAATAAGCAACCCGGTGCCGGGCAGCGCGCCACTGTTGCCCGGCATTTTCGTGCAAGCAATACGAGGGGAATCATGAAAAGCAGAAACCTGAAAATCATATTCGTGTTTATCGCCCTGGCCAGCCTGGGCATCGCACTGAGCTATACCGTCCTGGTTTCCAACCAGCACCTGCTGTTGGGACTCGCGATCGCCGCCGCCAGTCTGAGCATCGCCGCTGATCCGGATTTTGTACTGCAGGACGCAAGCCGTGTTCTGGATACCTCCGACACGGCCACCCAGTCGCCTTCCTCCATCGCCTGCCGGGTCGGATTACTGTTGGCTCTGCTGTGCACTGCCGGCTGGCTGTATATGAACGTGTTTCAGTAAAGCCGGAACCGCCCCGGAAACTGGAGGATTCCGCACGTGCCACGCCGAAGGCTATTTCGCCAACAGGTCCTGGACCGCAACAGCGGGCTCGACGGCCCCCTGCTATTGAGAACCCCGCCCTTCCTCCTGGCACTGTCCTTGTCAGCAATCGCCACGGCAGTCCTGGTAGTAACCTTGTTATGGCAAGGCCAGTACTCAGCCAGGCTGTCTGTTCCCGGATACCTGCGCACCGCCTCTAGTGTGCTGCAGGTTACCGCCACCCGGGATGGGCGCCTTGGAAAGGTATTCGTCTCCCCCATGGCCACGGTGACTCGGGGACAACCGCTGTTCGAACTTCTGGCTAGCGATGATTCGACCAGCACTCAATACCTGTTGTCACAGCAACTGGAACAACTGGCGGAACGGCATGACTTGCTTGATAAGCAGCAGCAGGCCCTGGAGCAGGCCAGGCAACTGACGCGGCAGTTAATGGAAGGTGAATCAACGCTACTCCAGGAACAACGGCGGCAGTTACTGACGAAGCAGGATCTGCTCAGGCAACAGCTTGGCCTGCAGACCCGTCAGGAAAAAACAATGCTGTCACTGGCAAGCAAGGGCTACATACCGGAACAAGAACTGCTTAAATCCAGCGAACAGGTGGTGCTAACGAAAATAAATCTGCTGGAACTGCTGCAAAACATGACCTCCAATAAACTTCAGCAAGATGCTATTCATCACCGGTTGTCACTTGAAAAGGCGGAATGGTCAGCACGACAGCTGGACATGACGGCACAAAAAAGTCTTCTTGAGAGCGAGGCTCTCCGACTGCAGCAAAGCATGGCGAAAACTGTACTCGCACCTCGTGACGGAAAGATCGGCGAGGTACATGCCTACCCGGGAAGTCAGCTCAGCGGCACACAAACGGTTATCAGTCTCTATCAGCCTGGGGAGCCACTTCTGGCTGAACTGGCTATTCCGGCCAGACTGGCGCCTTCCATATCGGCCGGAATGGAAGTTCGAATGACCCTGGACGACAGCCTGGTACCTGCCCGCGCGGAATTAAGGGGAATGGTCACGGGCATTTCAGCAACCCCGCTGGCGGCAGGTGCAAAGATGGGTCCCCTGACACTGCTGGAAACAAGTTTCCGCGTCCAGGTGCGTTTGCAGGCACTGCCCTCGCATTTAACCAATAACAGTCTCACCGGAATTCATCGAATCGTCAGTGCCCAGTTAATTGGTCCGCCCCGGTCCGTCATCCAGTGGTTGCTCAGACCCTTGCAGCAACTGAAAGCCTCGGTCGTCTGATCGGCGACTGTCAATCATGCCTGGGAAGCTTCCTACTGTTTTGCAGTCTGAATCCGGCGAATGCGGACTGGCCTGTCTGGCCGCCATTACCCGCGCACATAACGGAGGTTCTGGCCTGGCCCAGCTTCGCCAGATGTTTCCCTCCTCAACCAGGGGAACAAGCCTTGGCCAACTCATCGAAGTGGCCCAGGCACAGGGGATGAACGCGCGCGCCCTGCGAGTGGAAATCAGCGAACTCAGCCAACTCAAACTTCCCGCCATCCTTCACTGGGACCTTTGTCATTACGTGGTGCTAATCTCGATCAAAGCAGGTAAATACCTGCTTATGGATCCCGCGACAGGACGATTGTCCCTGGAGAAGGGTTCGATGGCCAGGCACTTCACGGGGATTGCCCTGGAACTCTATCCAACGCCTGAGCTGGTCGCTTCTTCCCCTCGCCTGACACTGGATCTGCTCGGATTGCTACGCAACACCCGTGGACTTGCAGGAGCTATGACCCATACCCTGCTAATTGCCAGTTGCCTCCAACTACTCACCCTGCTCAGCCCCATCGCTACACAGTGGATACTGGATCGCGCACTGCCTTCCGGGGACCAGGCGTTGCTGCAAGTGATCGTCATTGCCAGCGCCTTGCTGGGCATCTTGACCCTGGCCTTCCAGGCTGCACGGGGATGGTTGCTAACCCGGGTCTCCGCCCAGGTGCGTATTGCCTGGAGCGGCGCACTGGCCCGGCACCTTTTCAGGCTTCCCCTGACATTTTTCCAACGTCGGTCACTGGGCGGTACGCTGTCCCGGTTTGACTCAATGCGACCTGTGCAGGAACTGCTTACCGAGACCTCTCCGGAAGTTGTCCTGGATGGCGCGCTGGCCAGTACAACGTTGCTGATCATGGCACTGTATGCTCCGAGTCTTGCCCTGATCTGCGCCGCCACCTGGATGCTATACGGCGGAATTCGTTGGCTCATGTTTCCCTCACAGCTGGAATACAGCACCCAGGTACTTGTTCAAGGCGCCCGGGAACGCTCCTGCTTGCTGGAAACACTACGCAATGTAGCCACCTGGAAACAAAGGGCTGCAGCCGGCCAACGTTCCGCCACCTATCTCAATCATCTTTCCCGGGAAACCAACGCCCATACTCGAATGCGTCTGTTCGGCATTCGAGCCGGTCTCATTCGCCAGGCCCTGGGCACGACGGAAAGAGTGCTGGTCTTGTGGCTGGGAGCGACCGCTGTCATGACAGGAGAGCTCAGTGTCGGAATGCTGGTTGCCTTCCTGGCGTACAAGATTCAATTCAGCACTCGGGTAGCCAACCTGGTGGACAAGGCTTTCGAACTACGCAGCCTGGGATTGCACCGGGAGCGCATCGCCGAAATTAGCGCTCACCCCGTCGAAGCAATCGACCGGGAACCCGCGGAGTGTGGTGACGCGCCATACCAGCTTGCTCTGCGCAATGTCTCCTACCGCCACAATCCCACAGAACGCTGGTTATTCCGCGATGTAAATATCGACATACACAGCGGCCAGTGGGTGGCGTTGCACGCAGCTTCAGGCATCGGCAAAACCACCCTGATAAGTATTCTTGGCGGTCTGCTCGAACCATCCGAAGGACAGCTTCTCTGCAATGGAAGAGAAGTAAAAAACTGGTTGGAGGGCTATCGGCGAAGTATCGGTGCCGTGCTTCAGCAAGATGGACTATTAAGTGGCACCCTCGCGGAAAACATCTGTTTCTTCGATTCCCAGCCGGATCGGCGGCGAATCGAGCAGGTTGCGAAAATTGCGGACATACATGAAGACATAGTGAGCTGGCCGCTGGGGTACTTCACCCGCATCGGTGAACTGGATCATGCGCTGTCTGGCGGACAGGTGCAGCGGCTGCTCATCGCACGTGCGCTATACCACCGTCCTCGCCTGCTTTTGCTGGATGAGGCATTCAGCCAGTTAGACGTGCCGTCAGAAAACCGTATTCGCGAAGGCCTCAAAGCCACGGGCATTACCTGCCTGGCAATCACTCATCGGCACAGCAGCCTGGATTTTGCCGACCGGGTGCTGACTCTGCAGGGTCAGTATCCGGCGGCCCTTAAGACGTA
>JAOTSW010000174.1 GCA_029864735.1 Chromatiales bacterium | reverse complement strand
GCCAGGCGAGGTGTAACGCAGGGTCGCGTCAAACATGCCATAAGGGTCACGCTTGTCCGAGAACGCGTCCACGTCATCGAAGTTACCCTCGGTAAAGTGCATTTCACCTTCGTAGTGGAACTTCACCCAAGGTGTCAGGCGACCGCCGTTGCCCAGGTAGAAGTTATGCTCATACATGATTGTGAATGACATGGGCGTCGAATAAGGCAGCTTGTTGCCTTCGATGTCGGAGGTACCCGAACCATCATCTGCCGGCACACACGCATACTGGGCACCAAGATCAGAACGAGCATCGCAGAAATAGGCTTCGCCCGCGTAGCCCGGCCAACTGGTGAATTCCGCATCCAACAGACCCAGGCTTCCTGTAAACCTGCCGTTATCCCAGGGAATGTAATCGAACTCGACTTCCAGACCCATGATATCTGCGCCACCGGCATTAGAGGTCACCAGGGTTCCAATTTCCTGGAGCGGATCAATCAAGTTGCCATCCGCATCTTCAGCGTAGCCAACTGTCCTGAACTGGGAAACCTGCTTGTTGGTAAACTCGGTCATGAAACCGGCAACGGCAATTTTAAGGCGTCCATCCAGCATCGTGGACTTGTAACCGATCTCATAGTTGAGTACTTCTTCAGGGTCGAATGAGAAGAACTCGATTCGTCCACAGCGGCATACGTCCACACCGTCACCAAAGGAGCCGGCCTTGGAACCTGTCGCCGCATAGGCATAAACAAAGTTGTCTTCATCCAGATCGTAGTCAACCCCAAGACGCCAGTTAAACGCATCGAATGATTCGCTGTTGTCATTGGTATCGAACAACGCGTAATTCCCGAAACGATCCTGGGAACCCATTCCGTTTGTCAGGTCTGCACTGGTAAACAGAGGCAGGATCAACTCGTCTTGTTGGTCAGGAGTAGGCCAACCGTCGTTGGGAATCGCGCCTCCGGTCCAGCTGCAATTTGCGCCGCCGTAGCAACCGTAGTTACGGCCACCAACGTCAGCACGGGTATCTTCCGTGTAACGCATACCGGCGGTGAAGTGCAGTTGCTCGGTGTAGTGCCAGGTGGCCTGGCCAAACAATGCCTGGGATTCCAGTGTTCGTTCAGGCTGGAGGAAGGAAATTCCGCCCGGAGCGGCCAGGGTGCAACAGAAGGGCTGTTCCACATCGAAGACAATCGCGTTGTCTTCACGGAAATCGAAGGCACCGAAAATCCAGTTTACCGGACCAGTCATACCGATCAGCTGTAGCTCGTTAGACCAGGATTTGTAATCTGATGAGTCAGTCGCCAGGTAGAGACTTCCCCAGGGCGAATCCCGATTGAGCCAGCCTGTCGTGGCACCCGGTACAGGCCTCCAGCCCATATCACCGTCCCACTGCTGGCGACGCTGCTGCCTGGCATAACCCAGGTTGTAGACAACATCGATATTCTCGGTGAGAGACCAATTAACGTGGCTACGCACGGCATCCATGGTCATGTCCAGGTAACCGGGAATGTTCGGATCGATGTAATCGATACCACCGCCATTGTACTGACACACGGCCGGGTTTCTCTCGCAATTCGGCGCAATAGGCCAGCCCGCGGCGTTGTCCTGGGCAGTTTCAAGAGTTAGTCGCCAGGACAAATCATCTGTCGCATCCCACAAGCCGCTCACCCGAGCAGCCCAGCGGTCCGCATTGCCGTAGAAGTCATCCTCGCTCACCGGATGATTCCAGCGTTGATCCATGTCCGGAATGCCATCGGGCCCAGTGTAACCAACACCTTCCAGGTCCTTGGCTCCGGTACCCTGGTCGGCAAAACCATCACGCATCTCGGCGAAGAAATTTGCCCTGACAGCAAAATTGTCGGTCACTGGAAGATTAACGGTACCCAGGAGGGAGCGTTGCGCACGATTCCCAAGTTCAAGGGCGAATGTTGAGTAAATACCCTCGGTAGTGGGCTTGGCGGTAACCACGTTCACGCTACCTGCCGCGGAGTTGCGGCCGAACAATGTTCCCTGGGGACCGCGCATCACTTCCAGGCGTTCCAGGTCATACATCAGCGCCACAGCACCCTGGGGACGCGGCGAGTAAACGCCGTCCACATGGAAAGCAACACTCGGATCAGAGATCTCTGTGAAGTTGTTGCTGTTAATGCCACGCATGGTCATCTGTACACCGCTGTCCGAGGGCGAAAATGCGACCTCGAAATTCGGCACCAGGCTGGCTGCGTCGCGAATGTCCCTGACACCATTGGTGGTCAAGGTGTCCTGGTCGAACGCCGAAACGGCAATCGAGGTGGTCATCACGTCGGTTTCCACCCTGGTGGCGGTCACCACGACTTCCTCGATGACATCCCTGCTGGCTTTGGCTTCCTTTTCAGGTGCCTCCTGTGCCAGCGCTGCTGTGGTGTTCATTACGAGAGCCGATATCAGGATTCCGCTGAACAACGTTTTCATTGGCTTAATCATTGGCTTTCCCTGAGTCTGATGGGTGCTTTGTCGTATGTTGGTGGCGTTTTCGCCAACCAAGATTTCCAAGGAATTGGTCACTGCCAATCCGATCTGCTTCAGCGCGCTCATGGTTCCCACCTGATGTTATCCAGGCGGAAATTGACTCCACCCGCCTGCTCGCCCCAATTCGGGAAAATCACCAGGCCGGTGTTCACCGTGCCGAGATTCAGGCCTCCGGCTGTCAATTGCGACACCGGTACAGTCACCGTCTCCCATACCCCGCCTGTGCCGACCAGGCCGATTGGCTGATCACCACTGGTGCAGGGATATCCGCAGTCCACCTTCATGGTAAATCCGGTGGTATTGGTGCCGGGATTCACAACCTTGATGTCAAAAATCAGGTTGCCGTCAGCATAGCCGGTCATGTCCACCGGCCCGCTGCTTCCTATGAACCACACGCCAAAGACGCCGGAATCCTTGAAAGTGATATCTATCACCTGGCCGTGGCTTACATCCTCGTCAGCAATAAACTGCCAGTTGGACTTGTTTGGCGAAGCCGGATCCGTATAACCACACCATCCACAACCTTCGTCAGAACCGGTGACACCCGCATCCCAGGTCGTATCAACCGCCTCGTCAAAGACGATCTTGGTCTGGGCCGGAGGATTCACGAATTGCACGTCATCCCAGTGGTAGCTGGCACCATTTGCATCGTTGAGGAAGTCGAAGAAGATGATCGCCCTCACCCATACAATCGAGGTGTCAATACCAAGCGTGGAATAATCGAACTCCAGGGTTTCCCACTCTCCCGACACCGTCGTATTCACGGTCAACTCAAGGAAGCTACTAGCATCCGCGTTTTCGATCTTGAGCATCACCGGGATATCCGCTGCCGGCGACAGAACCCTGACTGTTAAACTAGTTGAGTCCACCGAGAAAGGTATCGGGCTCGCAAAGTCATACGCATCAGGGGCCGCGATAATGGTTCCTGCCCATGGCTGGCCATTCTTGGTGGTCATGGCAACCGTGTTCGAGGCACCTACAATGGGGTCATTGGCCAGCACAGTTGCCGCACCCTCGAAATCCTCCAGGTAATAATTCACCTCGGGATCATCAAAGGTGACCGGCAGATCTATCTTATTCAGGGCAGGAGGCGCTCCCTCACCAAAATACAGATCATCCCAGTAATAGGTTGACCCATCTCCGGGAACGTCGAGGCTAAAGTCGAAAAAGATAATGGCCTGGACAAAAGTCACCGTGGTATCAATGCCCACCGTGGAGTAATCAAATACCAATGTCTCCCATTCGTTAGCAACTGTTGTGAAAACCGTCACTTCGCGGAACGCCGAGGCATCCGCGTTTTCGATCTTAAGCATTACGGGAATGTTGGCGGCAGGTGAGTACACCCGTACGCTCATTGTGGTTTCGCCAACTGCAAAGGGTATCGCATTCGCGAAGCCTGACCCGGTTCCAACTACAGTACCGGCGTACCACGCGGCGCCAACACCCTTGGTGGTAGAAGCAACGTTATTTGTGCCTCCTGCAGGGTCCACAACAATCGCGGTTCCAGTACCTTCAAAGTCAATGAGACTGTAATCCACAGCCGGATCATCGAAGGTCACCGGCAGGTCTATCTGCGCCAGCGGATCTGCTTCTGTCGTATCGACCCAGCGAATATTGTCCAGCTGGAAGGTGATTCCGCCCGCCTGGGTGGTGGGGAATATCACGATGCCGGTATTGACTTTGGACAGATCCAGCCCGCTGGAAGTCATCCGGGAAACCGGGAAGGTAATCGTCTCCCAGACCCCGTCGGCAACTACGCCAAGGGACTTGTCACCGCTGGTGCAGGGATAGTCACAGTCAATCTTGAAAGTCATACCCGTGGTGTTGCTGCCGTAATCCAGGACTTTCAGATCGAATACTACAGCACCGGAATTATAGGCATTGGTATCGACAGGTACCGAACTCTTGACGAACCACACACCAAACGCCGCTGAGTCATTAAAGGTCACCTCAATCACCTCGCCCCGCTCGGGCTCATCTGAGGTAATGATTGACCAGTTGACCTTGTCGGTCGGGTTTGTGCCAACGAAGTAATCGGCGTAACCGCTACCGGAATCTGATGCACCAATACCCGCGGTCCAGGTTGCGGTATTCACCACATCGTCGAACACCAGGAGATCAGGTACACCCTTGGTCTTCAAGTCTGCCCCGCAGGCCCCAACCACCTTACAGGCGTTGGTCACGCGAATCTTGTCAATGAAGACGTCCGCAGCACCGTCTGTCACTTCGAATACGAAGGGATTCAGTACATTCGCCAGGTCCACGCCCGAGCCCCCGCCAAGCGGGTTCGCCAGCAACATGTCGAACTTGATCGAATAGGTCTTCCAGGCACCAACCGCGATCTCCGAAGCAGGAATAATGACCTGGCCGAGATTCGGGTAGCCGCTATCGAGTTTCACCCACAGATTGGTACCCACATCGATACTGTTGACCATCATGTCGAAAACGATTTCCCCGACAGGGTCACCGCCAGGACCGACATTGCGGTTACCGGAGAAGTTGAATCCCGTGCTCAGCAGCGGGTCATCCGCCAGGTCTTGCGACTCCAGGTAGACATTGGCCGGCCCACCGGATATGGCAACGTGCCAGACAGTGTTTGTCGCATCATCCGGGTCGGCTGCCATCGGATCATTGATTA
>JAOTSW010000173.1 GCA_029864735.1 Chromatiales bacterium | reverse complement strand
ACTTCCAGGCTGGGACCCTCGTCGCTGATAGCCAGGTCTTCGATATCTTCTTCAGCCAGGGACAATTCGCCGTCGAATTCCTGGATGATCTCCTCTGGGGGTAGCAATTCCTCGGACAGGCCGTTGTCGTCCTCCGGCAAGGAGACGGAATTGGTATCAGTTTCCGGCAATTCCATCATTTCCCAGTTTTCGGGCGTTTTCTCCACCTCATCGGGGGCGATGGTTTCAGTCAGAAATTCGTCAGCAAAATCCCGGTCTTTCTGGGCTTCTTCTTCGGAAACCCGGGACTCTCCGCTGGCAAGATCATCTTCAAGCAGGGCTGCATAGCTGATCATCTCATCTTTTTCTTTCAGGCTCAGGTCCTCGGTTGCCTTTTCCTGCTTGGATTCCGAGCCTTCCTCGTCCAGACATACCTGAAATACGAAATCGCCGATACGGAAAGTATCATTGGGTTGCAGGCGGACCGAATTGCCGCGCCCGATTCGAGTCTTGGACTCGTTCATGAATACGCCGTTGGTACTGGTATCCAGGATGAAATAGTGACCGTCCTTGTTCAGGATTGCCGCATGTTTGCCGGAAATATGCCGATCCGGGTCCGGTAGCACCCAGTTGTTTTCCACTCCACGACCGATGGTGCCGCCGTGAACGGTGAATTCCTTTTCTGCATTGTCTTTGAAAGACTTTGCATAGCTGCCAGTGACTTTGATTTTGAGAGCCATATATGGAGATTCCAGGTTTATCTAGAGCTATTCCTTTTACCCGTTAACTGATTATACATAATGCAGACGGACAGGCTGTGCTTTGGCTAGAGCTTTCGCGCGCAAGTCCCTGCATCGGAAAAATCCGCATTAAGCCAGTATTCTGCCGGGAGCGAACCCGAGGCAGTGCAGAAGTCACATTTTTCAACACGAGTCGCCACTCTTGCTTACAATTGGCCGCATTGAGCCCATCGGAACACGATATGCCTGAGCAACACATTTTCAAAGTAGCCTTCATGAACCAGGGGAAGGTATACGAAATCTACGCCCGCAGCGTGGGGCACGGGGAGTTGTTCGGGTTCCTGGAGGTGGAAGAGCTGATTTTTGGTGAGCGTACGGCTTTGCTGGTGGATCCGGCTGAAGAGCGCATCGCGACCGAATTTAGCGGAGTAAAGCGTACTTTTATCCCCTTGCATTCGGTGGTGCGTATCGATGAGGTGGAAAAAAAGGGGGTTAGCAAGATCACCAATATCGAAGGTGGCAACGTGGCCCAGTTCCCCATGCCGGTGTACACCCCCGGCAGTGATGGCCGCGGCAAATAGGCGAGCAGGGGATACAACGTCTTGAAACTGGCTTACCTGGGTAGTGGAAGCAAGGGCAATTGCGCCTTGTTTGAGGCCGCCGGAACCCGAGTCATGCTCGACTGCGGCTTCACCATCAAGGAAGTGATCCGCCGGATGGAAAGGCTGGATTGCGAGCCCGAGCAGATCGACGCAATCCTGGTCACCCACGAGCATTCGGACCATTTTTCGGGAGTTGCCCGCTTTGCCAGGCGATATTCCATTCCGGTTTGGCTGACCCATGGCACTGCCAGGGGAGGCGATATGGACGGCGTCGACCTGCGCTGGGTGAATTCCCACGAGAGTTTCACCGTTGGTGCCCTGACCATTTCACCCATGCCTGTGCCTCACGATGCGCGGGAACCGTGCCAGTACGTCTTCTCGGATGGAAACTTTCGGGCGGGTGTGCTGACCGACACCGGTCATTCCACGCCGCATATCATCCAGAGTCTCAACGGGGTCGATGTGCTTCTGCTGGAGTGCAACCATGACCTGGAAATGCTGAAGAATGGACCCTATCCCCATCGACTCAAGCGCCGGGTGAAGGGCGCCATGGGGCATTTGAGCAATCTCCAGGCTTCGGAAATTCTGAAAAATATGGATCAATCGCGCTTAAAGCAGGTTTTTGCCTTGCACTTGAGCGATACCAATAATTCGCCTGAACTGGTCATCGAGGCCCTGGAAAATGCCCGGTCCCATGCGGGAATCCAGATCACCATCGTCGATCAGGAGGCCGGGCTGGGCTGGTATAGCCTGTAGAGTTTGCCTGGCCTATAGTCGCCTGCTGCCGGGTCTTGTAAAATATCCGTCTCTCCCGATGCGCCCATCCGATCTGAACCTAGGGACCAGTCATGCTTACATTGCCCGGTGCTCCGGCGCTATCAGCGTTTCGTCTAAGCAAGCTTCTAAACGATATCCAGGCTCTTGAACCGTCGGTGACAGCCGTTCGGGCCAGTTACCTTCACCTTGCAGAAACCGATGGGGAATTGTCCGAAAGGGATAACGAGGTCCTGCAGCGGCTGCTGACTTACGGGCCGCGTGCGGAAAAATCTGCGGAACAGGGCCAGATGGTGCTGGTGGTTCCCCGGTTTGGCACGATTTCTCCCTGGTCCAGCAAGGCCACCGACATCGCCCATATTTGTGGCTTGCGTGCCCTGCTGCGGATTGAGCGAGGCATCGCCTATTACCTGGACAGCAAGACTCCCCTGGATGCCGGGCAGATGCAGGACGTGGCGGCCAGCTTGCACGACCGGATGACCGAGTCGGTCTGTCTGGATGTGTCCGACGCCGAAAGGCTGTTTTCCCATCACCAGCCCGGTGAACTGCAAACGGTTGATGTGCTCAGGGGCGGGGAGGATGCCCTGGCTAAGGCAAACCAGGCGCTGGGACTGGCCTTGTCCGATGACGAGATTGTCTACCTGGTGGAGAATTTCCGGAAACTGGAGCGCAACCCGACGGATGCGGAACTGATGATGTTCGCCCAGGCGAACTCCGAGCATTGCCGGCACAAGATTTTCAATGCGGACTGGGTGATAGACGGGCAGGTACAACCCAAGAGCCTGTTCGACATGATTCGCAACACCTATAACCATGCTCCCGAGGGTGTGCTTTCCGCATATCGCGACAACGCGTCTGTGATCGAGGGCAGTCGGGGCAGGCGCCTGGTTACCGAACCGGATGACCACAAGTATTTTTACCGGGAAGAAGATATCCATGTGCTGATGAAGGTGGAGACCCACAATCATCCCACGGCGATTTCTCCTTACCCTGGCGCCGCTACCGGTTCTGGTGGCGAGATTCGTGACGAGGGCGCGACCGGTCGTGGTTCCAAGCCCAAGGCCGGTCTGACCGGGTTTTCGGTGTCCAACCTTAAAATCCCGGGCTTCGTGCAGCCCTGGGAAGTGGACCACGGCAAGCCGGACAGAATTGCCTCGGCCCTGCAGATCATGCTGGAAGGCCCCATCGGTGGCGCGGCCTTCAATAACGAATTTGGTCGTCCAAACCTGTGCGGTTACTTCCGCAGCTTTGAACAGGAATCTGCTGATGGTTCGATTCGCGGTTACCACAAGCCCATCATGGTGGCGGGTGGTGTCGGTAACATCCGTGGTGAGGATGTAGAGAAATCCGACGTAGTTCCCGGTTCACTGATCGTGGTGCTGGGTGGCCCCTCCATGCTGATTGGCCTGGGTGGGGGCGCTGCCTCATCCATGGGCTCGGGGCAGAGTAGCGAGGAACTGGACTTTGCGTCGGTGCAGCGGGACAACCCCGAAATGCAGCGCCGTTGCCAGGAAGTGATCGATCGGTGCTGGGCCCTGGCGGACGACAACCCCATCCTGCTTATTCATGACGTGGGCGCGGGTGGATTATCCAACGCGGTGCCGGAAACCCTGGATCACAGTGGTCGGGGTGGTGATATCAAGTTGCGCAAGATTCCCAATGACGAGCCCGGTATGGCGCCCATGGCCATCTGGTGCAACGAGTCCCAGGAGCGCTATGTCATCGCCATCGCGCCGGAGTCCCTGGAGCTGTTCGAGAAGCTATGCCATCGCGAGCGTTGTCCTTATGCGGTGATTGGTACGGCTACCGACGATGGCTGGTTGCGAGTGAGCGACAGTCACTTTGAAAACTTCCCGGTGAACATGCCGATGGACGTGTTGCTGGGCAAGGCTCCCAAGATGACCCGTGACGTGCAACGGCTGGCCGATGAGGCAGGCGAGTTTGACCGCGCGAATATGGAGCTGGATGAGGCGGTGCAGCGAGTGCTGAGTACGCCGTCGGTGGCCGACAAGACCTTCCTGATCACCATCGGTGACCGCAGCGTGGGTGGCCTGGTTAACCGTGACCAGATGGTTGGTCCCTGGCAGGTGCCAGTGGCGGATGTGGCGGTGACAGCCAGCGGATTCATTGGATATACCGGTGAAGCCATGGCCATGGGTGAGCGTACGCCCCTGGCAATCAATAACGGGCCCGCCTCCGGCCGCATGGCGGTGGGCGAGGCTATTACCAACATTGCCGCGGCGGATATTGGCGAGCTGGGCAAGGTGCGGCTGTCCGCCAACTGGATGGCCGCCTGCGGTCATCCGGGCGAGGACGCCAGGCTGTTTGATACGGTCAAGGCCGTGGGCGAAGAACTGTGTCCGGCTTTGGGTATCGCGATTCCGGTAGGCAAGGACTCCCTGTCCATGAAGACCTCCTGGCAGGATGAGAAGGGGTCTCACGAGGTGGTTTCACCCCTGTCCCTGATTATCTCCGCCTTCGCCCCGACCCGGGACATTCGCAATACGCTGACCCCGCAATTGGTAACTGAAAGCGGTAGTCGCCTGGTGTTGCTGGACCTGGGCCAGGGACGAAATCGCCTTGGCGGATCCGTGCTGGGGCAGGTTTACAATCGCACCGGTGGAGAAGTCCCCGACCTGGCCAGTCCGGCCCTCTTGAAGGGTTTTTTCGATGCGGTTCAGTCGCTGATCAGCCGCAAGCTGTTGCTGGCCTACCATGACCGATCCGATGGTGGTTTGCTGGCGACTCTTTGCGAGATGGCGTTCGCCGGCCACTGTGGATTCCACGTTAACCTGGACAGCCTGGGCGAAGACACCCTGGGAAGTTTGTTTAACGAGGAGCTCGGTGCGGTGCTGCAGATTCGTGAATCGGATCGTGAGCGCGTGCTGGCAGTGCTTGGAAGTCACGGCCTGGGAAGTTGCACCCACGAGATCGGTACCGTGGGGCAGGAGCAGGTCTTGCGATTTGCCCGGGCAGGCAACATCGAGTTTGAGGCAGGTCGGGTAGAGTTGCACCGGACCTGGTCCCAGACCAGCTTCCACA
>JAOTSW010000172.1 GCA_029864735.1 Chromatiales bacterium | reverse complement strand
ACACTTTGCGACGTTGTAACTCCCGGATAAATGACGTGGCCATGCAAGCCCTCTTTTTTCCAGTGAGTGGCGAGTATTTCTGTCCGGAGGCGATTTATGTTGTCGGCCCCCGGGACCGGCACCATGTTTTCGACAGGTTAGAATTTCGAGCGCTATCCCTGTGTTCTCTCCCAAGCGCCTGAAAATTAGACAAAATCCAGACGTTGGTTCATCATCCTCCGAGAACCACCCAACGACGACAAACCCCAAGGGGCTTCATGGACGTTTTTGCCGAGTTGAAAAAACGGAATGTTTTCCGGGTCGCTGTTGCCTACATCATCGCCAGCTGGCTGATCCTGCAAGTCTCCGACGTCGTAATTGGCAATGTCGGCGCGCCGGACTGGGTGTTCAAGATAATCTTGATGTTACTGGCGCTGGGATTTCCCGTCGTGCTGGGTTTTGCCTGGGCCTTCGAGCTTACCCCCGAGGGCATCAAGCTTGAAAAGAACGTGGATCGTTCCCGGTCCATCACTCCCCAGACCGGCCGCAAGCTCAATACCATCACCCTGGGTTTGATGGCGCTGGTGGTTGTCTACCTGGTTGCCGACAGGTTCTTTCTTCGCGACGCGGCTCCGGTGCCGGCGACAGCGACAGTCGTGGCGGAGCCTGCGCCCGCTCAAGCTCTGAGCGTCGCAACACCTGCGGTTGAACAAGGCCCGGTCAACGAATCCATCGCGGTGCTGCCCTTCGTGAACATGAGCTCCGACCCGGAGCAGGAATACTTCTCCGACGGTATCACCGAGGAGTTGCTCAACCTGCTGGCCAAGATTCCTGACTTCCAGGTGGCCGGTCGCACCTCGTCTTTCGCTTTCAAGGGCAAGAACGCCGACCTGCGTGAGATCGGCGAGAGCCTCAACGTGGCCAACATCCTGGAAGGCAGCGTACGCAAGTCCGGCGGACAGGTTCGTATCACCGCCCAGTTGATCAAGGTGGCTAACGGTTATCACCTCTGGTCCGAGACCTATGATCGCCAGCTGACCGACATTTTTACCGTGCAGGACGAAATTGCCGGCGCCGTGGTCCAGGCCCTGGAGCTGACCCTGTTGGGAGATCAGGCAGGCCAGGTGATCGACCCGATATATCAAAACGCCGACGCGCATAGCGCCTACCTGAACGGGCTGCACTTGTTTAATGCTTCCGGCCCGGCCAATTATCTCAAGGCCCAGCCATATTTTGAAAAAGCCGTTGAGCTGAGCCCGGACTCTGCCCTTGCCTGGGCCATGCTTTCAAAAAATGCCGGCTGGCTTTCCGGAACCGCGGACTCCACTGAGACCGATATTCGCAAGGTACGCTTGCGGGCCCGGGAGGCAGCGGCCCGGGCCTTGTCCCTGAACGATTCACTGGCCGAAGCCTACAATGCCAGGGGCAGCATCCAGACTGCCTATGACTGGGATTGGGAAGGGGCCGAGAAGTCCTATCGCAAGGCGTTGGAACTGGAGCCGGGTTCGGTGAGCGCCTTGCAGGGCCTGGCGGGCATGCTGATGGGGCAGCGTCGATTCGACGAAGCCCTGGTCTATATTGATCAGGGGCGCCGCATTGATCCACTTAACCCGTGGATACAAACAGTATCGATCAGGGGGAAGCTGGAGATGGGGCGCCTGGATGAGGCGCAGCAGGAAGTTATGACCCAGCTGCAGACTGTCGAGCGCGCAAGCTGGCGATACTGGGCGGGCTTGATACTGTATTACAAGGGTCAGTACGAGGAGGCCCTGGTGCAAATGGACCAGGAGCAGATGGGTTACCGGCAACTGGTCGGACAGGCTATCGTGAATCACAAGATGGGCAGGACTAACGAAGCCCAGGCCGCGCAACAGCAACTATTGGCACAATACGGAATCGGGGCCGCCTATCAGCAGGGCGAGATCTTCGCCCAGTGGGGCGAGTTGGATACAGCCGTCGACTGGTTATGGACGGCCTACAACTCCGAAGACCCCGGCATCCAAAACCTGAATTCCGACAACTTGCTCAAGCCCTTGTATGGTCATCCCCGCTACGAAGAACTAAAGAAGAGACTGAACTTCAACTAATTACGGTGACAGTTACCTTAATTCGAAAATGCCCTCGGGCCTGACACCGATACCTATATGCCGAACTATCGAAGGCCCGGGCTTTCCCAATAATTTCTTACGCCGAGTCATCCCATGATCCAATTCTTCCGTCGAATCCGCCACGGGCTAATCAGTGAAGGACACTTGAGCAAGTACCTTGTCTATGCCGCCGGAGAAATTCTGCTGGTGGTGATCGGTATCCTGATCGCCCTGCAGATCAACGACGCCAATGAACAGCGACTGGAGCGAAAGAGGGAACTCCAGTACCTGGAAAGTCTCAAGACCGACCTGACAATCAACATTGCCGAGCTCGACAAGTTCATCGCCGACCGCCAGGGCAGGCTGGATTCCGCGCATGTCATCATGGGCTATTTTGAAGGCAATCCGCTAACCAGTCTGGAAGACTTCGCCTACCACAATATCCACGTGCAGGCCTGGACGAAGTTTTATCAAAACAACAATACATTCCAGGAGTTGGTGAACTCTGGCAGCTTGAGCATCCTCTCCAATCAATCGATTAAAACCCAGCTGATGGACCTGGAATTGCTGTACAAAAAGATGAAAAGCGATGAAGACCACATGCGCTTTGATTTCGAGGGATATATGTACGATCCGTTATTCATCAACGCGGATGTGAATCCCATGCAACAGAATTTTGTTTATAGATTGACTGCAGGCGCGGCGGGCGAGCGAGCTCCCCTGTCCAGGGATGAAATCGAAGGCCTGCTCAGGAACGTGAAGTTCAAGAACGGCTTCGCCATGGCGATACTAATGATGGGCATCATTAACGATGAATTTAAAGAGATTAAAACAAAGACCCGGGAGCTCATTGAGCTGATTGACCAGGAAATGAGTCGTCAGTAAACGGGGGGGATTTTCTTCCCGCCGCCAAATGCGGTACAGGGCGCGACGGCAATTTAAGGAGCCTGTCCCCTTTTTGCGAGGATCTGTCTTAGATTTGTTCTATATTGAGATTGGAGGCTTGTAAGCCCCCCTCGAACCAGCTAAACATAGACTCGGGATAACAAAAAATGTTCTGTCCGAGGGACCATAAAGCCGAATCTCCCGAATACCTAAAATGGAAATCCGGTCATCAAGCCAGGCGTCCGGTGCGACCAGCTAGAGGGAAGTTGAAACGAAAATACGAGCAA
Source organism: Chromatiales bacterium (assembly GCA_029864735.1). Lineage (GTDB taxonomy): Bacteria > Pseudomonadota > Gammaproteobacteria > Steroidobacterales > BM003 > CAKZML01. The sequence goes on along the minus strand of JAOTSW010000172.1, from coordinate 1,941 downwards.
TCCCCGTTTTGTTCCTTGCCTTCGTCTACGGTTGTGCCAGCACGCCGAAGCTCCCTCACATCGCCGGTGGTGAACCGGTGTCCATTGATGTAGGCCTTAGCTCCAAAGCCGATGGCCACAGCGATCTGCAAAACGATGCCGTTGGAAAAGATGCCGGAAAGGGTGCAGGCGGTGGCGCAGTGGTCGGAGCGGTGCCGGTGGTGTGGCCGTCGGCATTGATGGCGGGCCGAGCAACTGCGTGACAGGATGCTTCGGCTGAATGCATCCCACGACAAGCCGGCGGAGTTGAAAACCAATATCACTGACCGCGCTGGCAAGTACTGGGATCTGAACTTTCCAAATCCGCAGCACATGGTGAAGGTAGAAGTGCAGGACCTGATTTTGGCTTCGACCCACGATGACCAGGTGCGAAGCATTTTGCGCGTGCAGGTCTCGGTCAGTAAAAGTGGAGACAACGCCGCGAAGACACCGAAGCAGAAGACTTACGAGTATGCAGGTCCCTACGCTAGCCTGGCGGTGTGGTTGGATGAGGGCAGCGATTTTGCAGACACCAGCCTGAGCAGCGCCATTCAACAGATTTCCACCCAGATCGTGTCTGACCTGGCCGTGAACTGACAATAACTAAGGACGGCTGCAGTTACCGCCGGCAATCTGTATTGACGGCAAGACAACGAATTAAGGTAACTGTCACCGTATTTATCCTGCTTTCTTTTCCAATGCATAGTTGGAAATAAATATCACTTCGTACAAGACCGAATTGTTGCAAGGTATGGGAAGTGCTCTACTGCGTATACGGCTTCTAAACCGCGGCTGCGGATGTGTTCAACCACGATCACATGTCTGCCCTTGGTCGGCAGGCAGGGAGCAAATCATGTATGCAAGACTAATCAAATCTCATATGAAACCGGAGAAGTTCGATCTGGTAACCCGGTTATTTGAAGAGAAGGTCATCCCAACCCTTAAAAAACAGAAGGGCTTTCGCGATGAATTGTCGTTTATAGACAAAGAGCACGGTGAAACCATGGCTATCAGCTTCTGGGATAGCGAGGCCGATGCGCTCAAGTACGAGAAAGATGTCTATCCGCAGATGCTGGAAACCCTCAAGGGCACCTACACCGGTGAACTTGAGATCAAGCATCTCGAGGTAGCCAACTCGACCTGGTACAAGATTCACGCCACCAACTAGCGACAGCAACGCCAAGGTGACAGTTACCGTGTTTAATCAAGGTAACTGTCACCCTATTTCAGGCAGTCGGCCAGCAGCGCCGCGAGCTTCTCCTCCCCGGTGGCGTTCATCAGGTCGATGTTGCGCTGGGGTATCTGGTCGGCATCCGGGTTGTCGCCCAGCACCCGGTCCAGGCTCTCCTCCCTCAGCAGGTGCAGGATGGGGTAGGGCGAACGGTTGGTGTAGTTCTCAGCCGCCCAGGGTGCGGTGCCGCCGAACTGGTAGTCCGGATGAAAACTGGCCACCTGGTACACCCCGTCCAGCTGCATTTGCAGCAACAAGGCATCGGCAATATCCAGGAACTGGTTGTAGTCCAGGAAGTCGCCCAGCACCGCGGGATGAATCAGCAGCGTGGTCTCAATCGAAGGGTCTGCTTCAAGTAATTCCAGTTCCGCCTGCAGGGCCTGCAACAGCTCATCCTCGGTGCTCGCCTCGGTCACGGTGAATCGAACCCGTTGTTTCACCAGTTCTCGCTTGGCGAAGGGGCACAGGTTCATGCCCACCACGAAGGTGTCCACCCACTGTCTTACGGATGCTTCTACTTGCTGTGTGTTCACTGGGATGTCCCGTTGGTGTAGAGGGCAGTGTATACCTGGCCGAAGTTAAGGGGAAAGCTAAGGGGACAGGTACCCTAATTATTAAAAATCAGGGACAGGCACCGATTATTAATTGGTGCCTGTCCCGAATTTACCAGCCAGAATCGATTAGACTTGTTT
>JAOTSW010000171.1 GCA_029864735.1 Chromatiales bacterium | reverse complement strand
GGAGACGGTCTTGATTGGCCCACCGAAAATGTCTTCCTGCCAGTGGCGTACCTGCCGGAAAAACGCCTGCTTGTGCTGACGGAACTCTGGCAGGGACGTTGGTCAACAAAAGCACGGTATGGGGTATGGATTTACCAGCTGGATTCGGGTGAGAGCTATCGCCTTGCAAAAGACCAGTACCTGGGGGAACACGTGGTGTTCAGGCCGCTTTGACCGGCGAGGGGTGAACGCCAAAAAAAGGGGTCCCTGTTGGGACCCCTTCTTGTTCGGCCCTGGCCGGTTCTAGAGGCTACCGCATACCTCGCCCGCGAAGGCTGGCAGGCTGCCATGGGTAACGCTGGTGGCACAGAATGTCAGGGAAACCCCGCCCTTGGCAGTGCCACTGGTAGTGATCGTGGCTGAGCCTGCGTTATCGGTTGTTCCGGTGAGTCCCGACTCGGTGAGTGTGCCGGTGAAATCGCCGACTACGGTTGCACCCTGGAGAAGATTCCCCAGGCCATCGCTGATCACGACCACTGCCTGGCCTGCCTTCGCACCTTTTCCTGCGTTCACGGTCGTCACGGTGATCGAGTCCACGGTTATTTGCGCGGTACCGCCACCACCATTGTTTGTGGTTGCGCTGGCGGTATTTGAGGCTGCCGAGGATCCATTGCTGTTCAAGGCCGCGACCTGGTACCAATAGGTAGTGGCTGCCGTCAAATTGGAATCTTGGTGGCTCGTTGTATTCGCCGGCACCGAGGTCAGCAGGCTGAATGTCGTTCCGTCAGTTGACCGCCGGATCTCAAAATCCGTTTCGTCGGTCGAATTGTCGGTCCAGCTTAGATTGATCTCGCTGCTGGATACCGCGCTGGCTGATAAAGAAGTGGGGGCAGCTGGCGGATCAACGGGTCCGCCAAGTGCGTAATGTTCCGAATAACCAAAACCTGCAGGGAAGGTTGGAGCGGGGGTTCCACCAACCACATCCATCCAGCCCATAGCCCCCTGGTCTTCATGGGCGAGAATATGGCAATGCATGATGGTACGGCCGTCATAGACTTCTGCGGTTGCCGGGTTCAGGTCGAATCGAACCTTGCAATTGGTGGCGATGACATCGTAATACTCACCGCCTTCATATTCGCTGCAGTCGGTGAGCATCTGCATGTGATAGATGTGCAGGTGGAATGGATGCTGGGTGGCACCCTTTACCGTCCACTCCTGCACGCTATCCGCAGGCAGGGTAAAGGTCGGCACATTGGCATCAAACTTGGAGCCGTTAATGGTGCGCGCCCCCATACTCACGGTCTCGAAATTCCCGGGAGTTTCCCCACGCAGGTCTCTCAGGTAGTCGGGCCGCAATGACTGCCAGGTGGAACTGCCGTCATCCGCAAAGGGATGGGCGTCGGACGTGGGTAACGTGTCATCGGCAAACACGTTGGCCACCACCTGGCCGGCGATGGAGATGGTTGAATCACCGGAGCATCGCACTGCCAGGTCGGCCCGTGAAGCGCCGGTCATGGTGACGCTGTTGGTGGGCAATGGCTTGGGAACCGTGGTTCGCCACACACCGTCTCGAGCCATCAGGGCTACTTCGCAGTTGGCACCAACGGTGATGGTCTTCTCTCTTGCATCCCGGTCGGCAATCAATGTGCGCCAGTGCTGCCAGGTATTGGCCGGCATGCATACGTCGGTATTGACGGTGCCGTTAACTGTCCAGGTCGGGCTCAGGGTGCCGCTGATCAGCGTGTCTCCGCCGGTACCTGCTGCCCCCGGATCCAGGAATCCGAAGACCATGTGTTGTTCTGCCATGGCCTGCACATTTTCGGGGACGCCATCCTCGGCCGACTCGTCATCATCGATGATGATCAGGCCGAAAGCGCCACCAGATACTTGCAGGAAGGTCGAGCCGTGGTGGTGGGCGTGATACCAGTAAGTGCCGCGCATGTGATCGTTCGGGATGTCGTAGACGAAGTCGCCGCCGAACTGTCCCTCAAACGACCGGGTTACATCGTCTCCGGGAGATTCACCGGAGATGTGCAAGCCATGGGTGTGCAGGTTGCTGGTGTTGGGGTCCTTGAAGGTATTGTGCTCTGCGCTTGGATCTTCATAGGGCAATGTGTTGCGGAAGCTGAGCACGTACTTGGCGCCGGGCTTCATGACCATGGTCGGGCCGGGAATACTGTATTGTCCGCCGGCCTGTCGGTAGGCGCGGGTTGTTATCGTCTCACCGCCAATGGTGAATGTCGCCTGGCCGATTTCCATGACGCCGGTGTAGTGACCGCCTTCGGCGTCATCCACGAAAGTCCAGTTGAACCGTTGCGGGCTGACATCCGGACTGCCGGTGGCTGGGCAGGTACTGGCAAGTGCCAAATGGCTTAAGCAAAACAACGCTGCCGCCATGAGTATTCTTGTTGTTTTAAACATCATGGTCCCCCTGTTTTCTTGTTTTTAATTTGGAGTCATTCTATTTTTAGACCCCACATTATTATTGGTCTTGTTATTATTAACACGGCGAAAAAGGTTTTTCAGAGATGACGAGTCTCGGCTAATTGAATTAACAAGTTAGCCCGGCTCGGATTACAGCGAGATTTATTACCTGCGCACCGGTAAATGAAAAGGGGTCCCATTTGGGACCCCTTTTTTAGACTCAGCCAGTGATGCTGCCGTGGCCTACTTCTCCGACCAGTTCGGAATCCGCCCCGGTGTCCAGGGTGCTCCCTTGAGTTCCAGGGAGCTTTCCAGCGCCGTGATATCCGCTTCCAGCGACCTGAGCGAGGCAAGCACCTGGCCGAACTCAGAGGCGGCCACCTGGTAGGAATCCCTGTAGGAACCACCCACTGCCGACTGGTTAAATACCAGTCCGTAGTACAAGGACGAGACGCGTGAGTTGATTGACATGGGCACGGGTTCATTCCGACCGGCGATTGTGGCGTCGCCGTTCAGGGCGTTGCCGATATCGGTCAGTCTCCTCGCCAGCTGGCCCAGAGCCGCACGTTCTGCATCCCCTGCGGGGGGTGTTTGAATAATCGCCGCCCTGATATGGGCAATGCGCTGATCCAGTTCACTCATTACCGACGTGCTTCCCAGCACGGCGCGTTGCAGGTTGGCCACCTTGAGCTGGAATGCTTGCAGAGCTTTCCTGTCGGCGGTGATTTCCGGACTCGCGTTCAGTGCCTTGACCGTGAAGCGCTGACTTTCTCCGACTTCCTTCAGGGAGCCGTCTTTTTGCACTGCCAGCCTGGCGCTGTACTCACCGGGCAAGGCCAGTGGACCCGCAGGAGGCGTCTCCCAATAGGGCCTCTCGCCGTGGTCTTCCAGGTCGATGGGGTCTGGAGCCGGCAGGCGCAGGTCCCAGGCGCTGCGGTGCAGGCCCTTTGCCGCTTCGCCTTCAATCTGCCTGACAAGGGTGCCGTCGCTGTCCCGGACCATCAGGAAGAGCGCAGGAGTTTCCTCCAGGTCTTCTTCTCGCAGGGCGTCCCATGCCGGGTACGGCGTATTGCCGCCGGCCTTTTCGATCTCGATTTCAGCTTCACGCCGCGTGGCCTGGCGAGACTTCACGCCGTCCTGGAGATAGTAGGTGAACACGGCCCCGTAAGGAGGGTTCTTGGCGGTAAAGAATTCGGCGCCCATGGAGCCTTTTTCACGGGAGTCCCACAGATCGCCTTCTATATATAGCCAGGGATCACGGACCGGGAACAGCATCTCGCTGCCCAGATCCGACTTGTTCGTCCGCAGTGCGCTGTAATCATCAATGATATAAATGCCGCGGCCGAATGTACCGACGACCAGGTCATTTTCACGCTTTTGAATTTCAATATCCCGTACCGCAATGGTTGGGAAGTTGCTCTTGAGCTGGGTCCAGTTGGCGCCACCATCCTGGGTGAAGAACAGCCCGAACTCGGTACCCAGGAACAGCAGGTTGGGATTGACGTGATCTTCAACGATCGTGTGGGCCGAACCCCGTTGCGGGAGATTGCCGGTGATGGACTTCCAGCTCTTGCCCCGATCCTCTGTTTTCAAGACATAGGGTTTGTAGTCACCACGCTTGTGGTTATCGAAGACAGCATAGGCGATATTTTCATCGTGACTTGAAGCCAATACGTCGTCGATATATGACATGTCAGGCACGCCGCGGAATTTCTCCACGCGCCGCCAGTTGCTACCGCCGTCTTCAGTAATGTTGATAACCCCGTCATCGGTGCTGACAAAGATCAGTCCTTCCTTTAAGGGACTTTCGCTGATCATGATGGCGGCGCCGTACATCGAGGTTGAGTCGTTCTTGGCGACAGTGTCAACACCCCAGATACGGCCCATTACTTCCAGCTGGTTGCGATCCAGCTGGCGGGTCAGGTCGGGGCTGATCTTTTGCCAGCTATCACCACGATCATCCGAGCGGAACAGATACTCCGCCGCATAATACAAACGGGTCGGGCTGTGGGGGCTGATCAGCAGCGGTGTGTTCCAGTTCCACTTGTATTGATTTTCGCCACTGGCCGGTTTGGGTGTGATGTATACCCGCTCCTGTGTGCGACGGTCATAGCGCGCCAGGAAACCGTACTGGGCCTGGGGATATATTATGTTGGGATCGTTGGGGTCTATCTGGGGCTCGTAGCCATCCCCGCCGAGCACCATATTCCAGTCTGAGTTGGTAATGCCGTGCAAGACGGTGGTGCGCGATGGTGCGCACAGGGAATTATTGTCCTGGGTTCCCCCGCACACATTGTAGAACGGAGATTCGTTGTCTGGCTGAATGCGGTAGAACTGGGCAATAGACAAGTTGCGTACATGCCGCCACGTGTCACCCCGATCCCAGGTTTCGTAGACTCCGCCATCACCACCGATGTACATGTGCCGGGTATTCTGTGGGTCAATCCACAAGGCATGGTCATCCACGTGTCGCCACTGGGTCGAGATGGGTACAAAGCTCACGCCGCCGTCTTCTGACTTGCTCGTGAAGGTATTCACCGAATACAGACGTTCCGGATTGTGGGGATCAACAATCAGTTCGTTGTAATACTGGGGGCTGGTGGTCATATATGAGGAGCGCTTGCTCCAGTTATTGCCAAAATCGGTGCTCCGATAGAGACCCTTCTCTTCATCGTTCGCCTCGATAATCGCGTAGAGCATGTCGGGCTGGGAAGGTGCAGCGGCCAGGCCGATGCGACCCATGTGGTCTTTGGGCAGGCCGGCCGAGATCCTGGTCCAGGTCTTCCCACCGTCCATCGTCTTGTG
>JAOTSW010000170.1 GCA_029864735.1 Chromatiales bacterium | reverse complement strand
AAACTGTTCGCCATGCGCCGCAAAATGGGCATGCTGTTTCAAAACGGAGCCTTGCTGACCGATCTGGACGTGTTCGAGAATGTCGCCTTCCCGCTGCGCGAGCATACCGATCTGCCGGAAAAACTGATCAGGCATATTGTGCTGACCAAGTTGCATGCGGTAGGGCTTAGAGGCACCTGGCGCATGATGCCCTCCGAATTGTCCGGAGGCATGGCGCGCAGGATTGCGTTGGCCAGGTCTATGGCCATGGACCCGGAAATCATTATTTATGACGAGCCCCTGGCGGGCCTGGACCCGATTTCAATGGGCGTGATCCTGCGCCTGATCAAACGCCTGAATGATGCACTGGGCATTACGTCCATCGTGGTCTCCCATGATGTGCACGAAATCGGCTCCATTGCCGACTGCAGTTACCTGTTGGCGGACGGCAAGGTGATTGCCTCGGGAGCGCCGGATGAGTTGCGCAGGGACGGTAACCCGATAGTCCAGCAGTTTATGGCGGGCATGGCGGAAGGCCCGGTACCCTTTCATTACCCGGGTCCTGACTATGAACAGCAGTTACTGGGCAAGGTTGCCCAATGAAGGACTGGATATGCGAAATCCGTGAGGGGATAGAAGCGTTTTTGCGTTCCGTGGGTGAACTGACGCTTTTCTTCTTCAACATCGCCATTTACTCCCCGCGCACTTTGGTGAGACGTCCTGGACTGGTAGTGCAGCAGGTGTTTAATAGCGGCGCCATGTCGATGACTATTATCCTCACCTGCGGCTTGTTTGTTGGCATGGTGCTGGGATTGCAGGGCTTTGATACCCTGCAGCGCTTTGGCGCCGAGGAAGCCCTGGGGACCTTTGCGACCTTGTCGCTGGTCAAGGAACTGGGCCCGGTCCTTACCGCTTTATTGTTTTCCGGACGTGCAGGCACTGCCCTGGCCTCGGAAATTGGCCTGATGCGGGCAACCGACCAGCTGGCAGCCATGGAGATGATGGCAGTGGATCCGGTGCGCCGTATCGTTATCCCCCGTTTCCTTGGTGGCGTTGTTGCGATGCCTTTCCTGACGGCAATATTTAACATGATCGCCATATTCGGAGCTTTTCTCGTGGGTGTGACGTTCATGGGGGTGGACCAGGGTGCTTTCTGGTCACAGATGCACGCCAATGTGACGGTTGCCGATGTGAACCAGGGCGTCATCAAGAGCCTGGTGTTTGGCATAGTGGCCAGTCTGCTGGCGGTATACCAGGGGTATACCTCGGTACCCACCGCCGAGGGCGTGGGAAGGGCTACCACCCGGACAGTTGTAACCACGGCTATTACGGTACTGATACTGGATTACCTGCTGACCGCGACCCTTATTGGATAGGCTGGTCGGTACAATAAAGTGACTCACGCCCGGTGGGGAAACACCGGACATGAACCTCGGAGCGAAAGAGATAATGAAACAGACGCGAGCCGTCGAAATGGGTGCAGGCCTTTTTGTATTGCTGGGCTTTGGAGCCCTGTTTTTCCTGATTACCCAGACCACGGGCCTGAGTAACGAAATCGGGAACAACGGATACACCATCAATGCCAGGTTTGAAAATGTCGGTGATCTAAAGATCAGGGCACCGGTCACGATTTCCGGAGTAACCATCGGTCGTGTGACAAGTATCGCCTATGACCCCGAGCGCATGAATGCCGTCGTGGAGATGATGATTGCAGACCAGTACCGGCAGTTGCCGGATGATAGCGAGGCGGCGATCCTTACGGCAGGTCTGATCGGTGGTCAGTACATTGGCCTGACCCCCGGTGGATCCGAAACATGGCTTGAGCAAGGCAGTCAGATCGAGTTCACCCAGTCTGCGGTGGTCCTGGAAAACCTGATAGGCAAATTCCTGTCCAGCGTGGGAGGAGGGAATTAATGAAGGCCATTCTAATCGCCCTGCTATTGACGATTTCCCCCGGTATGGCCATGGCAGCCGCCGGATCACCCGATACGGTGATTATTGGAGCCATGCATGAATTGGAGCTGGAACTGGATGGCAATCGTGAGGCATTTCGTGCTGAACCGGCATTGTTACGCGGCGTTGTAGACCGGATTTTACTGCCTCGTTTTGATACGGAATTTGCCGCCCAAAGGGTGCTGGGGAAATATTGGCGAAACGCGGACGATGTTCAGAAGAAACGGTTTATCGACGTGTTTTACCGCTACCTGATCAACAACTACGCGACTTACCTGCTGGATTTCAGGGGTGATGAAGTCATTGTCATGCCTTACAAGGGTCCGGCCGATGAAAAGTACCCGCTGATCAGGACCTCAGTGACCCTGACCAAGGGTGACAAGGCATCAGTGGACTATGTCATGCGGGATGCTGACGGACAGTGGAAAGTGATGGATGTGGTGGTCGAGGGAATCTCCTACGTGCGCAGTTATCGGGAAGATTTTGGGCCCGAGATTGCCGAGTCCGGACTGGACGCACTAATTTCCAGGTTGGAGTCCACGACACCTGAACTGGAAGGCAGGGATCAGTGAGCGGATTTGAGTTCAAGGACGAGGGTGGTGGCCGGTTTTCAATAAGCGGCAAACTGGAATTTGAAACCGTTTCCAGTGCCTACAAGGAGTCTATGGTGAAGTTCGGGCCCCACTCTGAGTTGGAACTGGACCTGTCGGGAGTGACCGATGCGGACAGTGCCGGACTGGCTTTGCTGCTGGAATGGGTGCACTGGGCAAAGCAGTCGGCCAGGGAAATTCGTTTCAAGAATGTCCCTGATCAAATTCAGACCATTGCCAGTATCAGTGAGGTGGACGGGATCCTGCGCGCCGGCGAACGCTGGACCGCTCCGGTGGTGACCTACCCAGAAGGAATCTGAACGAACCCGGTTTGCCTTCTAGTCAAATTTCTCGTCGTACAGGTCTTGATCCATGGGAGGGTTTCCGTCCCATATCTGGAATTCCCGATTTTGCCTGAATGCAGATCTAACAAAGACATAAGGGTCTCTAGATCTTTCAAGAGTGGCGTCCAGCGGTAGCAGCGAGTCACGTAAATCTACGATGCGCAAGGCCAGCAACTTGTCCTTGGCGCCCTGTTTTTCGATGTGAAACATCGGATTGGTGGTCGAGTCCACTCCCAGGGAAAACGCGTCACGCAAGGTGCTCGGTCCCAGCAGGGGGAGTACGATGTAAGGTCCCGCCGGCACGCCCCAGGTGGCCAGTGTTTGCCCAAAATCTTCTTCTTGCCTTCTGAGCCCCTGTGGCGCGGAACGCTGGTAAAAATCGGCATTCCCGGCAACGTCGAAAATTCCCAGGACTCCCACGGTGGAGTTGATCGCAAACCGTCCCACTGAATTTCCGGCGCCTTTGGGCTTCCCCTGGAGGAGGTTGTTAATGCCGTTGGTGGGCTCCAGCAGATTGGAATATACGTTGCTGACGCCTGTTTGTGCTGGCGTGGGCATCAGATCGTCATAGCCCATCGCCAGTGGCTTGAGCATGACCTTGTCGATGAAGCTGTTGAAACTGTACACCGCCCGATTAACCGGCTCCAGGTGGTCGGCGTCAGAGTAACCGACCGGGTTACTCGCGCATCCGGTCAATCCCACTAACAGGCAGGCCGTCGCAATTACAAGGGTGGCTGTGCTTTCTCGCCGACTGCTGTTCATGAAGATATCCGTTGATCTTATTGTTGTTTCTAAAGTCTATCTTTTAGATAAATACTGGGCGATTTCGTTTAGTCGGGCCTCGAAGCGCGCCCGTTGAACCGATTCCAGCGTCGGCTCGGCCAGTGCCATTTTCAACTGGTCAACCGCCATGGGTAATTCGCCGGTGATCACGTGATATTCGGACATGTAGTAATGCGCATTGGGCATATCACCCTCGGCGCTGGCCGCCATGGCAATCAGCCTTGCCTGCTCAGCAGTTGGAGGGATGTTGTTCAGCAAATCCAGCAAGATTTCGTGCGCCCTTGCCGGGTTGCCGGCGACCATCAATGATTTGCTGAATGCCACGGTCACGGGAACGTTTCTCGGAAAAAGGCGAAGCGCGTTTTCGTAGACCGCCAGGGCGTTGGCGATTTGTCCACTGGCTTCCAGAGCGCTGCCATAGCCCAGGTGAAAGGCGATGATGTCTTGCCGTTCATCCAGTAACTGCTTGAAGGTTCCCAGGGCATCCGGCAATTGGTTGCGGCCCATCATGGCCAGGGCATATCCGTAGCGCATGTGCACAGGGTAGGGAGCGGGGCGTTCTCTGGCATAGTCACGGTAGTAGCGCAGGGCATCCTCGGTGGAGTCCGCGCTGAGCACACGCAGACGTTCCCGCATCAGCAGGTATCCGTCGCTGTCCTGATGATCGACAAACGGGTACTGGGCGGCCCGATTGCCTGCCTCGGCAATACGGCTGGATTCCATGGGGTGGGTGCGCAGGTACTCCGGCATCCAACTGCCGCCCTGTCCGGAAAGGCGACTCATGGTGCCGAAGAAATCAGCCATGGAGCGCGGGTTAAATCCTGAATCGGCGAGAAATCCTATGCCCACGCGGTCTGCTTCGTATTCATTTGCCCGGGTGTGATTAATCTGTTGCTGGGCGCTGAACCCCTGGCTGGCCATGATGATGGCCTGGGTCATATCCCCACTGGCGCCAGTGGTTGCGGCGATCAGCAAGCCTGCAACCAGGGCAGCGGTGGAGAGAATTTGTGATTTCTGATCGGCCTGGGCACGCCTGACTACGTGCCGCTGGGTGACATGGGCCACCTCATGGGCCAGTACACCTGCCAGTTCACTCTCATTTTCTGTTTCCAGAATCAGACCGGCATTGACGCCAATAAATCCGCCGGGAAGGGCGAACGCGTTGATCCCAGTGTCCTTCACCACGAAGAAATTGAAGCGATGCTGTCCGTCATGGGCGTTGACCACGATCTTGTGCCCGACTTCCTCGATATAGTCCTTCAGCATGGCGTCATCAAGGATTCGACCTGCACTTTCCAGTCCTTTCACAACCGAGCGGCCGATCTGGTACTCCTGATCGGTGCTGATCATGCTGTTTGCAGCGCTACCGATGTCCGGCAAGTCATTTCCGGCGGCAATAACCGGCTGTCCTGTTGCCAGGCAAATCAGACTGATAGCGATGAAGAGAAAAAACTGTTTCACGGACTTGAAGGCACCTCCTGTGTGACCGAACTGACAAGTTTGGGGCAAAAAGGTTTCGGCTGCGATTAATTTTCTGAAAGATTTGCCCCAAGCGGAAAGCTGAAATCG
>JAOTSW010000169.1 GCA_029864735.1 Chromatiales bacterium | reverse complement strand
CGCGGTGAGCAGCTTACCTGCGCCGACGTGGATCTGGGGGTGGCTCAGGCGGCCTGCGAGCACGCCGGCGGCAGCAAGCTGAGGCCGGTAGCGCTGGAGGCCCGTGATGACGCCGCGCTATCGAGATTGATCGACGGTGGTTTTGATGTGGTGGTCGACATGTTGCCGCGTCAATTTATTCGTCGTGTGGCCAAGGCCTGCATCGCCGCGGGCGTGCACCTGGTGAATACCTATTACGACCATGAGCTGCTGGACCTGGATGCGGCAGCCCGGGAAGCAGGGGTGGCGCTGCTGCCCGAGATGGGACTGGACCCGGGCATCGACCTGGTGATGGCGGCCGAGGCGGTTCGGCGTTTTGATCGCGTCACTCATCTTTTAAGTTACGGTGGTGGCTTTCCCGAGGCCGGGGCCGACGATAATCCTCTTCGCTACCGCATCAGCTGGACCTGGGAAGGGGTGCTGAACGCTTACGCCAGATCATCGCGGCTGGTACGCGGTGGCAGGATCGTGGAGGTGGCGGCCGAGCATATTTTCGACGAGGACGAAGTGCATTCGGTGAATGTGTCGCCTTTCGGTTCCCTGGAGGCCTATCTCAACGGGGATGCGGCCGAGTATGCCCAGCGTTTCGGCATTGCCGACTCGGCTCTTGAAGTTGGGCGCTACGCCCTGCGTTGGCCTGGGCACGTGTCCTTGTGGCGTGCCCTGGTGGGACTGGGCTTTCTTGAGCAGGAACCGGTGCCCGGCCTGGGCGGGGTGACGCCGCGAGAATTCATGATCAAACACCTGGAGCCACGACTGCAGTATGGCCCGGGGCAGCGCGATGCGGTGATCCTGCGGGTGGACGCCCGGGGTGAAGGGGGGCCCAGCGACCGCCTGGTGCTGGAGTTGATAGATTACGGCGATCCCACCACCGGCCTGATGGCCATGAATCGCACGGTAGGATTCCCCGCCAGCATTGCAGCACAGATGCTGGGCAGCGGTCAGATCACGGCCCGTGGCTTGCTCTCGCCCATCCGGCACATGCCCTGGACCACCCTGGTCGGGGAGCTGTCACGGCGCGGTATCACGATTGAGGAACGCAGCGCGTGATTCCCCTGGCGGCGGACACGGTGGGCTGGACCTCGTTGCTACCTCCGCTGCTGGCCATCGTGTTATCGGTGTGGACCCGGCGAGTGATCCTGTCCCTGTTCTTCGGCCTGTTGCTGGGGGTAAGCATGCTGCATGCCTGGAACCCCCTGGTCGGGTTGCGTGCCATGGTGCAGGATTTTTTATTCGTGGAGCTGACCAGCCCGTGGAACGCCAGCGTGATCCTGTTGATGCTGTGTATCGGGGGATTCGTGCAGGTGATAGTTCGCTCCGGCGTCGCCGAGGCCTTCGCCGCATCCCTGGCGCGCCTGGTCACCAACAGGAGGCGTGCCCACGGTGCGGTGTGGGGTTCGGGGCTGGTCATTTTCTTCAGCGACTCGGCAAATCCCCTTATCCTGGGTCCGCTGTTCGCACCGCTATTTGACCGGCTCAGGATCTCTCGGGAAAAGCTCGCCTATCTCATCGACTCCACCGCCTCGCCCATATGCTTGCTGGTGCCGATTACCTCCTGGGCCGCCTACGTGATCAGCCTGCTTGCCGGCGAGTACGCCAATCTGTCCATTGACCAGCCGCCCATGCTCGCCTACCTGAACTCGATTCCTTTCCAGTTCTACGCCATCGCCAGCCTGTTGTTGGTGCCGCTGATCGGTCTGTCCGGGGTCGACTTCGGGCCCATGGGCGCCGCCGAGCGTCGCGAGGCCGACAAGGCTAAGCCCCCACCAGCCAAGCCACCGGCGTCCGCCACCGAAACCCCGGTGCAAGTTGCCGATGCACGCAGCGGGGTGCTGGCGCTGAGTGTGGTGGCGCTGGTGATCGGGATCATGCTGCTGTGGACAGGGGGCTTTCCCGAAAAGGGCGTGCTCGATGCCCTGACCGCCGGGCGCAGCGTCCTGGCCGTGACCGTGGGCTTTGTTGCGGGTGCACTGGTGTTGGCGGCATCGCTTGTGAGCCAACGGGTACTTACCCCGGGCACGATAATAAAAAACTGGGGCGTGGGCGCCCTGGGCATGCGCAACGTACTGGCCATTCTTGCCCTGGCCTGGTCCCTGGGCGCCTGTTGCGATGAGCTGGGTACGGGGGTGTACGTGGCCGGGGCGGTGCAGGGCTCGGTGTCGCCGATACTGGTGCCGGCCCTGGTGTTCCTGGCCAGCGCGGTTATCTCTTTCGCGACTGGCTCGGCCTGGGGGTGCTACGCCATTCTCATGCCCATCGCCTTGCCCCTGGCGGTGCAGGGCGGTCTGCCCATCCACCTGGTGCTCGCGGCGGTACTAAGCGGCGGCCTGTTTGGTGATCACGCCTCTCCCATATCGGATACCACGATCATGTCTTCCATCGGTGCTGGCTGTTCTCACGTAGAGCACGTGCGCACCCAGTTGCCCTATGCCATGACCGCCGCCGCGGCGTCGCTGGCAGGGTTTGTCCTGGCCGCGTTGTGGAGCAGCACCTGGGTACTGCTGCCGGTGATCGGGATCATGCTTGGCGTAGTTTTATTTTTCAGACGGAAGACAAACTGATCTCAACAAGCGGTCGGACCTGTTACTGCCCGTTGTTCTCAATTTATTCGAGGAAGCTCTCCAGGATCGTCCGGTACTCTCCCGGCCTCTTGCCCAGAGTGGAATGTCCCCTTAATTTCCTGCAGGTTGTTACGGACCCCGGCGCTTTGATTTTACCCGTATCAGTCGACAATTTCGTCGCCTTGCGCCATCATCAGGCAGCCATGGAACGGATATAAATACGGATGCAGTCTTTATTCGCTGAACTTAAACGCCGGAATGTTATCCGGGTGGGCGCCGCCTACCTGATAACGGCGTGGCTGTTGGCCCAGGTCGCGGACTTGGCGCTGGAGAGCTTCGGCGCGCCCGATTGGGTGATGAAGACTATCCTGATGGTGTTACTCATTGGCTTCCCGTTAGCACTGATTTTCGCCTGGGCGTTCGAGCTGACTCCCGAGGGGGTAAAGCGTGACAGCCAGGTGGACCCCTCGGCGTCGGACAACTCCCTGGGTCGGCGACAGCTCGACCGGATCATTATTATCGTGTTGGTCGTGGCCGTGGCGTATTTCGCCCTGGACCGCTGGGTGCTGGATCCCTCGCCTGAGCCTGCGGCAGTTGCCGATGCCACTGTCGGGATGGACAAGTCCATTGCCGTGCTGCCGTTTGAGAATCGCAGTTCCGTGGCAGAGGACAGCCACTTTGTCGACGGCATCCAGGATGACATCCTGACCCAGTTATCCAAGCTCTCGGGGCTGGACAAGGTGATTTCCCGCACGTCCGTTGAACGCTATCGAGATACATTGGAAACCATCCCGGAGATCGGGAAGGCGCTGGGGGTTGCGACTATCCTGGAAGGCGGTGTGCAGCGCTCAGGCAAAACCGTCCGTATCACGGTGCAGCTGATCGAGGCCGCCAGCGACAAGCACCTGTGGTCGGAGACCTTTGACCGGGAGCTGACTGCCGAGAACCTGTTCGCCGTGCAAAGCCAGATCTCCACCGAGATTGCCCGCTTGCTGCAGGTTGTAATGACCGCGGACGACAAATCGCAAATCAACCGACTGCCCACCAGTAACCTGGAGGCCTACAACCACTTCGTGGCCGGCCGCGAATCCCTGCGGGAGCGCACGGCGAAGTCTATCCGGGCAGGACTGGCTCACTTTCGCAAGGCGGTGGAACTGGATCCGGAATATAGCCAGGCCCACGTCGGGATCGCCGAGTCCTTGAATCTTGCAACAGAATACGGGGGTGTGCCACGCGAATCGGTCATCGACGAGACCAAGGCGGAGATTGCCCGTGCCCTGGAACTGGATCCGTCGCTGGGTGAGGCCTACGCCGTGTCAGGCGTGGTCTTAAGTGATGATGAGGACCTTGAAGCCGCCGAAGCAGATTTCAAGCGGGCTATACAGCTGAGCCCGAATTACCCACGCAGCTACCATTGGTACGCCCTGAGGCTGCGGGATCAAGGACGCCTGGACGAGGCCCTGCCGTTAATCCAGAAGGCCCGTGCCCTGGATCCCGAGGACCCGACCATTGCGCTTGTAGAGGGCACTATTCTTGCGGGGAAAGGGGACCTGGACCAGGCCCGGCAGATTTATCTGCAGGGCATAGAAAAGCGCCCCGATTTTCCGGAACATTATTCAACCCTCGCGGGTTTGTTTGCTCAGCGCGGGAAGGTCGGAATGGCCGCCCGGCTTTATGCAGAGGCACACCAGCTAAACCCGGCAAGGGAATTTTACGCAGAGGGACTTTGCCGAATGATTTACGCCTTGGGTGAAACCGAGTTTGACCAAGACTGTCCGGCCCAGGGTGATGAGGTGAGTCCTGCCGCACATCTTAAACAACTTCGATGGCAGGGCAAGTTCCAGGAGGCGGCGGAGTTGGCCCGGAGCACCGAATCTGCGTCCAGTGATGCAGATTTGCGACGCGCCCAGGTGTGGACGTTTTTGCTGAATGCGGACTGGCAGGCCGCGAGACACTTACTGGAAGTTGATGCGCCGGAAATGTTCCTGTCGGAACCTGTCAGCCTGGAAGTCAGACTGGATGCATGGAAGCTCTTGCTTGTCGCGACTACCTTGCGTGACGAGCATGGCTGGACTGACCTGGCCCGGGAGAAGGCCGACCAGGTCCTGCAAAATCTTTCCCTGTTTCCAGGTGGATGGGATTTCGTCGCGTGGTGGGCCCACGGAATTCGCGGTGACATGGGCGAAGCGATTGCCCGGGCTCATCGTAATCCCAAGCCTAATTACTTCTACACGTCTTTTATTCTGGATAGTCCCCTGTTTCAACAGTACTTCGATATGGGCCCTGACGGTGAGGCCTTCCGGGCCAGTTTCAAGGCCACGGAAGAGCAGAAACAGTGGTATCGGTCTCATCGAGACAAGCCGTTTAACCTGGACGACTACAGGAACTAATAACCAGAAATTGGTTAGGGGGACAGTTACCCTAATTCAATCAAGGTGCCTGTCCCTCTTTTTGTAATGGCTACTTTAGATACGGTCTACCTAAGTCCTTGGATTTATTCTATTTTCTTGCGGCATATACCAACTAGCATTAGGGGTTTATCTGCGATAGACATTAAGCCAACCAAGAAAAAGCGCCACGCGAGGAAGCGTGAAAAAGTCGACCAGGACGTCTGACTAC
>JAOTSW010000050.1 GCA_029864735.1 Chromatiales bacterium | reverse complement strand
GTACTGGTCAACCGGGGCACCCTGAAGGCCGGTGACATGGTCCTGGCGGGCAATGCCTACGGACGTGTACGGGCGATGTTCAACGAAGACGGCAAGCCGATTGAAAGCGCGGGCCCGTCCATGCCGGCAGTACTTATCGGGCTGTCTGGTACGCCTAATGCCGGAGACGAGCTGCAGGTAGTGGCTGACGAGCGAAAGGCGCGTGAAGTGGCTGAAATTCGCCAGACCAAGGAGCGTGAGGTCAAGCTGGCCAGCCAGGCCAGTGCCAAGCTCGAAGACGTGTTCCAGCAATTGAAGGACAGCCAGGCCGATAGCGTTCAGCTATTGATTAAGGCAGACGTGCAGGGTAGTGCCGAGGCATTGAAGGATGCGTTGACCAAGCTGTCTAATGATGAAGTCAAGGTAAACGTTATTGCCAGTTCGGTCGGTGGTATTACCGAATCCGACGTAAATCTGGCCGCTGCCTCCAAGGCCTTCATTATTGGATTTAACGTCCGTGCGGATTCAGGCGCACGTAACATGGTCAAGGATACCGGCGTGGATATGCGTTACTACAGCATCATCTACGAGGCGATTGACGATGTGAAAGCCGCCATCAACGGCATGCTTGCTCCGGAAATCCGCGAGCAGATCGTTGGTATCGCGCAGGTGCGCGAAGTTTTCCGGTCACCGAAGTTTGGCGCTGTTGCAGGCTGCATCGTTACCGAAGGCGTTGTACGCAGGAACAACCCGATTCGAGTGTTACGTGATAACGTCGTGATCTACGAGGGTGAGCTTGAATCACTGCGTCGTTTTAAGGATGACGTCAACGAGGTCAAGTCCGGTGTCGAATGCGGTATTGGCGTGAAGAACTACAATGACGTGAAGGCCGGCGACCAGATCGAGTGTTTCGAACGCATTGAGGTCGCTCGTACCATTTAACGTGCGAGTGGGAACGATATGCCGAGAGAGTTTCACCGTAGTCAGCGAATTGCCGAGGAAATCCAGCGCTCGTTAAGCGAGATTATCCGCTTGCGGGTCAAAGACCCCCGCCTGGACAAGATTACCGTCACTGAAGTGAAGGTGAGTCGGGACCTATCTCACGCGAAGATCTATTATTCTTCGTTCCAGATGGATGTTGATAAGGAAATGCTGGCCGAGGGGCTGGCTGAGTCTGCAGGTAAACTTCGCCAATTGCTGGGACGGGAAATGCGCATGCGGAGGGTTCCTGAGCTGCACTTCGAATACGATATGACTCTTGAGCAAGCTCAGCGAGTTACTCAATTGATCGATGAGGCGGTAGCCAATGACGGCCCGGCTTCAGACGATCCTGATAATTCCTGATTTCCAGGCAAAATTAATGGCTGCAGGTTCTAAATCCAACCGCAGGGCGGTTAACGGTATCTTATTGTTGGATAAGCCCACCGGCGGAACATCAAATCACGCCCTGCAAAGAGCCAAGCGGATGCTGAATGCTCGCAAGGCCGGACATACTGGCAGTCTGGACCCCCTGGCAAGCGGGATGCTTCCCTTGTGTTTTGGCGAAGCGACCAAGGTCTCGGCATTCTTGCTGGATGCTGATAAAAGCTATCGTGTAACCGCGCGATTTGGTCAGAAAACCGATTCGGCTGACGCGGACGGTGCGGTTATCGAGACCGCGCCCATACCGGTACTTGATGAAGCCCAAGTGCGTGAGGTGCTGGACAGTTTCCTGGGTGAGAGCGAGCAAATTCCCCCTATGTATTCCGCCCTGAAGGTGGAGGGGCGCCGCTTGTATGAGTTGGCGCGGAAGGGCGAGCAGATCGAGCGAGCGGCCAGGACAATTGTGATTCACGAGATCAGCCTGGTCAGCCTTGAAAATGAGCGCATGACCTGTGATGTCAGGTGCTCAAAGGGAACCTATATCCGCTCCCTGGTCGAGGACGTTGCCGCGAAGCTGGGCACGCTCGCCCATGTCGAGGCACTTCGGCGTACTGCCGTTGGCAGCTTTAAGGGCGCGAAAATGTATACCTTTGAGGAGTTGGAAAGCCTGGCGGAGGTCGGTCGGCTGGATGACGCCTTGTTGCCGGTGGACTCGGCTCTGCAGGATTGGCCCCGGGTTAATCTGGATGAGGGCTGTGTAGAGCGCTTGTTCCAGGGTCAAAAAGTACAGTCGCCCGACCCGACTATGCGTGGAAAACTAAGGGCTTACGGCCCAGAGGGTGATTTTTTCGGCTTGGTAGAAGCCGAAATTGGCGGAACTCTGGTTCCGCAACGACTGTTTCCGGGCCTCAGGACGAATACCAGCCAATTAGAGGCCAAGTGACTGAATATCCCATTGTTTATCGGTCGATTAACAGGTTAAAATAGCGGGCTTGATTTAGGGGCCTGGCTATATGGAGACCGGGCCATTAGGAGAAACTAGTAATGCCTTTAAGTACCGAACAGAAGAGCGAAATTGTAACCGAGCATGGCCGCGGTAAAGCGGACACCGGATCGCCCGAGGTTCAGGTTGCGCTGCTTTCCGCACGCATCTCAGAACTTACCGAGCACTTCGCAACGCACAAGAAAGATCACCACTCACGTCGTGGTCTGCTCAAGATGGTCAACCAGCGTCGCAAGCTGCTTGACTACCTGAAAGAGAACGACCAGGCACGTTATCGTGACCTGATCAGCACTCTTGGTCTGCGCCGCTAAGCAGTCCGGACTTCACCTTTCGACGGAATTCCTCTCCAAGGAAAATGTAACGTGGCAATTATTAAGAAGAGCTTTCAGTACGGCGAGCACACTGTAACCATTGAAACCGGGGAAATTGCCCGGCAGGCTGATGGTGCTGTGCTGGTCAACATGGCAGACACTGTCGTCCTGGTAACCGCTGTTGGCGCCAAGCGCGCTGATCCAAGCCGGGGTTTCTTCCCGCTCACAGTGAACTACCAGGAAAAGACTTACGCAGCTGGCAAAATCCCTGGCGGATTTTTCAAGCGCGAAGGACGTCCCAGTGAGAAAGAGACACTGACGTGCCGTTTGATTGATCGTCCGATCCGACCGCTGTTCCCCAAGGGCTTCGTTAACGAAGTTCAGGTAATTGCTACCGTGATTTCCATGAACACCCAGGTGGATCCGGATATCCCCGCATTGCTTGGTGCCTCCGCTGCGCTGGCTTTGTCAGGTATGCCTTTCGCCGGCCCCGTCGGCGGTGCACGGGTTGGTTACGTGAATGGCCAGTATGTGCTGAACCCGACCGCTGAACAGCTGCTGGGCTCTTCGCTGGACCTGGTAGTTGCCGGTACCGAACAAGCTGTGTTGATGGTTGAATCTGAAGCCAACCGCCTCTCCGAAGAGGTGATGCTTGGGGCCGTAATGTTCGGTCACGAGTCCATGCAGGTCGCCATCCAGGCGATTAAGGAACTGGCTGAAGAAGCTGGTAAGCCTTCATGGGAGTGGAGTGCTCCGGAAGTTGATCCCGAGTTGACCGCCGCTGTTGCTGAACACGCTGCCGCACTCGATGGCGCTTACCAGATCTCTGACAAGCAGGAACGCTATGCGCTGGTTGGTGATATCAAGGCCGCCGCGATTGAAGCCCTGTCTGGCGCAGAAGATTCCAAGTGGACCGCAGACCAGGTTTCCGGTGCCCTGGCCAAGCTGGAAAGCGTGACTGTCCGCAATCGCGTGCTGGACGGCGCTCCGCGCATTGATGGCCGTGACACCCGCACTGTGCGCCCGATAGCGGTTCGCACCGGCATACTGCCCCGGGGCCACGGTTCAGCATTGTTTACCCGTGGTGAGACCCAGGCAATTGTCGCTGCCACCCTTGGTACGGGTCGTGATGCACAGATTATTGACGCCCTGGAAGGCGAGCGTCGCGATGCCTTCATGTTGCACTACAACTTCCCTCCGTATTGCGTTGGTGAAACCGGTTTCGTGGGCTCACCCAAGCGTCGGGAAATTGGCCATGGCAAGTTGGCCAGGCGTGGTATCCAGGCTGTTATGCCTACCTCCGAAGAGTTTCCCTACGTGATCCGCGTGGTTTCGGAGATCACCGAATCCAATGGTTCCAGCTCCATGGCCTCTGTTTGTGGCACCAGTCTGGCACTGATGGACGCCGGTGTGCCTATCAAGGCAGCAGTGGCCGGTGTGGCTATGGGCCTTGTCAAGGACGGAGAGCGCTACAAGGTGCTGACCGACATCCTGGGTGATGAGGATCACCTGGGCGACATGGATTTCAAGGTTGCCGGTACAGAAGACGGCGTCACCGCGCTGCAGATGGACATCAAGATCCAGGGCATCACCCGAGAGATCATGCAGGATGCTTTGGCCCAGGCCCAGGCTGCTCGTCTGCACATCCTTGGCGAGATGAACAAGGTTCTTGCTGCGCCTCGCGAAGAAATGTCCGATTGGGCGCCGACCATCATGACGTTCAAGATTGATCCAGAGAAGATTCGTGACGTAATTGGCAAGGGCGGTAGCGTGATCCGCGAGATCACCGAGACCACCGGCGCCACCATCGACATCGAAAATGACGGTACGATCAAGATTGCTTCGGTTGACTCGGCTTCAGGCCGTGAAGCCCGCAAGCGTATCGACTTGATCACAGCTGAAGTGGAAGTGGGAACTATTTACGAAGGCCGCGTGCAGAGGCTGATGGACTTCGGCGCCTTCGTCGAGATCCTGCCTGGCAAGGATGGCCTTGTACATATTTCCCAGATCTCGCACCAGCGGGTTGAGAAAGTCAGCGATGCCCTGAAAGAGGGTGACGTGGTTCGCGTGAAGGTCCTGGAAGTGGATCGTCAGGGCCGCGTACGCCTGAGCATGAAGGAACTTGAAGAAGCCCCCGCTGCAACCGAGTAAGGGCTGCTTCCGGGAGTAGCTTAAAGCTGCTCGCCGAAATGCTGCAAAATACGCCGTGGCAACCACAACATTGGTTGCCACGGTTTTTTTTGTGCTATGAATCCGACATGTCCGCCATGTTCACTATATTCCGCTCTGACCGAATCAGAAATCTGCTCTTCGGTGGGTAAATAGCGCGGATTAAGGAATGGGTCGTCCCTGGAATGCAGTACCAAGGTGGGTACCCCGATGTCCTTCAGGAATCCGATGCTGCTGCAGCGATTGTAGTAGTCCCTGTGACCGTCAAACCCATGAAGAGGAGCGGTTACATATTCATCGAACTCGATGAAATTTCGGCTATTCAAGGCTTTCTCAAGATCGATAAGTCCTTTTACCTGGTGGCTTTTTGCTCGAACCCTGCCCAGCATTTTCCTCATCAGGTAGCCCTGGTATCGTCGGGAAAAGCCCTGGTCGACAGTTAGCGCCGCACCATACAAATCAAAGGGAACTGAAATTGCGGCTGCCGCGTCTATGGCTGAAGAGCGTCCCTGTTCGCCCAGGTATTTCAACAACAGATTCCCGCCCAGCGAGTAGCCGGTAGCAAAAATCTTCCTGTGGGCTGGCCCTGTCTGTCGGAGATGGCTCAGTACAGACGCCAGATCTGCTGTGTCACCACCATGGTAGCTACGGGGGAGGCGATTCAGTTCCCCGCTACACCCTCTGAAATGCATGACAACGGCGTTCCACCCTGCTTTTTGCGCCTCGCCAACCAGGTCTCCGGCATAATTTGACCGGCTGGATCCCTCCAGTCCGTGCAAGCAGAGCAAGAGTGGTTGCTTCGGGTCGTGCTTTAACCAGTCCAGGTGCAGGAAATCTCCGTCAGGCAATTCGAGGGTTTCACGCTCCAGCACCCCGCGATAGCCGCGTCGAAAGCCCAGGTTTGGCAATATGGTCTGCAAGTGCCGGTTTTTGAGCTGGGGAATTGGACGGAAACCGCTGCTGGTTATCATTACCTAATAATACGTTGATGCACAAAGAAAAAGGGGGCCGTGAGGCCCCCAGTACATTATTTGGCTTTTTTCGCCGCGGGACGAACCTTCTTCTTGCTACGTGGTTTGGCTTTGCGTTTTGGTTTCGCCTTCAGTGCAGCGGGTTTTGGCTCTTCCTGGCTCGTGCTTCCGCCAAAGGTTCGTAGTAACTCTTCCTGAACACCTTTCCAGAGCATATAGTTTTTCTGTGCCAGTCCGGCTACAACGCCCAGGGGGTCGATTCCCACAACGCTCTTGATCCTGTCTCTCAAGTGCTGTTGCTGATCCAGGAACAATTTCAAGCTTTGCTCCAGGTAGCTGCCCACCATTGATTGCATCGTATCGCCATAAGAGCGGATAACATGGGCCAGGAAATCCCGGCTCATGATGGGGTCACCCAGTTGCTCTTGCTCACTGATTACCTGCAGCAAAATACTGCGAGTAATGTCTTCCTGGCTTTTCTTGTCGATGACCACAAAGTCTATCTTATGCATCACCAGCCCTCTGATGTCGGCGAGGGTGATGTAGCGACTCTCTTCGGTGTCGTACAACCGACGATTTGGATACTTTTTGATGATTCGTGATTTGCTCATGGATACATCCAGCATTTCAGTAGTTGTTTGAGTGCCGTTTTCGAACTCGTCCAAGCCCCGGTCTGTGGCGGTCGTTTCAGAGCCTTAGTGGCAGTGCACAAAATTGTACACTAAACGCCTCACACTAATAACTCAGAAATTCACACGCTGGGATTCGACCCCTTTCATCGTATCCAGGCTGAAATTGCTGATTGCCCAGTCGATAATTTCGCTGATGGGTAGCTGGGGCATGTCATTCTGCACCGGGAGCCTCAAGAAGCGTAGGGCGGCCACCAGGTTCTCTCCAGCCTGGTTGTCGTCCAGCGCCCTGGCGTAATTTTGCTTGCTCAGTTTTTGACCAGCGGGGTTCAGCGCCACAGCGACATGCCCATATTTCGGGACTTCAACCCCCAGTTTCCGGGTCAGATATATGTGCCGAGGGGTTTCTGACAGCAGGTCCGCGCCCCTGATTATCTCTGTTATTCCCTGCAGGATGTCGTCCACAGTGCCTGCCAGGGCATAGCTATAGAGGCCATCCCGACGCCTGAGCAGGAAGTCTCCCGAGGCCTTGGACAGATTCTGTTCCTGGGGGCCCTGCAGCAGATCATCGAATCGAATGACCTCATCATTCACGCGGATACGCAATGCCAGGGAATCGCCGTGCAACGGCGGTGAGTGTCGACAGGTTCCCGGGTAGATAAGCCCGAGTCCAGCGTCCCCAATCTTCGCTCCTGCATCCTTGATCTGCCTGCGACTGCAGTCGCAGGGGTAAATCAGTCCGGACTGGCGAAGTTGTTCAATTGCCTGATCATAGTGAGAACTGCGCTTGCTTTGGAAGGTCAATTCCCCGTCCCAGTCGAGGCCATGGGCAATCAGGGAGCCAACGATGCGCTCGATTGCGTCGCCAGGCTGTCTTGGGGGGTCAATATCCTCAATTCTGACGAGCCAGCGTCCACTTTGCTGGCGGGCGCGCAAGAAACTCGCCAGGGCGGTTACTAGCGATCCAAAGTGCAGGGGGCCAGTTGGAGAGGGGGCGAAACGGCCTGCGTACATACTTCTAGCAGGCCGAGTGGCCGAGCCCGTCAGGAAGACGGGCTGCTTGTAAATATCCTATGGGTCTAGCGGTAGCGATCGTCTCTATCCCGGAACTGGCGTTCTGCGAGTTCACGGCGTTCCTGGGCTTCCAGGGAGAGAGTTGCCACGGGTCTGGCTTCCAGTCTCTTGAGTCCAATCTCGTCGCCGGTTTCTTCACAGTAACCGTAGCTTCCATCTTCGACACGCTTCAGGGCGGAGTCAATTTTCTTGAGAAGCTTGCGCTCCCGGTCGCGGGTACGCAGTTCCAGGCCAAATTCCGATTCCTGTGTGGCACGATCGTTCGGATCCGGGAAGTTCGCTGCCTCATCCTGCATGTGGTGCACGGTGCGATCGACTTCTTCCATCAGTTCCCGCTTCCAATTCAGCAGAATCTGGCGGAAGTGCTCAAGTTGCGCTTCGCCCATGTACATTTCGCCACGTTTCGAGACGTAGGGCTTTACTCCATGAATAGGGCCGCTAAATGCGCTACCGGATTTGCGCGCCGGGGCTGTGCTTGCCTTGCTAACAGGGGTTTTCTTGGCAGTGGCCTTCTTCGCTACAGCCTTCTGCGCTACAGCTTTCTTCGCCGGCGATTTTTTGGCAGCAGCCTTCTTCGCTACAGCTTTCTTCGCTGGCGATTTTTTGGCAGCAACCTTCTTCGCTACAGCTTTCTTCGCCGGCGATTTTTTGGCAGCAACCTTCTTCGCTACAGCTTTCTTCGCCGGCGATTTCTTGGCAGCAGCCTTCTTCGCTACAGCTTTCTTCACTGGCGATTTCTTGGCAGCAGCCTTCTTCGCTACAGCTTTCTTCGCCGGCGATTTCTTGGCAGCAGCCTTCTTCGCTACAGCTTTGGTTGCAGTTTTCTTGGCGCTTGCCTTCTTGGCAACTACCTTCTTGCTTTGCTTTTTGTTGGCGGACTTCTTTACTGCCATTCGAACTCTCCGACGCCCGGAATAAACCCGACATTATATATCCGAAAACAGGTCAATGTGACAAGGTATTTCGTCTAATTTTGACTAATTAGTGGCCAATTTTATTGCTCAGGGGAGTTTGACCAGCTCCGGCGCTTGCCAGCCGGGTTTTCGATGTTCCGCAACTACTGTTGTATAAATGCCACCCCGAACGTTGAAGTCGGCGGTTAGGCGCATAAAACGGGGGCTGGTGGCCGATACCAGGTCCTCCAGGATACGATTGGTCACCGCCTCGTGGAAGGCGCCTTCCTCTCGGAAAGACCACATATACAGCTTGAGAGACTTAAGCTCCACGCAGTCCTGGTCGGCGACATATTCCAGTTTCAGGGTGGCAAAATCCGGCTGGCCTGTCTTGGGACACAGGCAGGTGAACTCCGGTATGCTGATCCGAATCGTGAAGTCGCGTTCTGGATTAGGGTTGGGAAAGGTTTCCAGATCCCTGTTGGGACCCTTGCTGGTGTTTTTTGCGTCGTTCTGGCTCATATGATCTCTTGGATGACCCTTTCAGCCTTCCTTTTTTGTAATCGTCTTGGGACGGGGATTACTTTACACTACGCGGATTGTTCCGACCATTGAGAATAGAGGTTTCATGCGTCTCGCAAAGATTAAGATTGCCGGGTTCAAGTCGTTTGTGGATCCAACAACCATCAATTTGCCTAGCAACCTGATGGGAATCGTTGGTCCCAATGGCTGCGGGAAGTCTAATGTCATTGACGCCGTTCGCTGGGTGATGGGGGAGAGTTCCGCCAAACACTTGCGGGGTGAATCCATGGCGGATGTCATTTTTAATGGCTCCAGTGCTCGCAAGCCGGTTGGTACCGCGACGATCGAGCTTAATTTTGATAATTCGGATGGGTCGGTGGGCGGCCAGTACGCCAATTTCACCGAGATCTCGGTGAAGCGAGTTCTCTCCCGGGATGGTACGTCAAATTATTTCCTGAATGGCACCAAGTGCAGACGCAAGGATATTACTCATCTTTTCCTGGGGACCGGGCTGGGACCGCGCAGCTACGCCATCATCGAGCAGGGAATGATTTCCCGGCTGATAGAGGCGCGCCCTGAAGAAATGAGGGTCTACCTGGAAGAAGCCGCCGGAATTTCCAAGTACAAGGATCGTCGACGCGAGACCGAGAATCGTATTTCTCATACGCGGGAGAATCTGGAACGCCTGCGCGACTTGCGGGACGAGGTAGAAAAACAGATCAAGCATCTGCAACGGCAGGCCAGGGTTGCTGAACGGTTTAAGGACCTGAAAGAGGAAGAGCGGCGTACCACGGCTGAATTGCTGGCCCTGAAGCTGAAGGTCATGGATCAGACGATTACCAAGCGTACCCAGGCAGTCGGCGAACGCCAGACCCGCCTGGAAGCGGGAATTTCATCGCAGCGGAGTACCGAAAGCGAAATCGAGACTACTCGTGAAAGCCATATTGAGCTCACCGATAAGTTCAATCAGGTGCAGGGTAGCTTTTATGGCATTGGATCGGAGATTGCCCGACTGGAACAGTCGATTCATCACGCCGAGGAGATGCGTCAACGCCAGACAGCTGATCTGGATCAGGCAGCGCAGGGCCTGAAAGATATCCAGGAACATATCTCCAAGGATCAGAGCCAGATTGTGGAGCTGGAAGATGCACTGAATGACCTGGAACCAACTTTTGATCATGCCCAGCAGAGCCTCCGGGCATCCGCCGTGGGTTTGCAGCAGGCCCAGGCGGAAATGCAGGGCCTGCAGCAGAGCTGGGATGAGAATAGCCAACAGGTAAATGACGCGCAGCAAACCGCCAGCGTTGAGCGGACCAATCTTGAGCAACTGGACTTGCAGATAGGCCGTTCCCAATCTCGTAGTGAAAGAATTCAGGCGGAACTGGCTCAGTCGGACGTTAGTCCGCTAATGGAAAAGTTTGAGCTATTGCAGAAGGAGTTACAGGCACATCGCAGCGACCTGGAAGAGCTGGAGAAAAACCGGGCTTCACTGGGGATGCAGATTGCCAAGTTGCGTTCGGATGAGCATGTAGCCTCCGAGCAGAAGGACAAGTTGCGTGGAGAAATTCGCGCCGCTGGCGGACGGTTGGCGTCCCTGGAGGCGCTGCAGCAGGCCGCGCTGGGCCAAAACGAGACTGCAACCAGGAGTTTGCTGGAGAAGCATGGCCTGGGATCGAGTAAGCGTCTTGCCCAATGTCTGACTGTTGACGGTGGCTGGGAACGCGCAGTCGAAACCGTGCTGGGCGAGTACCTTGAGGCCGTCCTCGTGGACGATCTGGGCGAAGCAACAGCATTACTCGGTGAATTGGAAAAAGGCCACCTGTCACTGTTCGATGGGGCACAGGGATCCGGAGCGCCTCATACTCTTGCGTCGTCGCTGGCGGAAAAGGTTTCAGGTCACCCCAGAATCAAGTCGCTGCTTGGCAGCATCAGGGTTTCAGAGAATCTGGATGAAGCATTAGCGATGCGCGCCAGTCTTGGAGCCAGCGAGTCGGTGATCAGCCGCGACGGCGTTTGGGTAGGGCCCAACTGGTTACGGGTCACTCGTGGAGAGGACGTGCATGCTGGCGTGTTTGAACGCGAGTCAGAAATGCGTTCTCTGCGTGATGAAGTTGCTCAGAAGCAGGAACAAGCCACGCAACTGGAAGCCCGGCTGGCACAAATTAGGGCGGACCTTGAGGCCCAGGAAAAGCTTAGAGAAGAGGCCCAGGCAAAGCAGGCGGTCTTGTATCGTGAGCAGTCCCGGGTGAACGGTGAACTGGAGTCCCACCGCTCGCGTATAGAGCAGATGACTCGTCAGCGGGAACGCCTGGAGTCTGAATACGAGGAAGTTACGGGCCAGATCGGAGAATTCAAAAGGCTGGTAAGCGAGGCGAGGACCCGTCAGGAAAAATCCATCGAACTGCTGGCGGAGTTGAACAACAAGCGGACCGCATTGCAGGGCGAAAGGGAGCAGTTGGCCCGTCGTTTGCTTGATGTTGAACGCACAGCGAATGAGGACCGGGTAAGAGCTCAAGAGATCCAACTGAAGATTCAGTCACGCAAGAGCACGCGTGAAAATGCGTTGGCTGGCCTGGAGCGCATGCGGGCACAGTTAAATCGATTTAATGAGCGCAAGGCAGAGCTTGAGAAGCAACTTAGCGATGCGGATGTACCAATTTCCCGGCAAAAAGAGGAATTGCAGACGAAGCTGAAAGAGCGGGTTCTTGTTGAGACACGCCTTCAGGATGCGCGCAAGGCATTGGAGGATGTGGATTCGGCAATGCGAGTACTCGAGCAGCGGCGTGCGGATCAGGAACTGGCGGTGAATGCCGCACGAGAAGCCCTGGATGAAGCGCGAATGGCCTCACAGGAGATTACCCTGCGTCGCGAGGCCCTTTTTGAACAGTTTAGCAAGACAGAATACGAACTGGATGCGATCGGTGAGCAAATGCCTGAAGAGGCTGAGGTTGATCAGTGGGAGCAGAAGCTCGAAAATATTACCAGTCGGATTGGACGGCTTGGTCCTATCAACCTGGCAGCGATTGATGAGTTCAAGGAGCAGTCAGAGCGCCAGCAGTACCTGGAGGCCCAGAACACAGATCTTGAGGGGGCTTTGCAGACTCTCGAGAACGCGATTCGCAAGATTGACCGGGAAACACGGACACGTTTCAAAGAGACCTATGACCGTGTGAATTCAGGCCTGAAACAGAATTTCCCAAGACTGTTCGGTGGTGGTCACGCATACCTTGAACTTAGCGATGAGAATCTGCTGACGGCAGGCGTGACGATCATGGCGCGCCCACCGGGTAAGCGAAACAGCAGCATCAATCTTCTCAGTGGCGGTGAAAAAGCACTGACTGCGGTAGCCTTGGTATTCGCTATCTTCCAGCTAAATCCGGCTCCTTTCTGCTTGCTTGATGAGGTTGATGCGCCCCTGGATGATGCGAATGTAGCCAGGTTCTGCGATATTGTCCGCGAAATGTCGGAGCAGGTGCAGTTCTTGTTTATTACTCATAACAAGGTGACCATGGAGATGGCGAACCAGCTAACGGGTGTGACCATGCAGGAACCGGGCGTGTCGCGCCTTGTTTCGGTTGATGTTGAAGAAGCCGTACAAATGTCAGCAATGTAATCGAAAATATGACTGAACTTAGATGGATATTGTTAGTCGTCGGCGTTCTCGTGATCGCCGGGGTTTATTTCTTTACCCGTAACCGATCTGGGGTGGACAAGGGCGAGGATGCGGCGGGCCTATTTAAGCGCGAGCCCATATTGGGCGCGGATTCAGCCATGGCGCCGAGTTCCGATGAGTCAGGATCCGGTCAGGGAAATGAGCCATTCTTGTCCAACGAGAACCTGGCCGACGAGGAAACGGGTTCTTCAGGAGCCGAGCTAGAATTGGATGAGGAACCGGAGGTCCTGGGTGATCCCGAAAAAATTGTCACCTTGCGAGTTGCGTTTTCTGCCGACAATGCTGTTCCTGGGGTTGCCTTGACGGAGTTGTTCAAAACTCACGGCCTGCGTTTTGGGCGGCTGAAGATTTTTCACAAGTTCCAAACAGACGGCAGCCGAAATATCGGCCCCATTTTTAGCGTGGCGAGCATAGCCGAGCCGGGGAGTTTCGATTTGGCAAATATTGAAACCCAGAACATCCCGGGTGTAACTCTCTTTATGGTGCTTCCCAACTACCTGGAGGGGCGCCTGGTTTTCGAGTCAATGCTCGATTTCGCCAGGGCGGCAGCCGAGAGCTTTGACGGCGAAGTGCTCGATGAAACCGGCAGTTCGTTGAGCATTCAACGCGCCGGCTACTTGCGTGATGAAATTATTGATTTCGAACGAAAGAGATCGATCCGGTCTCGCTAGTCCTGACCAGCCAGCGCCGTAACCCAGATGAATATTAAAGAGGCAAAACGCAGAGCGGCTGAACTTACCGAGCTACTCAATTACCACAACCATCGTTATTACGTATTGGATGACCCGGAAATCCCGGATTCCGAATACGATCGTATGTTGAGGGAATTGCAGGAAATCGAGCAAGCCTATCCGGAGCTCATAAGCATAGAATCGCCCACGCAACGGGTAGGTGCTGCTCCGGCAGGGAGGTTTGAAGAAGCGACTCACCTGCAACCGATGCTTTCACTTGGTAATGCCTTTACTGCTGAAGAGCTTCAGGACTTTGATCGCAGAGTTCGTGAGGGCCTGGGAGCCTCCGGATCGGTAGCCTATAGCGCGGAGCCCAAGCTGGACGGTGCTGCGGTCAATCTCTTGTATGAAAAGGGTGTTCTTGTCATGGCCTCCACGCGCGGCGATGGGACGACCGGAGAAGACATTACCCAGAACGTAAGAACAATTCCGACTGTTCCCCTGCGACTCCAGGGGGCGGGCTATCCAACTCGAATGGAAGTTCGGGGTGAAATATTCATGCGATTGGCGGGATTTGCATCCCTGAATCAACGCATTGTAAATGAAGGGGGAAAGCCCTTTGTGAATCCCAGGAATGCGGCGGCCGGCAGCTTGCGGCAGCTGGATTCCAGGGTGACTGCATCGCGGCCACTGACCATGTTCGCCTATGGTATCGGCGAGTGGGAAGGCAATGGCAAACCCGATAGCCATACTGAACTACTCGCAACTCTCGCTAGGTGGGGATTTGCCGTGTCGCCGGATGTGACTCGGGTGATCGGCCACGAGGGTTGCCAAGCCTACTACGAGGCAATGCAGCTGAAGCGGCCCGAACTTCCATATGAAATAGATGGTGTGGTTTACAAAGTAGATTCTGCCGCTTTGCAGGAAGAACTGGGTTATGTAGCCCGCGCACCTCGCTGGGCGATCGCTTATAAATTTCCCGCCCAGGAAGAATTGACGGTCATTCGTGATGTTGAGTTCCAGGTTGGACGGACGGGTGCTCTTACTCCTGTGGCGCGTCTGGAACCGGTATTTGTTGGGGGGGTCACGGTAAGCAATGCAACCCTGCACAACATGGATGAAATAGAACGGAAAGATATTCGGATAGGAGATACCGTTTTTGTAAGGCGTGCTGGAGATGTCATTCCCGAGGTTGTCCGGGTTCTGCCTGAAAGAAGACCCGCTAACGCGAAAAGAATCGAACTACCTGGCAGCTGTCCGGTGTGCGACTCGGATGTAGAACGCATTCCTGGCGAGGCGGTGGCGAGATGTGTCGGTGGACTGTACTGCAAGGCACAGAGAAAAGAGGCTTTGATTCATTTTGCCTCGAGGCGGGCCATGGACATTGAAGGCCTGGGAACCAAGTTGATTGAACAGCTCGTTGATGCAGATCTTCTTAGCACGCCGGCAGATATTTTTGAGCTCAGGGCGGAGCAGCTGCAAGAACTTGACCGAATGGGTCCAAAGTCCGCCGAGAATGTCGTGGCTGCAATTCAGCAAAGTAAGCATACGACGCTGCCCAGATTCATTTTTGCATTGGGCATCAGAGAGGTTGGAGAGACCACAGCCAAGTCTCTGGCAAGACATCTGGGCGGTTTGGAGACACTAATGGGGGCTGATGAAGAGACCCTGCAGAGTACGCCTGATGTAGGCCCCGTAGTCGCTGGCAATATCGTACGATTTTTCGCCGAATCCCATAACCGGGATGTTGTCTCCCGACTAATTGATCTGGGAGTGACCTGGGATGATATGCCTCAGGCAGGAGCGTCAAATAGCCAATTCAGCGGCAAGGTCGTTGTGATCACCGGCACATTGGCACAAATGACTCGGGACCAGGCAAAAGAATTACTGGAGTCCCTGGGAGCCCGTGTTACCGGTTCGGTGAGCAAGCGGACCGACTTTGTTCTGGCCGGGGAGAATCCGGGCAGCAAAGTAGAGAAAGCCAAAGAGCTCGGGGTTTCTATAGTTTCTGAAGCTGACTTTCTGCAACTGGCTAACTTTTAGCCGCTAAACTATAATCATTCATTCAAATTCAATACAGAAAACAATAAACGTGGAAAATCGGACCTAATGAACGGGGTCCTCCATAATTAAAGATGTTGAAAATTGGAGATGCGGTTGGACTCGACGGCCAGAAAGATCATCTTGAATGGGCTATTTAAGACAGTTAAACCTTTAGCCCGCCTATTGCTGGCCTCTGGTGTCGGATACAGAGAATTTGCCGAGGTTTCGAAGAAAGCTTTCGTATCC
>JAOTSW010000168.1 GCA_029864735.1 Chromatiales bacterium | reverse complement strand
ATTGGTCAGCGCAGAATCGCTGGATACCTGGGCCTCCAATGCACACGGGCCGGACAGGTCGGTGTCACAGTGAGACTGCGCGGGCGGGCAATGAGAACAGGGCGGCTCTTGGTCCATCATGGAGTGATCCATCATGGAGTGATCCACTGTGGACGCACTCACGTGGCTGTTCATCTTTTCACCCAACTGGGTGCCCATGGCCATGGCGCAGGGCGCCAGGGCCAGGTTCAGCCACACCACCATCAGCAAGGCCAGCACCTGGCTTGCTATGGATCGGCTATTGCGGCGGAAAAGATTCATCAAACCCACTTCGTCAAATAACAATAGCTGCAAGCTATCCCAGCCAAACTCAACAATCAAGGACTTAGGACACGTTATTGTCTCAATTTATCTACCCTTGAAGGCCTCTGCTTGTGGCAGAATCCACTCCATGAGCATTAATGAGGCTATTGGAACCCGAAGCCGGTTCCCCGGGAAATACGTAATTATCGCCGTAATTTGCGGCGCAGCCTCAATGACCCTGGCCGGTTGTGGGCAAGACAACTCTGTCGTCGCCCCGCCGCCCGGGGGGGTGACCGCCCTGGCCTCACCGGCAGGGCCCGGCGCTGCGGAACCCCACCTGGCCCTGGATGCAGACGGCTCGCTGATCCTGAGCTGGCAGACCTCGGACAAGGAATCCGGACAGGCCTCCCTGGACTACGCGCGCCTGGTCGATGGCAACTGGTCGGCGCCACAGCGGGTCGCCCAGGGGGATAACTGGTTTGTAAACTGGGCGGATTTCCCCTCGGTGGAGCCCATGGGTGACGGACGGCTGACCGCACACTGGCTGGTCAAGCGCGAAGGCGGCCCCTATGCCTACGACGTGTGGCTTAGCCAATCCCAAGACGGCAGCAACTGGAGTGAGCCCTTCATCGCCCACCATGATGGTACTGCCAGCGAACATGGCTTCGTATCGTTATTCGGCTGGGGCGATCACGCCGCCGCGGTATGGCTGGACGGTCGGGAAACCGGCGGAAGCAGTCACGACCACGAGGGTCATGGCGGCGGTGGGATGACCCTGCGCTTCGGGGTGTTCGACGAGCAGGGCGAAGTGGTTCAAGAGGGGCTGGTGGACAAGTTGACCTGCGATTGTTGTCCGACCGACATCGCCCGGGTGGGTGATGGCATGATCCTGGCGTACCGGGATCGGTCCGGCGAGGAAATGCGCGATATCGCCGTTCGCCGATTCGACGGCAGCAGCTGGTCTGAGCCGATGCTCGTGGATGATGAGCACTGGCACATCACCGGCTGCCCGGTGAACGGACCGGCACTGGCGGCCAATGGCGAACAGGTAGCCATCGCCTGGTTCAGTGGCGCGACAGAAACCGGCCAGGTCAAAACGGCGATCTCCCGGGATGGCGGGCGCAGTTTTTCCGCGCCTGTAATCGTGGATACCGAAGCTGCCCTGGGCCGGGTGGACGTTGCCTGGCTGAATGACCAGGACATCGCCGTGAGCTGGATCGACAGGGTTGGCAAGGGCGCTGCCCTGATGGCCATGCGGGCAACTGACACAAGTACCATTGGCGAACCGGTCAGCATCGCGGAGGTCTCCAAGACCCGTAGTTCCGGCGTACCGCAAATGGTCATGATGGACGGGAAGCTGATCTTTGCCTGGACCCATGTGGGTGAATCAACCCGGGTAGAGCTTGCGACGCTGGACAAGGAATCTCTCTAGCGCCGACTGCTCTGCAGCCGCCGGCCAGGCTGGCGGATAGGAAAATAAGACTCTCGCGCGGGCGATGACGCTGCCGATCAAAAATCGGTGGTCGCCGCGGACTGGCCCCGCCAGGCGGCGCGGGCCGCATCGCTACCGAATACCTGCAACTCGTGCTCACCGGACACGTCCAGGGCAATCCAACGGGCGTCCACCGGTGATCCGTCGACCAGCAGGTACAGCGCGTCGTCACGTATCTCGGACGGCTGGTGCACCCGGATACGCAGTTGCGCCTCGCCCTGGCGCAGGCTGGCCTGGAATTCCGGCCAGCTCGCCGGCAGGCAGGGACGGACATACAGACGATCGCCGCGGCGCTGCAAGCCCAGCAGGCGCCTGAGTGCCAACCGGTACAGCCAGGCGGCCGACCCGGTATACCAGCTCCAGCCACCCCGTCCGGACAGTTCCCCCACGCTGTAGATGTCGCCGGGGGTGACGTAGGGCTCCAGCCGATATCGCCGCATCTCGTCCTCATCCCGGCAGCGGTTAAAGGGGTTGAGCCACTGGAAAAAGCGCATGGCCGCATCCGCGTCACCCAGTTCCACCGCCGCCCAGGCGGCCCACACTGCCGCGTGTGTGTATTGCCCACCGTTTTCGCGCACCCCCGGCGGGTAGGACATGATGTAACCCGGGTCGTGGCGGTTACGCTGGAACGGCGGTGTCAGCAGCCGAATCAGCCGATGCTCGGGATCCAGCAGTTTTTCTCCAGCCGCGTCCATGGCGTGCCGGGAATCCGGATGTGACGGGTCGGCCATCACCGCCCAGGTCTGGGCGTTCAGGTCGATTTCGCATTCCGCGTCTCCCGGGGCGCCCAGGGGCGTGCCGTCGTCAAAGTAACCCCGCAGGTACCACTCTCCCGCCCAGGCCGTGTCACGAGTCCGGGCCAGAAGGTCTGACGCCAGTTTCTCGTAGCGGCTGGCCCGTTCCGGATCAGCGCTGGCCTGGCACAGGGGCACGAAGCGCCGGCAAACCACCACCAGGAACCAGGCCATCCAGACGCTCTCGCCCCGGCCTTTTTCTCCCACCCGGTTCAACCCGTCGTTCCAGTCACCGGTGCCTATGAATGGCATGCCGTGGGCGCCTACGGCCAGGCGCGCGTCGATGGCACGACAGCAGTGCTCGTAAATGCTGGCGGTGAACGTGGTCTCCTGGAACTCCGCATAGCGTTCCAGTTCGTGCTCGGACAATGCCTCGCCCCGCAAGAACGGCGCGGTGGCCCGGAGGATGCCCTGGTCACCGGTGACCTCGATGTACTCGGATACCGCGTAGGCCAACCACAACAAGTCGTCGGAGCAGCGGGTGCGAACGCCCCGTAACGGACCCTCGTGCCACCAGTGCAGCACGTCGCCTTCCGGGAACTGCCTGGAGGCCGCCTGGATAATCTGTGCGCGGGTCGCACCGGGGTCAGCATCCAGCAGGGCCAACACGTCCTGCAACTGATCCCGGAATCCGTACCCGCCACTGGCCTGGTAGAAGCCGATGCGGCCCCAGAGCCGGGAGGAAATCGTCTGGTAGAGCAACCAGTGGTTGATCGCGGCATCGGCCGCCACATCCGGCGTGTTCACCCTCCAGGTGCCCAGCAAGCTCTCCCAGCGCCGGCGCATAGCCCTGTGCCTGCCCCTCACCCAGTCCGCATTGCAAACCAGGCTGAGCAGCTGCCGGCAGCGAACCATGTCCCGGGACGCGCCCAAAACAAAATGGGCCTGGGTCACCTGGCCGGGCGCCAGCTCCAGGTGGACCTGGTAAACCGCGAATGGACGGGCGCAGGGCGAAATGCGCTTGGACAGGCCGATGGCCGCCAGCCCTGCCGGCGCCGCCCAGGATCCACGGTTGCCCAGGAACTCCGTCCCGTCAGTGGTCACCCCGTGGGCCGGTAAGCCGGAAGCGACGAACGCCACCTGCTCCCCACCCTGGCGGGCGTAGGCGTCGCGCACCAGCAAGGCGCCGGTAGCGGGATCCCTATCGGGCAGTCTCAGGTGGCGGTCCATTCCATGGGCGTTGCCAATCAACCACTCGACCGCGTAGGTCAGGGTTAGGCGCCGGGCCCGGGGCCAGCGGTTGGCCAGGCGGATACGCAAGAATTTCACGGGATGTTCCGGGTCAACAAAAACCTGCAGCCGCTGCTCCAGGCCGTGGCTGTTGTGCTCGAAGCGGGTCTCGCCGATCCGGTGGGTGACCCGATAGGCAGAAGAGCCAGGGCGCGGTGCCGGCGTCAGCGACCAACTTTCAGCCGTCTCCTCGTCCCGCAGGTAAAGCGCCTCGCCCCCTCGGTCCAGCACCGGGTCGTTGCTCCAGGGCGTGAGCCGGTACTCGCTGCTGTTGCCCCACCAGGTGCACATGGACCCCGACTCGCTGACCAGGGTGCCGAAACCGGGGTTGGCCAGCACGTTACACCAGGGAGCCGGGGTTCGTGAGTCCCCGGAAATCAACAAGCTGTATCCATCAAGCCCCCGCTCCAGACCACCGGGCCCGCAGGCAAGCTGCAGGTCGGCGGGGGGGCTCACCGGCCGGATGCGATCGGTCGACAGCGGTGCCGAGGGTTGTGGCACAAACTCGGGCATGCGGACGAAATATTGCCCGGTGGACAGAGCCGTCGACTCCCTCTCACCCTCCAGGTGCAACCGGGCGGCGGCCAGCAGGCAGGCCTTTTCCCGGGGCGCCAGGTTGCCGGCCGGGACGATAAAAGCCGACGATTCGCTGCGCCCGCGACTGGGCGGCACGTGGGCCTCCACCAGCTTGCGCAGGCGCTCGTTGGTGGGGAAGGTGTATCCGCCCTTGGTTTCATCCAGGAACACCACGTCGATGGCCACCCCCTTGCCGTTGAGATAGGCCACCCGCTCCAGCAGGGCCTCGGCAGCGCTGAGGTCCTCGTCGCCGTCCAGCCGGAAGCTGACTATCGGCCGGTCCCCGGAAATGCCGTGTCGCCAGAGGATGTCCTGCACCTGCCGGATCTCATCAAAGGCATCGTCGGCGATTTGGGGAAGAGCGCGAGGCCAGAGCAGGTCGGCAAACAGGTGGTAAGCGGCGCGCACCTGCTGTGATCCCAGGCGCCGGCTAGTCAATTCTCGTTCTGCTTGCAGTCCCGCCTCCTCAACGGCCCAGTCCACCCGGTCCAGGCTCTCGAAGCGCGATAGCGCCTTGGTCACGGCCTGGCGGCTGCCTCCTACCGCGCAAAGGTAGGCGCACTCGGCGGTGGACCCCGGCGGCACGTCCAGGGTCAAGGCAATGGCCATGCATGGGTCGAGGCTGGCACGAGCCCGGTTCTCCAGCCCGCCTCCGTCACCGACCAGCGCCGCCGGCGCCGCGGGTGAACCGCCGCGCCCGATGAACACGCCCCGATCTACCTGGAAATGGTGGGACTGCCCGCCGATCACCTTGTGAGCCAGGTAGACCGGCGGCTCATCCGGTTCGCGGGGACGCCGCCTGAACAGCAGGGTTGCCTCTTCTGGCAACAGGCTGGACTCAATGAACAGTTTGCTGAATGCC
>JAOTSW010000049.1 GCA_029864735.1 Chromatiales bacterium | reverse complement strand
CGTTCTGAGATGGCGGCTTCGCTCATGCGCCCGGAAAAGCCAACCGTTGCCATCATCATTGATGACCTGGGATATCGACACCTGGAAGGTCGGCGCGCCCTGGCGCTGCCCGGGGCGGTCACCCTGTCTATTCTTCCTCACACGCCTTTTGGCAGGGAGTTCGCCGAGGGAGCCCATGCGAAAGGGATGGAGGTCATGCTGCACCTTCCGCTGCAGCCCGAAGACGGTGGCGAAGACCCGGGCCCCGGAGGGCTGTGGCTGGAATCCGGCCCAAGAGAAGTTTCTGGATTGCTGGCTGAAAGCCTGGCATCGGTGCCTTATGCGGTGGGCGTGAACAACCACATGGGCAGCATGCTGACCCGGCACCCGGGACACATGACCTGGCTGATGGAAGAGCTAGGCCGGAGAAAATTGTTCTTTGTCGACAGTTTCACCACGCCTCTCAGTGTCGCACTGCAAATGGCCCATGAAACCGGCGTACCTGCTGTGCGACGCAATGTTTTTCTGGACGCCGACCCGGACGAGGTTGCGGTGGGCACTGAATTCGACCGGCTCCTGGCATTGGCCAGGGAACAGGGTTATGCCCTGGCCATCGGCCACCCCTATCCAAGCACCATGAAGGTTCTCGAGCAGCGCCTGCCCGAACTGGAGCGCAACGGGGTTCGCCTGGTCCCGGCGAGCCAGTTGGTAGAGCGCGCACACAGGACAGGCCGGTGAGCCGCGTCCTGGTACCGCTTGCCCCGGGCTTTGAGGAAATTGAAGCGATCACCGTTATTGATCTGCTTCGGCGTGGCGGGGTCGAGGTAATTGTGGCCAGCCTGGACGGGGCTTCGGTGACCGGTTCCCATGCTATTCAGGTCACGCCTGACATGGGCCTGGATGCAGCCCTTGAGCTCGAGATGGACATGGTTGTGCTGCCTGGCGGCCTTCCCGGAGCGGATAATCTGGAGGCTGATTCCAGGGTGATTGAATTGCTGCGAAGGATGGCTGACAGCGAGAGATTCACTGCGGCAATTTGTGCCGCACCCAAGGTGCTCGCTGCGGCAGGAGTGCTGGACGGAAAACGCGCCACCAGCTACCCGGGGTTTCTTGATGAAGGCAACACGCCGGGTTTGCGACTCGAAAACCGGCCGGTGGTTCGGGATGGTAAGGTAATCACCTCCCGGGGTGCCGGCACGGCTATGGATTTTGCCCTGGCGCTGATTGAATCCCTGAAAGGAAGCAGCAAGCGCGACCAGGTCGAGCGCGCGCTGCAGCGGCCTGTGAGTTCTTGAGGTAGTTTCCCAATGATTTCGTCCAGACAGGAAGCGGCTCTTCGATCACGTCGCGCCTTCCCGGTGCGAGGCCTGGCCCGCCGGGCGGCAGACTTCCACTGGCTTTGCCTGATTCTTCCGCTTGCCTATGTAGTGATACCCGGCGGCGAGGTTCGCGACCTGGTGAGCATGGCGGCGGTCCAGGTGCTATACGCCGGTTACATCCTGGTTGCGCATTACCGGGATGGCTCTCGCAAGACCAGCGTAACGAGCCTGTTGCTGGATACCTGGGCGATGATCGCCTACATCGCATTCATGATGTGGCAGGCGGGCGGCCATGCCGCTGCGTTGGTTCCGCTTTTCCTGATCCCTACCGTGCTCTCTGCCATAGGCCATACACGGCGGCTGGCAATTTTCCACGTGGTGTTGATGTGTGGGCTCATGCTGCTTCTTCGTTGGCCCGAATTGAACCAACAAAATGCGGTGCGTATTGTCAGCGAATTGATCGTGTACGGCTTCTTGCTCGTGATGATTGCCACCCTGGTGGGCGGGTTCAAACTGGACAACCTCCTGGCGTCAGGTCAGTTGCGGCGCCTGATGGATCGGGATGAGCTGACCGGGTTGTTAAACATGCCGGCGTTCAATCGCCTGGGCTCCCAGGTTCACCAACGTAGCCGGCGCAACGGTGAACCACTTTCACTCATGATTGTGGACATCCAGAACCTTAATGCCGTCAACGACGCCCAGGGCATGGAAGCGGGCAACCAGGTGATCAAGGCGGTGGGCAGCGTGATCACTCGCATGGTTCGGGAAACGGATATTGCCGCCCGGTTCGCCGGTGATGAATTTATTCTGATGCTGCCTTCAGCTGACCGGGTGAAAGCGGAGGAGATTGGCCAGCGCCTGCGTAACGGCGTCAACCAGACCACCCTGGAGCTCCGGGGCATCGTAAAAAAGGTGGCTGTGAACATTGGCGTGTCCACCTATCCCCGGGACGGAGAGGCCCTGTCCGAGCTTGTCCAGGAAGCCAACCGAGCAATGTATCGGGACAAGGAATTGCGTCGGCCCCGGGCATAAGGCTGATTGCGAAACGGGCTACCAGGGCAGGTCGTAGTACCAGGCCATGGCCAGGGACAAGGCTATCCAGACCACCAATTGCAGGGGAATGCCCAGTCTCAGGAAATCACTGGCGCGATAGCCTCCGGCGCTCATCACCATCATATTGACCTGGTAGCCGGCCGGCGTCAGGTAGCTCATGTTGGCGCCAAAGAGCACGGCCAGCACCAGGGGTTCCGGCGACATTCCCAGCGCGGCTGCCACGGCAAAGGCGATGGGAGTGCCCATGGCCGCCACCGCGCTGTTGGATACCATTTCCGTAACAAGCGCGACGGCCAGCATCAGGACCGCTACGACAATGGCGGGCGAAAGCCCGCCGGCCTGGTAGACGAACAGCTGCGCAAGATATTCAGATCCACCGGTGTATGCGATCGTGTTGCCCAGTGCCAGGCTGGTTACCACTAACATGATTACCCGGGTGTCCACTGCGGAACGCAACTGCTCACGGGTCAGGCACTTGCCGATAATCATCATCCCGGCCCCCGCCAGGGCGCAGACACTTATTGGCATGAGTCCGGTTGCCGCTGCTGCCACGACTCCCAGGCTTATGGTGATTGCCAGGTTTCGCCGTGCCGCCATGGGGGCATCCAGGGCCCCGTCCAGCAGCAAGAAGATGCCCGAGATTTTCAGCTGTCGGATGGCCTCCTTGCGGCCCTGGACCAGCAGCACATCGCCGGCTTCCAGTTCCACGTTTCGTTGGGCATCCAGGGAGCCGCTACCGCTCACTCCTTTTCTGTGCAACGCAAGCGGGACCAGGTTGTTTTGCCGGAAGAACGGATTTCCCTCAACCTTGCGACCGTGCAAAGGAGAGTTGCTGGTCACGACAATCTCTGCGATCTGCTGTTCCTCGGCACGTTTTGCCACCCACTGGTCGCTGGCGGCAGCCTTGTCCTGGCCGGCATGCAGTGTTGCACCGAGCAGGGTTTCCAGCTCTCGAAGGCGGCTGGGTGTCTCGCGTACATGTAATCTGTCACCGGCCTTGAGCCGAAAGGTTGGCAGGCGAGCAACAAACACTCCCTCGCCACGTTCAATTTCTCTCAGCCTGAGGGAGCCTCGGGCCATAGAGAGCATTTCAGCAATGGTTTTTCCATCGGCGGGCCCTTTGGCGGTGAGGTGAAGGATGCCGTCGAATACCCTGGGCTCGGTATTCTCCAATGGCGCCTTTCGGGTGGGGAGCAGTCGTGACCCGAAAAGCCAGAGGAACAGGATGCCCGCCCCGGCGCCAATACCGGCGGGTATTGCGAATTCCATCAGTCCCAGGCGCGGCATCCCGAGGCCGGTGGCGATGCTCACCACCACGATATTGCTCGCGCTGCCCATTACGGTACACATTCCGCCGAGAATCGCCGCGTACCCGGCGGGCATCAGTATTTTCGATGCGTCAATTTTGCTGCGCATGGCCACGCCAACCAGCAGGGGCAACAACATGGCGACCAGGGGCGTGTTGTTCATGAACATGCTGAGTACGGCCGCAAGCAACAAGGTCGCCAGCAACGCCAGCCTGGGCCGTGTAATCCAGGCATCGGCAATGACTCGCGCCGTGGCCTGAAGTGCCCCGGTGTGTTCCAGGGCCTTGGCACAAATCATCAGGGAAACAATCGCAATGATCGCCTCATTGCCGAATCCGAGAAAAAAGAACTGGGGTCGCAGCACCCGGCCTGGACCGGCCATGGGGAAAAGATAGAAAAGCAGGACCAGGGCGGTAAAGATCAATAGCGCCGAGCTTTCCAGCCGAAACCGGTCCTGGCTGAACAGGATCAGCGCAAGCCCGGCAAGCGCCAGGGCGGCCATTGCATGCCAGTCTGGAATCGGGGGAAACAAGCGACCGGCCTCCTTTGGCTATATCGGTTCAGCACCTGGACTGGCGACAGAATGCAGAGTTTATCTTCCGCTGTCGAGGCCAGGGGGCGCTCCAGGGGCCGGATTGTCTTTCTCGGGGCGGGATTCTCCGGGCGCACTTGCTATAGTAGGAGCCAACAAAAAGCCGCAGGACAGAAACCGGATATTCCGGGCGATCTGGCTGGGCAACGCCGCCTGCGAAGTAAGCAAGGCCGGGGAACAAACAGATCCGCCGAATGAATAGACGAGGAGCCACGCAAACATGGACTTAGCCAACGCCACCATTAGCCAGATAATGATTCCCGTGGAAGACTTTGAGAAAGGCGTGGAATTTTATCGGGACGTGCTGGGCATTCCGCTGCTGTTTACTGCGCCACCGAATATGGCATTTTTCCAGTGCGGCACGGTGCGGCTGCTGGTGGGCGTGCACGGCGGAACAGGCGGGGTTTCCCGGGGCTCGGCGGTGTATTTTCAGGTAGATGACATCCAGGAGACCTTCGAGTCGCTGGAGCGCAGGGGCGTGAGGTTCAAAAGCCCGCCCCACGTGATTCATCGCAGTGGCGGAATGGAGATGTTGCTGGCGGACTTTCGAGATCCGGACGGTAACCAGCTGGCTTTGATGTCCCAGCAACCGTTTGCGGAAGCCACCGAACAGTCCTGATTGATGCCCGGGGGTTCCGGGCTGGAAAGGGGAGAGAGCCGGATGGCAAAGGCATTAGGGCTTGGCGGAGTTTTCTTCAAATCATCAAACCCCCAGCAACTGGGGGCCTGGTACAAACGGTGTTTGGGGATGCCCGTGGACGAGTACGGGGCGACCTTTAGGCCCGGGGATATCCCGGAGGGCGGATTTACCGCATGGTCTGCTTTCCGCAAGGACACAGAGTACTTTCAGCCCTCGGCAAGAGACTACATGTTCAACCTGATCGTGGATGACCTCGAAGGTTGCCTGGCGCAGGTTCAGGATGCCGGCGGGACCCTTGTCGGGGAAATTGATGAACACGAATATGGCCGGTTTGGGTGGTTTATCGACCCCGAAGGCAATAAAGTGGAGCTTTGGGAGCCCCGCAAAATCGGGGCCTGATACCGCGCAAACTGTGTGTCGGGGCCGTTCAAGGCGTGCCCCTGGTGCATTGTCTGCGCATTTTCTGGAGATTTGAATGATTATTGAAGACAAGCGAGCGGTGTCCATCCATTACACCCTGACCAACGAGCAGGGTGAGACGCTGGATAGCTCGAAAGGACAGGATCCGCTTCGTTACCTGCATGGTGCAAGCAATATTATTCCTGGTCTTGAAAACGCGCTGGTTGGCAAGTCCACGGGCGACAAGGTTTCCGTTAGCGTGCAGCCCGAAGACGGCTATGGCGAGATC
The DNA here is from genome assembly GCA_029864735.1 of Chromatiales bacterium. Classification (GTDB taxonomy): domain Bacteria; phylum Pseudomonadota; class Gammaproteobacteria; order Steroidobacterales; family BM003; genus CAKZML01. Next base: position 10,024 of record JAOTSW010000049.1, on the reverse strand, counting down.
AATCCGGAAATGATCCAGATTGTTCCGCGCCAGGCTTTTGAAGGCATCGACGATATTCAGCCCGGCATGCAGTTCCAGGCCTCGGGCCCAGATGGCCAGACCCAGGTCGTGACGATTAAAGCTGTTGGTGAGGAAGGCGTTACCGTAGATGGAAATCATCCCCTGGCAGGCCAGGTACTGAATTTTGATGTCAGCATTGAGGAAGTTCGGGACGCCACCGAGGAAGAGCTTGCCCACGGTCACGTCCATTAAGCCTGGATTGAGTTCGTAGCAGTAATACCACGGACACCACCGCGCACCTTTGTGGTGCGTGGCGGTCTTCCCTTGGAGGCCAAAGTGGGAATACAAGCGGAAGACACCCAATGGTCCCGCCGAATTATCGCTTTCCGCCAGGGCGAACCAGGCTCTTTTTTGGACGGGTTTATTCGGTTCATCCCTCGGGAGGAACAAGCCAGTTTCTCCGATAGCCAGATTGCTGCCCTGTCCGATAGATTGGCCAGGATTCGACCGGTGTTCCGGCGCCCAGCCGTCCGGTCAGAGCGGGCAGGGTGCTTGGTATATGAGTGACAATCAACGGGCAGAACACTGGGATCGGGTGTACCGGGAAAAGGCGCCGGATCAGACCAGTTGGTACCAGGAGGAGCCCAGACTTTCCCTGGCGATGATTGCGCGGGCCGGCCTGGAGCCCGCTGCGGCAATTATTGATATCGGCGGCGGCCGATCCTTGTTGGCTGATTGCCTGGTGGCGACCGGGTTCAGGCAATTGAGTGTTCTGGATGTTTCCAGTTCGGCGCTGGAGCAGGCCAGGCAGCGATTGCCGGCAGACGCCCCGGTGCGCTGGATCGTATCAGATATCGCAAGCTATCACCCCGAGCAGAAATTCAGTCTGTGGCATGACCGGGCGCTGTTTCATTTCTTGACCAGGCCCGGCGATCGGGACGCTTACAAGATGGCGCTGAGAGCGGCCCTGTTGCCTGATGCCCAGCTGGTCATTGGAACCTTTGCACTGGACGGCCCCATGCGTTGTAGCGGCCTTGAGGTGGTCAGATACGATGCTGACTCCCTGGCCCGGGAGCTGGGATCGGAATTTGAATTAATCGAGCAGCAGGACGAGGTTCACCTCACGCCCTGGGGCTCGGAACAACACTTTTGTTTTTGCCGTTTCCGCTACCAGGGCGGGGTAGACGCCAAATGAAGCCCTGGCTGGTTTTGATCGGGTTTTTGCTGCTGAGCTTTCTTGCGGCATCCGTGGGCGCCGTCTACTTGCCGGGAGAGTGGTATGCGGGCCTGGTCAAGCCATCCTGGAATCCGCCGAATTGGGTTTTTGGGCCGGTCTGGACCCTGCTGTATTTCTGTATCGGACTGAGTGGCTGGCTGGTCTGGCGGCGAGCCGGGTGGCGCTCGGCCGCGCCGGCCTTTGTGGTCTATGGATTGCAGCTGGTGCTTAATGCGGCCTGGTCCTGGCTGTTTTTCGGCTTGCATCTGCCCGGCCTGGCATTTTTAGAAATAGTCGTCCTGTGGCTGAGTATTCTCGCCACCGCCGTAATGTTTTCGCGGAAATCATCGTCTGCAGCCTTGTTATTGTTACCCTATCTTTGCTGGGTGGGTTTCGCCGGCGCTCTGAATCTGGCCTTGTGGTTGCTTAATCGTTGAACTTTGCCCGGGAGCGAGCTCAGGCGTGAAGAAAAGAGATAACAGGCTCGTCTATTCCACCGATCAGGGCCGGTTGTGTCCTGGCTGCGAGCAGCCCGAGGACCAGTGTCGTTGCAAGGTGAGCAAGGCGGCGCCAAGGGGCGACGGTATCGTCAGGGTTCGCAAGGAAGTCGCGGGACGAAAGGGCAAGGCGGTAACGGTGGTTGCCGGCGCACCTCTTGATGAGCTGGAACTACCTGGACTGGCAAAGGAGCTGAAAAAGCTGTGCGGATCCGGCGGCACGCTAAAAAACGGCGTCATTGAGGTCCAGGGAGATCACGTGGAAAAGATAATGGGCCACCTGCTGGGCAGGGGCTACAAAGTGAAGCGTTCCGGCGGATGACCGGGAAGACCCCGGAAAACGCGTGGAAGGAGAGCGATGGCGATGATCGATGAGCGACTGATAGAAATTGAAACCAAGCTGGCTTACCAGGAGGACCTGCTGGAGTCCCTGAACAAGCTTTTGATCGGGCAACAGGATCGCATCGATATGCTGGAAACCGTGTGTCGGCGCTTGCTTGATCGCATGAAGGACATCAAGGAACCGGGAGAAGGCGGCGGTGAGCAGTATGAGATTCCGCCCCATTATTGAGGGATTGCCACCAGCCTGTCCGGGAATGGCACAGTGAGTGAGTGGCAGGTGTACGTTTTACGCTGCCAGGGTGGCGGGCTGTACACGGGCATCGCGACGGATGTGCAAAGACGCTTGTCCGAGCACCTCAGCGGCAAGGGCGCCAAGGCCCTGCGAGGCAAGGGACCGTTATCCCTGCTGATTACTGTTCCGGTGGGTAATCGCAGTATGGCCCAGCGGGTGGAGGCTCGCATAAAGCGCCTGCCCAAGAGTCAAAAGGAGACGCTGGTGGCCATGCCTGCCATGATGCAGGAACTGATAGACGCTGTTGTCCGGGACGTCGCAGGGTCGAAAGACAGGCCCACGGACCAGGGCAACCAGGCCGAGTAAGACCGGGAACCAAATAATCCGGCGGCGAGCAAGAGGGGAGTATTTATTTGTCGGAGTCCGAAGACAGTGCATTGCGTGAGCGACTTGAGCGCTTGCGCCAGCAACTCCGGGAAGAACTCGCCGGGGCTAGTGAGGCGGGCGCCACCGTGGAACTGGACCAGGCCAGGGTGGGGCGCTTGTCCCGCATGGACGCGCTGCAGGCCCAGGCCATGTCCAAAGAGACCAGCCGTCGAACCGGCCTACGACTGGCGATGGTTGATGGCGCACTTTCGCGGGTGGATTCCGGTGAATATGGTTATTGCGGCCAGTGTGGTGAATTGATCAATCCGCTGAGGCTGGACGCCGATCCTCTGGCGACGCTATGTATTCAGTGCGCCAGCCTTAAAGAGTCATGAAAAGAATTAGAAGAACCGTCTCATTCCGACAGGAAATTTTATGAGTGACAAGGACAAGGCGTTGCCGCCCCACAGGCTGGAAGAAAACCTGGATCCGGAGGATTGGGAGGCGACCCGCGCCCTGGGCCATCGCATGCTGGACGATATGCTGGACTACATGAAGACGGTGGCGGAAAGGCCGGCATGGCAGGAGGTACCGGAACAGGTGGCGGCGCGTCTGCGTGAACCATTGCCCCGTGAGTCCGCTGATGAGTCCCAGGTGTACGAACAGTTTCAGCGCGATGTCTTGCCTTATCCACTGGGCAATATTCATCCCCGTTTCTGGGCCTGGGTGATCGGTACCGGAACCCCGATGGGCGTGTTGTCCGAATTACTGGCCGCCACAATGAATCCGAATATGGGGGGCGGCGTACACGCGCCGTACCTGGTGGAAAAACAGGTGCTTGAGTGGATGCGGGAGATTTTCGATTTTCCCGCAGGCTCCAGTGGTTTGTTAGTGAGTGGTGGATCCATGGCCAACCTGGTTGGACTTACTGTTGCCAGGCACGTCAGGGCCGGATTTGATATTCGCAAACAGGGATTACATGGTTCACCAAAACCCCTGACGGTATACGGATCCACGGGAATGCACTCCTCGGTGCAGAAGGCGCTGGAGTTGATGGGCATGGGGTCCGACGGCCTGAGGTTGGTGGAAACGCGACCGGATCACAGCATTGATGTCGAGGCGCTGGAACGCATGCTGCTGGAGGATCGCGCCGCCGGGATGCAGCCAGTATGTATCGTGGGTAACGCCGGGACAGTGAATACCGGTGCGGTGGATGATCTGGATGCCCTGGCGGATATTTGCCAGCAGCAGGAGCTTTGGTTTCACGTGGACGGAGCGTTCGGAGCCTGGGCCGCAATTGTTCCCGAGCGGGCCGAACAAATGCGCGGCATGAGTCGTGCCGATTCCCTGGCCTTTGACCTGCACAAGTGGTTGTACATGCCCATCGAGATAGGCTGCGTCCTGGTCCGCGACGACAGGCAGCATCGGGATACCTTTTCATTGACGCCGGATTATCTTGAGCAGACCCTCCGGGGCGTAGCGGCAGGCGGCAACTGGTTTAGTGAATACGGGGTGCAGCTAAGCAGAAACTTTCGTGCGCTCAAGGCCTGGATGTCCCTGAAGACCTACGGCATAGATAAATATCGCCGTCTTATCAGGCAGAACATAGAGCAGGCCGTCTACCTGGGCGAACTCGTGGAGAGGCACCCGCAATTACAATTGATGGCGCCGGTCAGCTTGAATATCGTAGTCTTTCGCTACCTGGCGGACGGTCTTGATGAGACGGCGCCCGATGAGTTGATGCTTGATGAGTTGAACAAGGAAATTCTTTTACGTATCCAGGAGCGGGGAATCGCCGTGCCGTCCGGCACCAGGGTTAACGAACGTTACGTGATCAGGGTGGCCCATGTGAATCATCGAACCCGCTATTCCGACATGGACTTGTTAGTGCAGTCGGTTCTGGAAATCGGCCGTGAGATTATGGACGCCGGGCCACGGGCAATATCCTGAGTACAGGTACCTGATGAAACATCCAAAACATATTGGCATCGTCGGTGTAAGCGCAGAGGGCGCCGCCCTGTGCTATCGAACCATTTGCGCGGAGGGGCCGGAAATATTGGGGCGGCACATGCACCCGGATATCACCATGCACACCTTCCCCCTGGGACGATATATGGCCCAGCTGGAAGCCGGCGGTTGGGGGCCGGTGGCGGGCATGATGCTGGATTCGGCCCGACGCCTGAAGGAAGCAGGGGCCCAGTTTCTGGTGTGTCCTGACAATACGGTTCACGAAGCCCTGGACATCTGCCGCGGTGATTCACCGTTGCCCTGGCTGCATATTGCCGAGGTGGTGGTCCAGGAGGCGCTTGTGCAGGGGCATCGGAAGCTGGGAATCCTGGGCACATCCTGGCTGATGGAGGGCATGGTGTACGCCCGTCAATGTTCCGCGTTGGGTTTGCAAACGGCGATTCCAGAGCCGGAGCAACGCAGACGCATTAACCAGATTATTTTTGATGAGCTGGTAAACATGCGCCTTGAGGAAAGCTCCAGGGCGTATTTTTCCCAGGTTATTGAGACCCTCGCCGCCGGGGGCTGTGATGCCGTTGTGCTGGGCTGTACGGAAATTCCCCTGCTGGTGGGGCAAGGGGATTCTTGTCTGCCTGTTCTGGACTCCACCCGCTTGCTTGCCAGGGCCGCCTTGCGCCACTCCCTTGAATGAGTTGATCTGGCTCCGGATCGCCAATAGCTGACGAAACCGCCTCTAAAAGGCACAATGCATTCATGTACCTGCCTGTCGCCCAAGTAATTGCCGGCCTGGTTTTCCTCTTTTTGGGGGGAGAAGCATTGATCATGGGCGCTTCCCGATTGGCCCTGAGGATGGGGTTTTCCACTCTGATCGTTGGCCTCACGGTGGTGGCCTTCGGAACCAGTGCGCCAGAGCTTTTTGTGTCACTGGGCGCGGTCATGGACGGCCTGGATGATGTGGCGGTGGGCAACGTGGTGGGCTCGAATATCTGCAACATCGCCCTGATCCTGGGGCTGGCGGCTATGATACGACCAATCCGGATCAATGCCCGGTTAATCAAGCTCGACCTGCCGCTGCTGATAGCGGCATCGCTTTGGTTGGTCATCATCCTGCTGGACGATTCGGTGTGGCGCTGGGAAGGCGCCTTATCCATCCTGGGGCTCCTGGCCTATGTGGCATTCAACGTCTGGGAAGCAAATCGGGAAGACGAACCGGTGAAGGAGGAGTTGCAGATGGCCTCTCCCAAGCCGGGCTGGTCCCTGACCAAGGACCTGGCGTTCATCGGTCTCGGGCTTGTGGCGCTGGCACTGGGTGCGAACTGGTTTGTCACCGGCTCGGTGACCGTGGCAACCCTTGTTGGGCTGAGTCCGGCAGTGATCGGCTTGACCATCGTTGCGGTGGGCACCAGTCTGCCAGAGCTGGCTGTTACCATTCTGGCCTCTCGCCGGGGCCAGGGCGACATCGCGGTGGGCAATGTGATCGGCTCCAACCTGTTTAATATCGGGGCCATCATGGGCATCACTTCAGCGGTTCACCCGGTGCAGCGCGGCGAAATTCTTTGGGCTGATATGGGCATCATGCTGGGGCTGACCCTGGTTTTGGTGCCGATGTTGTTGCTGGGCCCTCGCCTGACCCGGAGCCGAGGCGCCATCTTAGTGGCCTGTTACGTGGGTTACCTGGCCTGGCGCGTGCTTTTGATCTAGGGCCTGGCCCCAAAGACCCCGTTCTGGAGCAAGCATCAGCGCGCCCTTGAAGGAAGGGGCGCCGGTAGAGAATTCGTGTGTTGCTAATCAGCCAGCTGGCGGGAGCCAACAGTGAAGTTGCTTCGGTTTGCAAGGCGTTGTCATGGGTGCGTAACATGAGGCTGAATGCGAAGCCAAGCCCTCGCCTGGATCAAGCTATGAGTGACACGTCTGACCACAATCGCGCTGCCTGGGACCGCATGGTTGATAATGCGAATCCCTGGACGCTGCCGGTAAGCGACGAGCAGGTCCGTGATGCCAGGAACGGTATTTGGAATGTGGTCCTTACACCGCTCAAAGCGGTTCCCCGGAACTGGTTCGGCGAGCTCTCGGGGGCCAGGGTGTTGTGTCTTGCCTCGGCCGGCGGTCAGCAGGGCCCGATTCTCTCTGCGGCCGGAGCCCGGGTAACGGTGCTGGATAATTCTCCGGCGCAACTCGCCCGGGATGAAGAAGTGGCGAGGCGCAACGACCTGGATATCCAGCTGGAGTTGGGACTGATGCAGGATCTCTCGCGTTTTGCCGATCAGTCTTTCGACCTGGTGTTTAATCCGGTTTCCAACTGTTTCACTGAGGACCTGGCACCGGTCTGGCAAGAGGCATTTCGTGTGATACGTCCCGGGGGCCGCTTGCTGGTGGGGTGTTGCAACCCGGTACTGTTCGGTTTTGACCCGGAAGCCAGGGGTCCGGATGCCCTGCGATGGAAATACAAGCTGCCGTATTCTGATCTTGTTTCTCGCAGCCCCGAGGACTTGCAGCGACACATGGCCAAGGGCGAGGCACTGGAATTCAGCCACTCGCTTGAAGACCAGTTGGGCGGACAATTACGCGCCGGCTTTATGCTCGCGGACTTGTATGAGGACGGGGCCACGGACTGGGAACTGGCGGAATATTTCCCGCCCTTTATCGCAACCCTGGCTTTCAGGCCATCCTGAGAAGGCTTCCCGGTGCTAGCTGGCGCTTCGCAAAGTCGCTGCCAGCAAGTAAAGGAACTCAAGAGCGAGTGTGGCCCCGGCCAGCGAAGTCAGTTCCGCGTGATCGTAGGACGGCGCGACCTCCACTACGTCGAAGCCACGAATATCCAGTTCAACCAGGCCACGAACGATTTGCAGCGCCCGGTCGGAACTGAGTCCTCCGGCTACCGGCGTGCCTGTGCCAGGGGCAAAAGAGGGGTCCAGGCAGTCGATATCGAATGTCAGGTAGGCCGGAACATCCCCAACCCGGTCACGAATTCGACTGATGCACTCCGCGGCGTTGTGTTCATTGACCCAGGCGGCGTCCATCACCTCGAAAGGATGGTTCTTGCGATCATAGGTGGTGCGAATGCCAATCTGGATGGAGTTCTCCGGCAGCAGGAGACCTTCATTTAGTGCCCGAAGGAACATGGTGCCGTGATCGTATTCTCCGCCCTGTCCGTAGGTATCCGTGTGGGCATCAAAATGGATCAACGCCATGGGGCCATGTTTTTTGGCGTGGGCCCTGAGCAGTGGCAAAGAGATGTAGTGGTCGCCACCCAGGGTGATCAGGCTTTTTCCGGCCTGGATAACTTCCGTAGCTTTGCGTTCAAGGCTCTGGGTGAATCCTTTTGGATCGCCTGGCAGGGCCGGGACATCACCGAGGTCTTCTGCAGTAAGAAACTTGCCTGCATCAAAGTCCCACGGCCAGCGGGTTTCTTCCCAGGCGAGATTTGCAGAGGCCTGCCGAATGCCCGCGGGCCCGGAACGCGTACCCGATCGGCCGGTGGTGGCCAGGTCAAACGGAGCGCCGAGAACCAGGGCACGGGCAGAAGACATCGCCACGTCTTCGCAATGGGGAAACCTCAGGAAAGTGGGGCAGCCGGTAAAAAGAGGAAGGTCAGAAGCCATTCGGGAACTCCGCCGAAACAGGTGTTGTGGGGTAGAAAATCGCAGCATATCACCAGTCCAGTCGCTATGCAGAGTCAGACTAATGTCAGGAGGGCTCCGTTTCACAGCTTGGTTTATGATGATCCCGGCCCGGATTGATGCGGGATCCAGTTGAGGGAGGACGAATAAGAATGAAAAACACAATTGTTGCCCTGATGTTGCTGGCCTGGGCAGCCCTGTCGGGACAGCCTTCACTGGCGGTGGCGGATGAATTATTACCACTGGATGCTCAACGAGCGCATCTGTACCTGATGCGACCGGTGATAGGAGCCAACGAACTATCTGTGGTGGTTACCGTCAATGGCGAGCGGGTCCCCAGCCTGGATGTCAATAAGTACCTGGTGATCAGTCTTCCGCCCGGCAATCACCAGTTGGAACTCGAAGCCGCCGACGCCAGTGTGAAAAAGGCTTTGTCCATAGCCGGCGGGCAGGCTGCATACATATTTGTTGAGATGGAGTCCACGGCAATGGATTACGCCCTGGGCATCCAGGAACTTGCGCGCGATATTGCTGGCCGTTATTTGATACGCAGTGATTCCGAAGCGCCGGTGCCGCTGGTTCTGGATGCTGCGGGAGCGCCTCTGGAGGCGACAGTCCCTGTGCAGGCGGTTACTCCTGAAGCGGTGGCTCCGGTAGTGGCGGCCACGGCGGTTGTCGCGCCCCAGGCGGAAGGCTCCGGCCTTCCCTCGGGGATCAGCATAGTGACCCTGGGAGTGGAAAGCCTTGAGCGGTCGGTGCGCTTTTATACTGATAGCCTGGGCCTGTCCCTGTCTTCACATAGCACGCGGGACATAGCGTTCTTTGAATTGTCGGGAAGCTGGCTGGCCCTGTATTCCAGGGCCGAGCTGGCCAACGACATAGGAATTGCAGCCGGGCAATCAGGCGGTTTTTCAGGATTCACCCTGGCGCATAACGTGCAGGATAAACAGAGTGTGGATCGGGTGATGAAAATGGCGGCAGAAGCGGGGGCCGAAATCGTCAAGCCGGCCGCGGAGGCCTTCTGGGGCGGGTACTCCGGTTACTTTAAGGATCCCGATGGATTTTTCTGGGAAGTCGCCTGGAATCCACACTTACCGTTAGGCCGGTAATCACCGCGTTCATTCCCGCAAAGCAGGGAAGCGAGGGCCACCTCCATGTGGCCCCGTCTTCCCCTTTTCGGCCCCGGTCCATGGGGCCGGCAGGAATGCCTAGCCTGCACCGTTGATGTTGTCCGTGGAGAGTTCAGAGGACAACGCGAATTTCATTCCAATGAGCCGAAAAAGTTGCGATCGGTTAAGCTAGTGCGCATGTCTTAGTCAGACCGCTGCCCTGGTCGGGGCAATGGAGTGGTAAATGAAATACGTTGTTGAAACAGACAAGTCGGTAGACCAGGCAGCCAGTGCGCTGGAAGCTGCCGTAGCCCGGCACAACTTCGGTGTTTTGCATGTCTACGACCTGAAGCAGACCTTGCACGGAAAGGGCTTCGACCTGCCCAATGAATGCCGAATATATGAGGTATGCAATCCGGCCCAGGCCCTGAAGGTTTTGAGCAGCGATATGGACATGAACATGGCGTTGCCCTGCCGCATCAGTGTTTACCAGGACGGCGGAAAGACCCGGGTGGGCATGGTGTTGCCCACGGCAATGTTGTCTTCCCTGTCCCCGGCGGGGGGGCTGGACGAGGTTGCGGCCTTTGTCGAACAGGAAACCCGCGCGATGATCGACGAGGCCTGCCAGCCGGACTAGTCCGGCTGAACAGGCTTCTCGGAGAATTTCATGCACC
>JAOTSW010000048.1 GCA_029864735.1 Chromatiales bacterium | reverse complement strand
GCACGACCGATGGTTCCGGTACGACTGATGGTTCCGGTACGACTGATGGTTCCGGTACGACTGATGGTTCCGGTACGACTGATGGTTCCGGCACGACTGATGGGTCCGGCACGACCACTGTAGACGGTTACACCGACGCTGGAACTTTGATCTTTGCCTATGCGGGCGGTGGATCGGGTGGTCTGTCTGCTTCTCAGGACGAGTCTGCTCCAGGTGTGCTTAGCTCCACGGGCGCAGGCTATACGATTAATGGTGGTGATGACCTGGTGCGTATGACCGCCGACAACTGGAGCCTGAGTGGCTCCGAAATTGGCAACCTGAGTGGCCAGCGCGGCACAGGCCGCGGTGTCGATCTGGGTGCAGATGAACAGACCGGCATTCGTTGGGGTCGCTGGGAAAGCGGTCGTGTAAACCTGAACAGCGACAGCGTTGAGGTCGAGAACATCAATCTCGGCGATGGCGGTATGCACTGGATCGCAGGCGATGGCATTAACGCCCAGGTGGCCCTGCCTTCCACAGGTTCGGTTGGCTTTGAACTTTATGCGTCTACCTCGCCCACCAGTAACAATGGTGACGTAGGGGTGCTCGGATCGGCACAACTTACCGCGCACTTTGACACCAGTACCGTGGACGCCAGTCTCGGGCTGACTATGCCTGGCTCATCTTCCGGCAGCACCGAACAGTGGGATGCCAGTGCAACAGGCCTGGAACTGGATACCGCAACGGCGACCTTTGATGGCGCTTTCGACACGGTCACCGTGACCACAGAAAGTGGCATAAGTGACGGCGAGGGCTGGGTCAGCGGATTCTTTACCGGTGATAGCGCGGGTGATATTAACGGCGCCGGCCTGGGGTATTCCTTGAGCGACGCAGACGGTAATACGGTTTCTGGCACTGCCGCCTTCCGGGTAACAGAACCTCCGCCGGTTCCCTGAGAAATTCCGGTCAGATAAACTGGCCCAGCAAAACCCACGAACATAAAACACCCGGCCAAGGCTGGGTGTTTTGTATTGCTTGTTACTTCTTTGGAGAGAGCGGGGTGCTTACAGGTGCAGGGCGCGCAGCTCTGGGTGTTGGATACTTGCCGCCCAGATTTCATCGAAATCCGCCAGGTAGTGCGAGGCGACTGCGGGGCTATAGCTGTCGGCCATACCATCCCAGCGAGATGCATCCAGTCGATAGGAGATCGCAAAGTTGTCGCTGATCAGGTAAGCCTCACGATGGTCCGCAAAGTCTTTATGGACATTACGGAATTCAACGTAGCTGTTCAGCCTGCGTCCCAGGGTGATGAGCTTGTGACCATCTTTTACCGCGCGCTGCGGATTAGCCACCAGTACACGAATTCGTGCGTAGGCCCGGGAGAGGACCAGGCGCTTTACAATCTCGATAAATGTATTTTGATCATAGATGGAGGGTTCCAGGTCCTGGGTGAAGATCACCAGTGACTTGGTGGCGAGTCGGGCAATTTCTTCAGTCGCGGCGCGAACGTCATCATGACCCGAGACTACGCGTCGGGCGTTTTCCATTGACTCATTTTGTTCTTTGCTCACCATAATCAATCGTCTGACGCATCTTCAAGTGAGGAATCCCCGCTTCCTGGAACTCATCACCTTCGACTACAAAGCCGAATCGTTGGTAAAAGGCCATTGCGTGGGACTGTGCGTGAAGATAAACCTCATGCAGGCCCCGCGATTTGGCTGCCTCGACAAGGGCAGTGAGGATTTCGCCTCCGATTCCCTTGCCACGGTACTTACTTAATACCGCCATCCTCCCAATCTTACCGTCAGACATAAGGCGGCCAGTGCCAACTGCGTCACGTTTTGCACCAATAAGCAGTTCTGCCAGGACATGGGTGCATTGCTGGTCTTTTCCATCCCACTCCAGATCTGCTGGAACTCCTTGCTCCTGCACAAAAACCGTTTTCCTGATCGAATGTATGAGCTGCTCGTCCTGGGGCCACACTGCCTGTCTTACGGCTAACGAGGGGGGTGCATGCTTACTCATCATCCAGCTCCAGTTCGCCGGCGTTGACCAGGTCCGTTAAAAGCTTTGCCGCGGAGGGAGAGTTGCGCAGGGTTGCGATGTCCAGATTCAGGTCGCGATGACTGCATAGATCCCGGACCAACGGGACGAGTTCCTGGTCAAGGTCTATCGAGCGCCCGTCGATAAATAGCATCACTTTGTCATTTGCTTGCCAATGGGCCCACAGGGCCATGCCGTGTCGTCTCAGCACACGGCCCTTGCCAAGCAGATCAAGTAATTGGCTGGGGTTGATGTCTTCTTCGTTGGGCAGAGGCTGGAGCCAGGCCTTGGGTTCGGTAAGCATGCTACCGAACCATGCGGCCAGGGCCTGGTCGTCCATGGCCAATGCCTGGCCCAGCATGTTCCTGACTCGAGCCAGTGCTGCAGGGCTGATCAGGCCGTCTGCGGCTTCATTCAGACCTATGCCCGGATCCGAATAACGTGGGTTGGAAAACCCGGATCCTGGGGACTCCGCCATGCGTGAGGCCAGGTCCTGAAACATTTCCGAGCAGGATGGTGCACGGAATCCGATTGAGTAGGTCATGCACAGCTCCTCATCGGGCATGGCCACGCCAAAATGGGCAACACCCGGCGGGAGGTACAGTACGTCGCCCGGCTGGGTGATCCATTCCTCATCAGGCGTGAAGCTATCCACCAGGGACAGTTCGGAGTTTTCCCTGCCATGGTGATCGCGAGCCTTGCTGTCCCATTGCCAGCGTCGACTACCCTGGGCTTGTACAAGGAATACGTCGTAGGCGTCTACATGGGGCCCGACACTGCCGCCGGGTGCCGCGCAGCTGATCATCAGGTCATCCATGCGCCAGGACGGAAGGAAGCGGAAGGGATCGAGAATTTGAGCCAGCTCCGGCAAATGTTTTTCAACGTCCTGGACAAGCAGGCTCCAGTCAGAGATCTCCAGTTGCTCAAGCTCGGATTCTTCGAAGGGGCCGTTGCGAAGGCTCCACACACCGTCCTTGTGCTTTACCAGGCGGCTTTCAACGCCCTCGTCGCAGGCAAGGCCTGCCAGTTCATCTGCACTGAGTGGTGAGCGGAAGCCCGCCAGGGCTGCCGGCATTTTCATCGGCCGTTGCTGCCAGGTATCGGCCAGGAAGTCCTGCACGCTGAGGCCTGCAGGCCATACCAGGCTAGGCGAAATCATCAGGGTTTTTCGTTCAGCGTTCGTGCCAGCTTCTCGGCCAGGCCGACGTAGCTTGAGGGACTTAACGCCAACAGTTGATCCCGGGCATCATCGGGAAGCTCCAGGCTTTCGATGAACACCTTGAGGGTCTCGGCGTTCACGGTCTGGCCACGGGTGAGGGCCTTGAGCTTTTCGTAGGGATTTTCTATACCGTAGCGACGCATCACTGTCTGCACCGGTTCCGCGAGCACTTCCCACGCACTGTCCAGGTCAGCATCGATACGGTCCGCATTTACTTCCAGCTTGCCCATACCCTTTAGACTGGCTTCAAGGGCGATCACCACGTGGCTCACTGCGACGCCAAGATTTCTTAGCACCGTTGAATCGGTCAGGTCGCGCTGCCAGCGAGAGATCGGCAGCTTGGCGGAGAAATGTCCCAGCAGGGCGTTGGCAACACCCATATTGCCCTCGGCATTTTCAAAGTCGATGGGATTGACCTTGTGGGGCATGGTGGAGCTCCCGACTTCGCCGGCCACCGGGCGTTGCTTGAAATAGCCCAGGGATATGTATCCCCAGATATCCCGGCAGAAATCCACCATGATGATGTTGAAACGGGCCAGGGCATCGCAGTATTCGGCGACCCAGTCATGGGGCTCGATCTGGGTGGTGTAGGGATTGGCCACCAGGCCCAGGCCGGCAATAAACCGCTGGGAAATACCGCTCCAATCAAGGTCGGGGTACGCCACGACATGAGCGTTGAAGTTACCCACGGCGCCGTTTATCTTGCCCATGGGCTCTACCGCTGCCAACTGCCTGCGCTGACGACCGAGACGGTGAGCCACGTTGGCCAGTTCCTTGCCCAGGGTGGTGGGAGAGGCGGTCTGGCCGTGGGTGCGCGAGAGCATGGACTGGCCGGCGTTGACCTTGGCCATGTCGCTGATTGCGGCGATCACCTTGTCCATCAGGGGCAGCAATACCTTCTCACGGGCTTCATGGAGCATCAGTGCGTAGGCCAGGTTGTTGATGTCCTCGGAGGTGCAGGCGAAATGCACAAATTCTTTCACGTGCCCGGCATCGGCAACCGTATCGATGCGGTTCTTGATCAGGTATTCGACTGCCTTGACGTCGTGGTTGGTCACCGCCTCAATACCCTTTACCTCGGCAGCGTCCTCGGCCCTGAAGTTTGTCGCCAGCGCTTCGAGCACCGGGTTTAGCGCGGCGGGCCAGGGCTTGAGTTCCTCTATGCCGGCATCGTCGGCCAGGTGGCGCAGCCACTGGACTTCTACCAGGGTGCGAAACCGGATCAGGCCGAATTCGCTGAATATGGGGCGCAGGCTGTCACACCGGGAGGCATAGCGACCATCGGCGGGAGAAATCGCCATCAACTGGCTGAGGTTGACAGGAGCGGGAGATTTGGGAGTTTTGGCCATGGCGGGTAAGGGTTTCTCAGTCTGTCGCGAGTGAAGCCCCGTGGAACCGCCACCGGTGCCGTCCTGGGAAAATCCCGACGCGGAACTGCTGGGTGGGAGCAGGCCGGTAATCAGGGCCAGGAGGGGCCGGTACAGTGCCTTGAGGCACGGTGTTACGATGGGCGCGAATGATACATCAGGCAGGCCCCTGTCGGTAAGTGCGGCGGGGCATGGAAGGGTGAGGAAATCCTCAAAAACCGGGGTTTTTTCCGCAGCCCGTATGGGATCATGGAATAGGATGGGTTATCAGTCCGCGTGAGTGGCGTCTCCTGAATTAGTATGAAGTAAAAGCTATATTATATGGAATACAATTACTTACGAGATATTCTTCATAAGAATATTAAGACTAGAGAGCAGTTCCCGGAACTCAAGAAGGTTGCGATGCCGGGCCTGGAAGGGGACTTACCCGAATTGCTAAGAAAACTGAATCCCGGGCGCTGGACTCCGGCTGCTGTGCTGGTGGGGATCGTGGATCGCGGAGACAGCTTAAACGTGCTGCTGACCCAGCGGGGCGAGGGCTTGAAACACCATCCCGGACAGATCAGCTTCCCCGGGGGCCGTATTGAGACCGGTGATCAGGGGCCGGATGATGCGGCGGTCAGGGAAGCCCATGAGGAAATCGGTCTGGATCCTGGCTTCGTCAGCGTTCTTGGGCACCTGCCGGACTACCTGACCATCAGCCGCTATACGGTGACCCCGGTTATTGCCATGGTGAAGCCCGGGTTTAGCCTGAAACCGGATATGCAGGAAGCCACCGATGCCTTCGAGGTACCGCTGTCGTTCCTGATGGATACGGCTAATCACACGCTGCGTAAGCGCCAGTTATTCGATCACCTGGTGCCGGTGTACGAGATTCATTACCAGGACAGGAATATCTGGGGGGCGACCGCGGGCATGATTGTCAGCCTTCATCAACAGCTGTTTAACGAGAACTAGGCATTTATGAGTGACATTTCAGAACTGGTCGAGATCATGGCCCGACTCAGGGATCCGGAAACAGGCTGCCCCTGGGACCTGGCCCAGGATTTCGACAGTATTTCGCCGTACACCATCGAGGAAGCCTACGAGGTAGCCCATGCCATCGCTGGTGGCAATATGGACGAGTTGCGGGACGAACTGGGGGACCTGTTGTTCCAGGTGGTCTATCACGCCCGCCTGGCCCAGGAAAAAGGCGCGTTTGCCATTGACGAGGTGGTCAAGGGGATTTGCGAGAAGATGGTGCGGCGCCATCCTCATGTGTTCGGGGATGAGACTGTTGCCGACGCCCAGGCCCAGACCCTTGCCTGGGAGGAACACAAGGCCAGGGAGAAAGCAGGCAGCGGGAAGGAATCAAGCTCGATCCTGGATGATATACCCCTGGCGCTTCCGGCCCTGACCAGGGCTGCAAAGCTGGGCAGGCGGGCCAGTAAAGTCGGCTTTGACTGGCCGGATTCCGTGGGTCCCCGGCAGAAGATAGACGAGGAACTGGCGGAACTGGATGCCGAACTGCCGGATGCAGACAAGCACCGCTTGCACCATGAGGTAGGGGATGTCCTGTTCGCCGTCGTGAACCTGTGCCGCCACCATGACATTGACCCCGAAGCTGCCCTGAGGGACTGTAACAACCGTTTTCAGCAGCGTTTCGGGTTTGTCGAGAAGTCCCTGGCCGATGAGGGTCTCAGCCCCGACCGGGCCAGCTTGCAGCAAATGGATGCTCTCTGGGAGCGGGCCAAGCAATCCGGGGGCTGACCCCCGATTTCCCAATCTTTCTATCGGTTAAGTCCCGGTTCAGCTTGCCGGGACTAGTCTGTACCCAGGTTCCGGAAATAGCGGGACGTGACAATGGGTCACACCGACGAGGAGATTCGACATGAAAACACTCATTCCAGCAATTGGTCTTTCAGTCCTGATGTTGTCTTCCACCGCCTTCGCCGGTAACGACAAGCACCATTCCAGGGGGCCTGTTTATGACTACGCGAAGGTTCTTGAGGTCCAGACCCTGGTCACACGCGTGAAGGTCAGTACGCCGACCCGTGAGTGCTGGGAAGAAACCGTGGTTGAGTCAGTGCCCCGGCGCCAGAGCAATCCCGGTGGCGCAATCATTGGCGGCCTGATCGGTGGAGCGATTGGCCACCAGTTTGGGTCAGGGCACGGAACCGACGCGATGACCATGGCCGGAATTGTGGTCGGCTCGGTCATTGGTAATACTGCCGGTCGCACCACTTCGTCCCAAACCGTGAGCTATCCGGTCGAGCGCTGTGAAACGCGCAATCGTGTGAGCTACCAGGAACGGATTAACGGTTATAGCGTGACCTACAAATACCAGGGCCGCGTGTACAACACCCGGATGCCCTATGACCCGGGCAAGCGACTGAAGGTTCGTGTCGACGTGCGCCCTGCGGGCAACCCGGGTCATCGGTAAGACCGGACAGGAATCACAGTTGCCAGTGCGCCGGCGGCGGGTGACAATTTCAACCATGACATCACTACGCACAATTTCCGTTCGTCACCTGCTGCCGTTGCTGTTGCTGGCGCTGGCCTCAATTTACCTCGCTTCCCCGGCTGTTGCCGCCGACCCTCAGCGTGGAGACCGGGGCGCGGATCGGGGCCGGCCTATAGTCCTGGCAAAGAGTGAGATGTCGCTGGATGCCGCAGTAGCGATGGTGCGCGAGCGCTTTGGAGGCAAGGTGATAAGCGCGAGTACCACCAGTCGGGGCGGAAAGAAAGTCCACGTCATCAAAGTGCTCAGCGACGAGGGCCGAGTCAGGACGGTCAGGGTGGATGCCCAGACCGGACGAATCCAATAAGGAGCCCGGAACATGCGTTTGCTGATTGTTGAAGATGAGCAAAACCTGCGCGAATCCCTGCAGGAACGGCTGCGTAAGGAAGGTTTCGTCGTAGATTCGGCGAAAGACGGCGAGGAAGGTTTGTACTTCGCCACCGAGTATCCCATCGACCTGGCAATCGTCGACCTGGGACTGCCGGGTATCTCCGGAATGGACCTGATCCGACAGGCACGGGAACAAGGCGCCAGCATGCCAATCCTCATTTTAACTGCACGGGATCGCTGGCAGGACAAGGTGGAAGGTCTGCAGGCCGGTGCCGATGATTATGTGGTCAAGCCTTTCAGCATCGAGGAACTGCTGGCACGGGTACAGGCGCTGCTGCGTCGTTCCGGCGGCTGGGCGGAACCGGTGCTCCACAGTGATCCGGTGAGCCTCGATACCCGCACCCAGAAAGTGTTGGTGGGCGAGCGGGAACTGGAACTGACCTCATTCGAATATCGCCTGCTGGAATGCCTCATGCTCTCTGCCGGCAAGGTGCTGTCCAAGGCCGAGCTAACCGATCGTTTGTACGAGCAGGACTTTGAACGGGACAGCAACACCATTGAAGTATTTATCCGTCGCCTGCGGGTGAAACTCGACCCCGAGGGCGAGCTCAATCCTATCGAAACACTGCGGGGGCGCGGTTACCGCTGGGCCTTGCAGCGCAAATAGGGGGCAAGGATTCCCCCGTGAGTGCAGCCAATCAAAAATATTCCTTACGGGGCAGGTTGCTGTTGTGGGTCAGCGGCCTGCTTATCGTGTTTTTTGGCGTGACCGCCTTCGGCCTGGACCTGGCCTTCCGGCATGCCGGCGAACGGGCCGTTGAAGATGTCCTGGATGTGCGGGTAATCATGCTGCTCGCCGCTGCCGAGCCGGATAACGGTTCGCTTTCAATTTCCAGTGAACTGCCGGACCCGAGATTTGCCCAGGCCGGTTCTGGCCTGTATGCCGAACTGCTCGACGCCCGGGGCGAGGCCCTGTGGCGCTCAGCGTCCAGTACCGGCTTGCAGATCGGCCTGGCCCAGCTGCCGGAAGCGGGCATTCGTGAATTCCGGCGCGTGGTTGCCTCGGACGGCTCCAAATTGCTGGCCCTGACCTATGGTGTGGAATGGGAGTTCGAGGATGGCAGGGTGGAATCCTTTGTGGTGCAGGTTGCCGAGAACCTGGATGGCTACACTGCCCAGGTGAGGCGCTTCCGTCGCCAGATGGGTGGCTGGTTCCTGGCCTCGCTGGTGTTGTTGCTGTTCTCCGTCGCAGCGCTGATGCGTGGGGTATTGCGGCCCCTGAATCGCATCGAGCGTGAAATCGAGGCGGTAGAGAAGGGGCAGTCGGAACAACTCGGCACCGGCTATCCCAGTGAGTTGGAGCCGCTGACCCGAAACATGAACGGCTTGATTGTCTCCGAGCGACAGCGTTTGCAACGCTACCGTCATGCCCTGGGAGACCTGGCTCACAGCCTCAAGACGCCGCTTGCAGTGGTTCGCGGTCAGCTGGACAGTGGCAACCAGGTGGATATCGCGTTGCTGGCAACCCAGGTAGAGAGGATGGACGACATCGTCCGCTATCAGTTGCAACGGGCTGCCGCCATGGGCAGCGGCACCCTGGGACGCAAGCAGGTAGATGCCGTGGATGTGGCCAGGGGCGTTATCGAGGCCCTGGACAAGGTGTACTGCGCCAAGAAGCCCCGCCACACCCTGGAGCTTCCCAAGACCCTGCCATTTCATGGCGATCGGGGCGACCTGATGGAAATCCTCGGGAATCTGCTGGACAACGCCTACAAGTATTGCGAGTCCCGGCTGACCCTGGCCATGCAGGCGCTGCCTGCCGGCCCCGGGGGCAAGCCCGGATTGAGAATCCAGATTGATGACGACGGGGAGGGCATTCCCGACGGGCTGGAAGAGGCCCTGATACAGCGCGGCGCCCGCGCCGACGAGCGCAACGACGGACAGGGTATTGGCCTGGCGGTGGTGCGTGAACTTGCCGAGGCCTTCCAGGGCTCACTGGAGATCGGACGCTCCGAACTCGGTGGCGGCCGGATCACCGTGGTGTTGCCTGGCGTATGACTTCCGGCAGTGACGACAAGCCGGTGAAGTTGCCGGCCAAGGAAAGGCTTAGGACGGTCAAGGACCAACTGGGCTCTATCATGCTGACCGATGCGCCGGCGGTGCGTATGCTGACCGGCCGAATTCAGAATCGTCTCAAGACCCGCAAGCCTGCCGAGCGAGACCTGGACAAGCTGGAACGGCTGATAGAGCAGTCGCTACAGCGGGCACAGAATCGGGCTCGTAGCGTGCCCGAACTGCGGTTTCCTGAAGAGCTTCCTGTCAGTGAACGGCGCAAGGAGATCGCCGAGGCAATCAGCAAGCACCAGGTGGTGGTGATTTGCGGTGAAACCGGTTCGGGCAAAACAACCCAGATTCCCAAGATTTGCATGGAGTTGGGGCGTGGCGTTACCGGGACCATCGGTCACACCCAGCCCAGGCGAATCGCGGCCCGCACTGTCGCGGCGAGGGTGGCTGAGGAGGTCGGCACGTCCTTGGGTCATTTGGTTGGCTACAAGGTGCGATTCACCGACAGTTCTTCCCGGAACAGCCTGGTGAAGCTGATGACTGACGGCATCCTGCTCGCGGAGTTGCAGACAGACCGTGACTTGCTGGCCTACGACACGCTGATTATCGACGAGGCCCACGAGCGCAGCCTGAATATCGACTTCCTGCTGGGTTATCTGAAACAGCTGCTGCCCCGGCGTCCGGATCTGAAAGTCATCATAACTTCGGCCACCATCGACCCGGGCAAGTTTTCCGAGCATTTCGACGACGCGCCCATCATCGAGGTGTCGGGCCGCACCTACCCGGTGGATATCGAGTATCGCGAGCCGCCGGAAGGGGGCAGTCGTGACTTGATCCAGCAAGTGGTTGACGCGGTGGATTCCTTGCCCCGTGATCACACCCTGGTGTTTCTCTCGGGTGAGAGGGAAATTCATGAAGTTGCGGAGTTGCTGCGCAGAAAGCAGTGGCAGAATACCGCCATCGTTCCGCTGTATGCACGGCTGTCTGTATCGGAACAACAAAAGGCATTTAGAACCGATGGACCACGCCGGATTGTCCTGGCCACCAATGTGGCGGAAACCTCTATAACCGTGCCCGGGATTCGGTTCGTTGTGGACGCAGGTTTTGCACGTATCAGTCGCTACAGTCATCGCAGCAAGGTGCAGCGCCTGCCCATCGAGAAAATATCCCAGGCTGCCGCCAAGCAAAGAGCAGGGCGCTGTGGTCGCGTGCGGGCGGGTATCTGCGTTCGCCTTTACGGTGAAGAGGAATTTGCAGAACGTCCCGAATTTACCGAGCCGGAAATTCTTCGTACCAACCTTGCCAGCGTGATCCTGCAAATGATTGCCCTGGGCCTGGGCGACATAGAGTCGTTCCCATTTCTCGATCCGCCCGATCCGCGTTTCGTCCGGGATGGATATCGCCTGCTCAGGGAACTGGGTGCGGTGGATGAGGACCAGCGAATTACCCCACTGGGGCGACGTATTTCCCGTTTCCCGGTTGATCCGGTATTTGGACGGATGATCCTGGCTGCCGGAGAACTTGGCTGCCTGCGTGAAGTGCTGGTGATCGCCAGCGGACTGAGTATTCAGGATCCCCGGGAACGGCCCAGCGATGCTCGTGAGGCGGCGGATCGGCAGCATGCCGAGTATGCGCACAAGGACTCTGACTTCATGAGCCTGGTGAACTTGTGGGAGCTGTGGCAACGCAAGAGCAAGGAAGTCAGTGGCAACCAGTTGCGCAAGTGGTCACGGGCGAATTTCCTGAATTTCCTGCGGATGCGTGAGTGGCAGGATGTGTATCAGCAACTTCGAAACCTGGCCCGGGAACTGAAGCTGGAGGCCAATCGTGAGGCTGCCGACTATGAATCGGTGCACAAGGCGCTGCTGTCGGGTCTGCTGGGTCATGTCGGCGAACTGGATGAAAAGCGCGAATACCGCGGTGCCCGGGGAACACGCTTTGCGATCTTCCCGGCCTCGGTGCTGAGTAAGAAAGGACCGCGCTGGGTGATGGCGGCCTCCCTGGTGGAGACCAGTCGCCTGTGGGCCCGTATTGCGGCAAAGATAGAGCCTCTATGGGTTGAGCAGATGGCCGCTCACCTGGTGCACAGGGAATTTGGCGACCCGGCCTGGGACGCCAAGGCGGGCACGGTCACTGCGAAGGAAACGGTGAGCCTGTTCGGCCTGGTATTGGTGGCCGGCAGGGCCATAAGTTACGGACGGGTGGCGCCGGAAGAGGCGCGAAGAGTGTTCATCCGTGACGCCCTGGTGGCTGATGATTATCCCCGGGAACATCGGTTTTTGAAGCGTAATCGCAGCTTGCTCAAAGAGCTTGAAGATATCGAAGCCAGGCAGCGCACCCGGGGCGTGTTGCTGGACCCTGAAAAAGTGTTCGAGTTTTACGACGGGCTGATTCCTGCCGGGATCTTCGATTCCCATGGATTCGAGCGGCACTTGAAGAAACAGCTCAGGGCCGATCCCGATTACCTTTGCATGGCCCGCGGCGACCTGGTGGAAGAGGCTCATGCGGATTTCGACGAGGCGCTGTTTCCACCTGTTCTGAAGGTCGCCGGCACCGAGTTGAAGCTCAGCTACCAGGTAGAGCCGGGATCCCAGCGTGACGGCGTGACCGTCAGCGTGCCCTTGCCCATGCTGCCCCAGTTATCTCGCCAGCAACTGGACTGGCTGGTGCCCGGCATGCTTCGGGACAAGGTCATCGCTATGATCAAGTCGCTGCCCAAGGTGTTCAGGCGGAACTTTGTGCCGGCGCCAGATTTTGCCAGCGCCATCTGCCAGTCCCTGCGGTTTGGGGAAGGGAACCTGGAGCAAAGTGTAGCCCACCAGTTGCATCGCATGACCGGGGTGAGCCTTCCCCGGGATGCCTGGGATGCGGATAGCTTGCCCAGCCATCTTCGGATGGGCATCCGGGTGTTGGATGAAAGCGGTAAGGAACTGGCTCACGGACTCAATCCCGAGCAGTTGATGGACAAGCTGGGCAAGCGACTGAAGACGGTTGCCCTGGAGTCTTCCGCTTCAGACGAATGGAATCGACATTCTATTCAGCGCTGGGATTTCGGCGAAATGCCCGAGTGGATGCAGGTAACCCATGGTGGTATCACCATGCGTGCTTATCCGGCCCTGCAAAGCCAGGGTGAGCAGGTCGACCAGGTACTGGTGGAAACCGCGGAGAAGGCCCGGGCGGTCACCCGGGCAGGCCTTGTCACCTTGCTGATGAACGAGTTAGGCAGCAACGTCAAATACATGCGCAAGGAATTTCTCAAGCTTCGAGATGCCAACCTGGTCTATCAACGCCTGGCGCCGGAATCGGTGCTGGTGGATGACTTCCTGCTGCTGGCTGTAGAGGACGTTTTCCTGTCAGACGGCAAGCCCCTGCCGCGTACCCACGCGGAATTCGAGGCGCTGTTGGAGAAGGGCAGGGGGCAATTCGTGGCGCGGGCCAGTGAACTTGCAAAGACCGTCTCTGCCGCTTTGATTGACTTCCAGGCGGTACGCATGGCCTTGGCCGGCCAGCCTGAGAATGCCGCCACCGAGGACGTGGAAGCGCAGTTGGCAGGCCTGGTGTTCCCGGGCTTTTTGCGCTCGGTGGGGCCGGAGCAACTGACCCAGTATCCCCGTTACCTGAAGGCGGCGGCACGGCGTGTCGAGAAGCTTGAGCATGGCCTCGCGAAGGACCAGCAGCGCGCAATTGAGCTGAAACCCTTGCTGGACAGAGTCTCAATGTTGAGCAAGTCCCTGGGACCGGAGAAAGTCGCAAAAGCGCGCTGGATGCTCGAGGAATTAAGGGTTTCCCTGTTCGCCCAGGAGCTGGGAACTGCCGGCCCCATCTCTGCCAGGCGTATCGAAAAAGTCTTGGACAGTATCGCCAACGCTTGATCTTTTTGTGCAGTGCAGCTAGGTTACTTGTCACTGACAAGTTACTGGAATCTGTAGTGCCGGAAACCACCAGTCAAAAGACCACCCAGGCCCGCCGCCGAGCCATTTCCGAGCAGGCGATGGTGGACGCCGCCGTGGAGTTGATTAACGAGTTGGGCATCACCGGGACAACACTCAGGGAAGTGGGTGAAAGAGCAGGCTACAGTCGTGGCCTGGCAACCTACCAGTACGGTTCCAAGAACGGCCTGATGAGGGCGGTGACCAAGGCCCTGTCGGGTTTATGGCTGGAACGCCTGCATGCGGCCATGGCCGATCGCTCCGCGGTGGAAGGTCTGTGCGGCGCCATTGACGCTCACTACCATTTTATCCTCGAGATGCCTGCCCAGTTCAGAACACTGAGCATCCTGGCGTTCGCCTCTATTGACCCCGGTTCCGGTATCCAGTCCCGGGTTTCCGAGGTACAGGCAAAGCAGCGCGAGTCCGTCAGTCGCTGGGTCATCAAGGGGCAGAGGGACGGTTCAGTGAATGCAGAGCTGTGTCCCGAGCGCTTCGCCGAACAATTCCTGGCAACCATCTCAGGTATCGGATTGCAGTGGCTGGTCAATCCGGATGTGGACCTGCTCCCCATGCACGAAGAATTTAAACGTAATACCCAAATCATGCTCAAGCCGCCAGCGAGCAGCACGAGTTCCTGCAATTGAAGTAAGAGGATAACGACCATGGCTGACGCCTTTATTTACGATCATGTCCGAACCCCCAGGGGGCGTGGCAAGGCTGACGGAGCCTTGCACGAAGTGACCCCGATTGAATTAAGTCGGCAGGTGCTTAATGCACTCAGAGCGCGCAATAACCTGGACACTTCGCTGGTTGATGACGTGGTCCTGGGTTGCGTGGCCCCGGTAGGCGAGCAGGGCGCGAACATCGCTCGTGTCGCAGCCATCCACGCCGGGTACGACCAATCGGTTCCCGGCAAACAGGTCAATCGCTTCTGTGCCTCGGCACTGGAGGCGGTGAACAGCGCCGCGGCACAAATCATGGCCGGTCAGTCTGACATGGCCATTGGCGGCGGCGTGGAATCCATGTCTCGCATTCCTATGGGCGCCGACGGTGGCGCATGGCCCGTGGATCCCCAGGTGGCATTCCACAGCTACTTCGTTCCCCAGGGAATCAGTGCCGACCTGATTGCGACCCGTTATGGATTTTCCCGCCAGGACCTGGATGCCTACGCACTGGAAAGCCAGAAGCGCGCAGCCCATGCCTGGGACAGTGGCTATTTTGACAAGTCTGTACTCCCGGTCGTGGACAGCATTGGCGAAGTGCTGCTCAGTCGTGACGAGCACATGCGACCGGACACCACCATGGAAAGCCTGGGTGGTCTGCGAGTGGCTTTTGAAGTGCCGGGCCAGCAGGCAGGCTTCGACAGCGTTGCGATT
The DNA here is from genome assembly GCA_029864735.1 of Chromatiales bacterium. Taxonomy (GTDB): domain Bacteria; phylum Pseudomonadota; class Gammaproteobacteria; order Steroidobacterales; family BM003; genus CAKZML01. The sequence goes on along the minus strand of JAOTSW010000048.1, from coordinate 997 downwards.
CAGCGCTATCCCGATGTGGAGACGATTCACCATGTGCATACCGGTGGAAACAGCAGTGGCATCGTCGATGGCGCCGCAGGCGTATTGCTGGGTACTGCGGAGATCGGCAAGCGCGCTGGTCTGAAGCCCCGTGCACGTATTCGCGGTTTCGCCTCCACCGGCAGTGAGCCCACCATCATGTTGACGGGCCCTTCTTACGCCACGGAGAAGGTGCTCAAGCGTGCCGGGATGAGCATATCGGACATCGACCTGTTCGAACTCAACGAGGCTTTCGCCTCGGTAGTGCTGCGCTACATGCAGAAACTGAACATCTCTCACGACATCATAAATGTGAATGGTGGCGCAATCGCAATGGGTCACCCTCTTGGCGCCACCGGCGCCATGATCCTGGGTACCGTCCTGGATGAACTGGAACGTCGTGATCTGAACACCGCACTGGTCACCCTGTGTATCGGGGCCGGTATGGGCACCGCGACAATCATTGAGCGCGTCTAGACGCGGGTACAAGGAATTCAGCAAGGAATTACGAAATGAGCAAGACCATTAGTTACAAACTTGACCAGGAAGGCATCGCCACCCTGACTATCGACGTGCCCGACCGTTCCATGAACGTGTTGACGCCGGAATTAACCCGTGAAATTGCCGACTACGCAGACAAGGTCAAAGCCGATGACAAGGTCAAGGGGGTTGTCATCGTATCGGGCAAGAACTCCTTCATCGCCGGCGCCGATCTGAAAGACCTGGTCACCGCCTATGATCGGGGCGCCACCCTGAAACAGTGCTACGACTGGAGCCAGGAATTGAGCGGCGCCTATCGCAAGCTGGAAACCTGTGGCAAGCCGGTAGCCGTTGCGATTAACGGTGTGGCCCTGGGTGGCGGCCTGGAGCTGTGCCTGGCCTGCCACTACCGGGTGCTCTCGGATCACCCCAAGGCCAAGGTTGGACTGCCTGAAGTCCAGGTGGGACTGCTTCCCGGTGCCGGAGGCACCCAGCGCCT
>JAOTSW010000167.1 GCA_029864735.1 Chromatiales bacterium | reverse complement strand
CATGGACATCTTGTCCACTTCATCCAGCAGGAACAGCGGATTACGCACGCCTACCTTGCCAAGGTTCTGCACGATCTTGCCAGGCATGGAACCGATGTAGGTGCGACGGTGCCCGCGAATCTCGGCCTCATCACGCACGCCACCCAGGGACATGCGGACAAACTTGCGATTGGTGCTACGTGCAATGCTCTGCCCCAGGGAGGTTTTACCCACTCCGGGCGGACCCACCAGACACAGGATCGGGCCCTTGGAATGCTTCACCCTCTGCTGTACCGCCAGGTATTCAAGAATCCGTTCCTTGACCTTCTCAAGACCATAATGATCCGCTTCCAGCACGTCGTGTGCCTTGGCCAGGTCATGGTGAATCTTGCTGCGTTTCTTCCACGGAGCCTTGAGCAACCAGTCTATGTAGTTGCGCACCACGGTGGCTTCGGCAGACATGGGAGACATGAGCTTTAATTTACCCAGCTCGGAATTTGCCTTTTCACGGGCCTCCTTGCTCATGCCGGCCTTCTCGATCTTCTCTTCCAGGTCCTGCAATTCGTTGGGAGCATCTTCCATCTCGCCCAGTTCTTTCTGAATAGCCTTCATCTGCTCATTCAGGTAGTACTCGCGCTGGCTCTTCTCCATCTGCTGCTTGACCCGGCCGCGGATGCGCTTCTCGATCTGCAACACATCAATCTCGCCCTCGATCAGGCCCATGATGTGCTCAAGACGCTCACGCACACTCTGGATTTCCAGGATGGCCTGCTTCTCGGAAAGCTTAAGCGCCATGTGGGCGGCAATCGTGTCCGCCAGGCGACCAGCCTGTTCGATGCCGGCCAGTGACGCCAGGATCTCCGGCGGCACTTTCTTATTCAGCTTCACATATTGCTCGAACTGGGACATCACGGATCGGGACAGCACGTCCAGCTCACGCTCATCACCGGCCACGCTCTCGGGCAACACGGTGAAGTCAGCGGAGAAAAACTCGCCGCTGTACAGGGTATCCACCCTGGCCCGCTCGCCACCCTCTACCAGGACCTTGACGGTGCCATCGGGGAGTTTGAGCAGCTGCAGAATGGTGGACAAGGTGCCAAATTCGTACAGATCGTCTGCAGTAGGCTCGTCAATATCGGCTTCTTTCTGGGAAATCAGCAAAACTTGCTTCCCGTCGTCCATGGCCCTGTCCAGGGCCATGATGGAGCGATCCCTGCCGACAAACAGCGGAATCACCATATGGGGATAAACCACCACGTCACGCAGGGGGAGCACTGCTACTGCACCGCGCGCCTCATCCGTGGCAGGAGTTTCGGGGGTTAAATCGGTTTTCTGTTCAGACACGCTTCACCTCATGGCCCGGCTACGGCCGGGCACAATAACTAACTGGGGTCAGATATGGGGGCTCTGGGCAGGAATTCAATCACGCCGGTACATCTCCTGCGGTGCTCCAGTAATCTGGGTCCGCGGACCGGCTTGCGCCCTATCAGGAAGCAGAACCGGCAGGACGCTTTTCTTCGACAGCGTCCAGTTCGCGATCCTCGGATTCGTAGATGATATAGGGCTTGGTATCGCCCTCCACTACTGCCTCGTCCACCACCACCTTGGTGGCGTTGGTAGACGATGGTAAATCGTACATGGTGTCCAGGAGTACGTTCTCCAGGATAGTACGCAGGCCACGGGCGCCTGTCTTGCGGGCCATGGCGCGCTTGGCCACTGCTCTCAAGGCCTCTTCCCGGAAGTCCAGCTCTACACCTTCCATCTCGAACAGGCGGCGATACTGCTTGGTCAGGGCATTCTTCGGCTCTACCAGGATTTGGACCAGGGCATCCTGATCCAACTCCTCGAGGGTGGCAACCACCGGCAAACGACCCACGAACTCCGGGATCAGGCCGTACTTGACCAGGTCTTCCGGCTCCACATCGTGCAGCAACTCACCCACACTGAGGGTTTCCTCACTGCTCTTGACCTCGGCCACGAAGCCGATGCCGCCCTTGCTGGAACGGCTGGAAATGAGTTTTTCAAGGCCGGCAAAAGCGCCGCCGCAGATAAACAGGATGTTTGATGTATCCACCTGCAGGAATTCCTGCTGGGGATGCTTGCGCCCGCCCTGGGGCGGTACCGAGGCCACGGTGCCCTCAATCAACTTCAGCAATGCCTGCTGCACGCCCTCGCCCGACACGTCACGGGTAATGGAGGGGTTGTCAGACTTGCGAGAAATCTTGTCGATTTCATCGATATAGACGATACCCGTCTGGGCCTTCTCTACATCGTAATCGCACTTCTGGAGCAACTTCTGAATGATGTTCTCCACGTCCTCGCCAACGTAACCCGCCTCGGTAAGGGTGGTGGCATCGGCAATCGTGAACGGCACATTCAAAAAGCGGGCCAGGGTCTCGGCCAGCAAGGTCTTGCCGCAACCGGTGGGTCCGATCAGCAGGATGTTGCTCTTGGACAGCTCAACATCGTCCTTGGACTTCTCCAAACCCTTGTTCTCAAGACGCTTGTAGTGGTTATAGACGGCAACCGACAGAATCTTCTTGGCCCGGACCTGGCCAATGACGTACTCGTCCAGGACGGCATTGATCTCATGAGGCTTGGGTAAATGGTCCCCGGTATGCTCCGAACGCTCTTCCAGCTCTTCCCGGATGATGTCGTTGCACAGCTCTACACACTCATCACAAATAAAGACCGACGGGCCTGCAATCAGTTTGCGAACCTCATGCTGGCTCTTACCGCAAAACGAGCAGTAGAGCAGCTTTCCGTCTTCGGAAGTGCCTCGCGAGTCTCCAGTCATTACGTTCCTCTAATATTCGGCAATATTGCCGTGTTCCGCGAACACTGTTTATATATCACGCGGAGCGCAGTACATGCAAAAGATCACACATGGTGTATTTTCACCATATTTGACCTATCTAATTGATTCATAACGGAAAGCTTAGTCTGCCTTCGGTGCGTCCGGCCGCTTCTCCAAAACATGATCAATCAAGCCGTACTCAACCGCCTCGGGAGCACTCATAAAGCGGTCTCTGTCGGTATCCGTCTCAATCTGGCTGATCGACTGGCCAGTATGCAAGGCGAGGATGCCATTGAGCTGATCGCGCACCTTCAGAACTTCCTTGGCGTGGATGTCAATATCCGAGGCCTGGCCCTGGTAGCCGGCGATAGGCTGATGAATCATTGCCCGGGAATGGGGCAGCGCATAACGCTTGCCTTTGGTGCCACCGGCCAGCAGCACCGCACCCATGCTGGCCGCCTGGCCAACGCAGATGGTGCTCACATCGGGCTTGATGTATTGCATGGTGTCGTAGACCGACAGACCGGCACTCACTGAACCACCCGGAGAATTGATGTACAGGTGGATATCCTTGTCAGGATTTTCTGATTCCAGGAACAGCAACTGGGCAACCACCAGGTTGCACACTTGATCCTCGACCTGCCCTACCAAAAACACCACCCGCTCCTTGAGCAAGCGAGAAAAGATGTCGTAGGAGCGCTCGCCACGGGCGGTCTGCTCGACCACCATGGGCACCAGTTGGGCATTTATATCCATCAGCTTCTCTCCGGATTATCCGGCCTGGCAGGAAAAATTAACCCTGCGGGGCGTCGAGGTTCATCAACTCTTTGAAAGTCGTCTTCTTGTCGGTCACGGCAGCCTTTTCCAGCAACCATTCCACGACCTGCTCTTCCATCACCAGATTCTGCACCTGGCCCATGGCCTGGGCATTGGCGCGGTACATCTTGATCATGTTTTCCGAGTCGTCGTAGTCCTGGGTCAGCTGTACAAGCTTCTCCTCAACCTTGGCGGAATCCAGCTTCAGCTCATTCTGGCGAATGACTTCACCGATCAGCAGGCCAACCGTCACACGCTTCCGGGCGGTCTCCGCGAACAACTCCGGAGCGGGCAGCTTGCTCTGATCCTGGGTGCCCATGCGACGTCCCGCATCCTGCTGCAGGCTTTTAATTTCCTGCTCCACCAGCGCACCAGGCACTTCGATGGGGTTCTGTTCCACCAGGGCGTCCATCAGGGCATCTTTCATCCGCTGTTTCACGGTCTGTTCCAGCTCGCGGTTCATATTGCCACGGACTTCTTCCATAAATGCTGCAAGACCACCCTCTTCCACGCCAAAAGCCTTGGCGAACTCATCGTCCACTTCCGGCAGGCGACTGGTCTCGACCTTCTTCACGGTAATGGCGAAGACTGCTTCCTTGCCCCTGAGATTTTCGGCCTGGTAGTCCTCGGGAAAATTCACCGTGATATCCCGGGTCTCGCCGGCCTTCATGCCCTTGATACCGTTTTCGAAGTCAGCCAGCATCCGGCCTTCGCCCATCACGAACGCATAATCTTCGGCCTTGCCGCCGTCGAACAGCTCGCCATCAAGCTTGCCTTCAAAATCAATGGTTGCGCGGGCGCCATCTTCAGCGGCGGCGTCACTTTCGTCCCACTCGCTACGCTGCTTGCGCAGGCTCTCAAGCATTTCCGTGACGTCTTCCTCGGTGATCTCGGCAACCGGCCGGCTGACTTTGATCTTGTCCAGGGGTTCGAAAACCACTTCCGGATACACCTCGAAGGTGGCCACGTATTCCAGGTCCTTGCCGGGCGCCATGCTGGTGGGCTCAATCCGGGGGTTACTGGCGGGGTTGAGCTTTTCCTGGAGCAGGGCTGCACTGTAACTGGACTGGAGAACCTCGCCGACCACTTCCTGGTGGGCCTGGGCGCCATAGTTCTGACGCAGCACCTTCATCGGTGCCTTGCCGGGGCGGAAGCCCTTGATCTTGGCGGTGCGACCCAATCGGGTCAGGCGCTTTTCAACCTCGGTGTCTATCTCGGTAGAGGGTACTTTTACCGTTAACTTCCGTTCCAGACCACTGGTCGATTCAACTGAAACCTGCATCCTAAATCCTCGATAAAAACGATGATGCGCCCTTATGCAGGCGCATCTCAAAAAGCTAAGCCAAATTTAATGGTGCGAAAGGAGAGACTCGAACTCTCACGGGTTACCCCACAGGAACCTAAATCCTGCGCGTCTACCAGTTCCGCCACTTTCGCGCCGAAGCCAGCATCGCGGTGGGTTGCACATAATCCCGTAAAAGGCGGCAATCCCGCTTACGTCGCGGCTCACGAACGCGGCAGTATAACAAATGTCCAGCTCATCAGTAGAGCCAATTGACAGAGAATTCCACCTGCCATGCCTGCCGGCAATTCCGGTGACAGTTACCCTATTTCGTCTAATTAGGGTAACTGTCACCAATTAGTGGTGGGTTATTCCTCGGGGGCGGGATAATTAAGGGGACAGGCACCCTAACTCGGGGAGTTAGGGTGCCTGTCCCCTTAATTCGGGTGCCTG
>JAOTSW010000047.1 GCA_029864735.1 Chromatiales bacterium | reverse complement strand
ACTTCAGACATGGGCCCGCTGGTCACGGCCGAGCACCGGGACAAGGTTTCCTCCTACGTAGACCTGGGCGTGGAGGAAGGGGCCGAGCTGGTGGTGGATGGCCGTGGCATCAGCGTGGCGGGACATGAAAAGGGCTTCTTCCTGGGCGCCTGCCTGTTTGACCATGCCAAGCCTGACATGCGCATCTACAAGGAAGAGATTTTTGGTCCGGTATTGACCATGCTGCGAGCCGAGGATTTCGACCAGGCCGTGCAGTGGGTGAATGACCACGAGTTTGGCAACGGGACCGCTATCTTTACCCGTGACGGCGATGCGGCCAGGGAATACGTGAGCCGCATCGAAGTGGGTATGGTGGGCGTGAATGTGCCGATTCCCGTACCCATGGCCTTCCACAGTTTCGGCGGCTGGAAGCGTTCGATTTTTGGCGATATGGCGGTGCATGGCGAAGAAGGCGTGCGTTTTTACACCCGTCTGAAGACGGTCACCACTCGCTGGCCTTCGGGTGTCCGCGAGGGTGCCCAGTTCCATTTCCCCATTCATCGTTAATACGGGCAGACAGGGCAAAAAGAAGGGCGGCTTTAAAGCCGCCCTTTTTGTGTTCAGGACCCGCTGGTGGCCTGCCTAGGAGCGGTATTTCACGCCGGGTAACACGCACAACATCTCGTACAGCAGGTTGGCGCCGGTCAGTGAAGTGTTGCCCGAGGGGTCGTAGGGCGGCGCCACTTCCACCAGGTCGCCGCCGATCACCGTCATGCCGCGACAGCCGCGGATGATTTCCAGACCCTGGTAAATGGTGAGTCCACCGACCTCGGGTGTGCCGGTTCCCGGCGCGAATGCCGGGTCCAGACCGTCGATATCGAAGCTGATATAGACCGGTCCGTCGCCCATTTGCTCGCGGACCTCCGCCATCAGCGGAACCAGGGATTTGTGCCAGCATTCTTCTGCCTGCACCACGCGAAAACCCTGCTCGGCCGACCAGTCGAAATCATCCGCCGCATAGCCGGTGCCCCGGACCCCGATTTGCACAACCCGCTTGCAGTCCAGCAGGCCTTCCTCCACGGCGCGGCGGAACGGTGTGCCATGGGCAATTTCCTCGCCGAACATGTGGTCGTTGATGTCGGTGTGGGCATCGATGTGCACCACGCCCACCGGGCCGTATTTTTTTGCCATGGCTCGCAAGATGGGCAGCACGATAGTGTGATCGCCGCCCAGGGTGAGGGGGATCACATCATGAGACAGGATCTCGTCGTAGGCCGCCTCGATAATCGGCATGGATTTTTGCAGGTTGAAGGTGTTGATCGCCACATCGCCGATGTCCGCCACCGACAATGAATCGAAGGGCGCGGCCCGGGTGGCCATATTGTACGGCCTAAGCAAGACCGACTCATTGCGTATACTGCGTGGCCCAAAGCGGGCGCCGGAACGATTGGAGGTGCCTATATCCAGTGGCACGCCGACGAAACAGGCGTCCAGGCCGGCAGCGCTTTCCTTCGCAGGCAGGCGCATCATGGTGCCCGGGCCGGCGAAACGCGGCATCTGGTTCCCGCCCAGGGGCTGGTGCAATGTCTTGCTCATAATCACGCTTCCTTAAGCAACCGGCCCGCATCATGCGGGCCAGCGGTGTTTTTTTGCGCTTGCCTAGGCGACCTTGTCCTTGGCGAGTAACTCCATCAGGCAGTCACGGAGTATATCCATGCCTTCGTTGACGATTGCGTCGCTGGCGGTTATCGGCGCCAGGAAGCGGATCACATTGGCGCGGACGCCGCAGGACAGCAGAATTAATCCGCGCTGGGCCGCCAGGGTTACCAGGGCCTTGGTCAGGTCGGCATCCGGCTTGTTGGCGTCGCCGTCCTTGACCATTTCCATGGCAACCATTGCGCCCAGGTTACGCACGTCGCCCACACAGGTGGTTTCGTTCTGGATGGCCTTGAGCCGGCCGACCATGAGTTCACCCAGCGCCAGTGAACGTTCGCACAGCTTCTCTTCCTCGATGACTTCCAGCACCGCCAGGGCCGCAGTGGTGCCCAGGGGCGAGCCGGCGTAGGTGCCGCCCAGTCCACCCGGGTGAGGCGCGTCCATGATCTCGGCCTTGCCGGTGACTGCAGCAATCGGGAACCCGCCGGCCAGGCTCTTGGCCATGGTGATCAGGTCGGGTTTTACATCGCTGTGTTCGATGGCAAACATCTTGCCGGTACGGGCGAACCCAGCCTGGATCTCGTCGGAGACCAGCACAATGCCATGTTGGTCACACAGCTTGCGCAGGGCCTGGAAGAATTCCCTGGGCGCAGCATAGAAGCCGCCTTCACCCTGCACGGGCTCCAGGATAATCGCTGCAACACGGGTCGGTTCAATATCCCACTTGAAGATATGTTCCAGGGCGTCCAGGGAGTCCTGCACGCTGACGCCGTGGTAGGCCACGGGGTAGGGTGCGTGGAAGATTTCCGCGGGCATGGGGCCGAAGCTGGACTTGTAGGGGGCGACCTTGCCCGTCAGTGCCATGGCCAGCAGGGTGCGGCCATGGAAGCCGCCACCGAAAGTGATGACGCCGGAACGACCGGTATAGGCCCGGGCAATCTTCACGGCGTTCTCAACGGCCTCGGCGCCGGTGGTCACGAAAATGGTCTTGGCCGGTCCCTCGATGGGGGCAATGGCATTGAGCTTTTCAGCCAGTTCCACACCGGATTCGTAGGGGGTGACCATGAAGCAGGTGTGGCTGAAGCGTTCCAGCTGTGCCTGCACGGCGGCCTTGATCTTGGGATGCAGGTGACCGGTATTCAGCACGGCGATACCGCTGGCGAAATCGATGTAGCGCTTGCCTTCCACGTCCCAGACTTCGGAGTTCTCCGCCCGGTCGATGAAGACAGGAAGCAGGTTACCCAGCCCGCGTGCCACTGCGGCGTCGCGGCGTGCCTGTAGCTCTTTGTTCGTACTCATATCTGTTGCTCTCTGTTGTGTTGCGTAGGCGTTGATGGATCAGCTCGATCAGCTGGCCATGCCGCCCAGGCACAGGTATTTGATTTCCATGTATTCATCGATACCGTATTTGGAACCTTCGCGGCCGACACCACTTTCCTTTATGCCGCCAAACGGTGCGACCTCGGTGGAGAGAATGCCCTCGTTAATGCCGACCATGCCGTATTCCAGGCCCTCGGCGATCTTCCACACCCGGGTAATATCGCGGGAATAGAAATACGCCGCCAGCCCAAAGGGCGTGTCGTTGGCGATACGGATCGCTTCCTCGTCTGTCTTGAAGCGGAACAGCGGCGCGACCGGGCCGAAGATTTCTTCGCTGGCCACTGCCATGTCGGCGGTCACATGGGTCAGGATCGTGGGCTGGTAGAAGTTGCTTCCCGTATCGTCGCGCTTGCCGCCCAGGACTACCTTGGCGCCCTTGCTGATGGCGTCCTGAACGATGCTGTCCACCTTGTCGATGGCTTCCTTGTTGATTAGCGGGCCCACGCTTACACCCTCATTTTCACCACGTCCGACCACCAGTTTGGCGGTGGCAGCGGCGAGCTTTTCGGCGAATGCGTCATACACACCATCCTGCACCAGGAAGCGGTTGGCGCAGACACAGGTCTGCCCGGCGTTACGGTACTTGGAGGCCAGCGCGCCCTGTACGGCGGCGTCCAGGTCGGCATCGTCAAACACGATGAACGGTGCGTTGCCGCCAAGTTCCATGGTGACTTTCTTGACGGTATCGGCGCACTGCTTGATCAACAGTTTTCCTATTTCGGTCGAACCGGTGAAGGAGAACTTGCGCACGATGGGATTGCTGGTCATCTCACCGCCAACCAGCGAGGAGTGCTTGGTCGTGATGACGTTGAAGATGCCCGGCGGGAAACCGGCACGCTCACCCAGTTCCGCCAGCGCCAGCGCTGACAGGGGGGTCTCCGCGGCGGGCTTGACCAGGGCGGTGCAGCCGGCGGCCAGCGCCGGGGCCACCTTGCGGGTGATCATGGCATTGGGGAAATTCCACGGCGTGATGGCGGCAATGACGCCTACCGGCTGCTTGATGGTGATCAGGCGCTTGCCCGGGGCGTGGTGAGGTATCACATCGCCATAGGCGCGCTTGCCTTCCTCGGCGAACCATTCCACGAATGAAGCGCCGTAGGCGATCTCGCCACGGGACTCGGCCAGGGGCTTGCCCTGTTCGGCGGTCATCAGGCGGGCCAGGTCTTCCTGGTTTTCCATGATCAGTTCGTACCAGCGACGCAGGATGACTGCCCTGTCCTTGGCGGTACGTGCAGACCAGGCCGGCAGGGCGGCGTTGGCGGCATCAATTGCGCGCCGGGTTTCAGCGGCGCCCATGTCGGGCACAAAGATGAGCGTGTTGCCGTCGGCAGGGTTGGTTACCGGCAGGTTGTCTCCGGAATCCGCATCGACCCATTCGCCGTTAATGTACGCCTGGGATCTGAACAGGCTGGTGTCCTTGACGATGCTCATAAAATGCCCTTCTGGTTTCACTGTCTCAGTGATTGAAAACGAATCATCGATTCTATCTCAGAGCCTCTTACCTCGCCATGCCCCAGGAGGGGTGCTGGATTCGGAATCTGATCTGAATTTCGGCCACGAGGTCGCCAGAGGCTGGATAAGGCCGGTTTTTTAGGCTCTTCGGCTGTGGTCTGCCATGCAACTGGGCTAACATCCACGGGTCGGTCAACAGCCGCTAAATCCATTTCCCGGAGACAGCCCGAATGAATGCCCCCCAGATTGCCAGCCCCGCCCGGGGCGTCACCGCAGCCACCCCTGGCTTTTTTCACGGGAGTAACCTCCGATGAGCGGCGGGTCCCTGAAGCGTGTGTTGAAACTTCGTGAGGTCCTGGCCCTGTCCTTTGGCGCCATGATTGGCTGGAGCTGGGTTGCCCTGACCGGAACCTGGATAAGCCAGGCCGGTGCCCTGGGCGCTGCCACGGCCTTTTTGATTGGCGGGGTGGCGGTGGTCCTGATAGGCCTGACCTATGCGGAGTTGGCTGCGGCCATGCCCAGGGTGGGTGGTGAGCATGTGTATAGTTATCGCGCCATGGGGGCGGTAGCCTCGTTCATATGCACCTGGGGAATCCTGATGGGTTACGTGGCAGTCGTGGCATTCGAGGCGGTGGCCTTGCCCACGGTGCTGATTGGCCTGGCGCCCGGGTTGAGTGCCGGATACCTGTGGACTATTGCCGGGTGGGACGTATACGCCAGCTGGGTTGCCATCGGCGTGGCCGGTGCTGCACTGGTTACCTGGGTGAATGTGAGGGGCGTGCGCACCGCCGCGTCCATGCAATTGATGGTAGTCACCGGTTTGTTGATTGCCGGGTTGATGGTCTTGCTGGGGGGCATCACCCAGGGCAGCGTGGATAACTTTATGCAGGGGCCGCCGATGAGCGTGGCGGCCATCACCGGTGTGATGTTGATCGTACCGTTCATGTTCGTTGGCTTCGATGTGATTCCCCAGGCTGCCGAGGAAATCGACCTGCCCAGCAAGGAGATTGGCAAGGCGCTGATGTTGTCCGTGCTGGTGGCGGTGGCCTGGTACGTACTGATTATCGTGGCCGTGGGATTGCTCCTGCCCGGCGGCCGGTTGACCACCTCCGGTCTGGCTACAGCCGAGGCGGCCACCCTGGGCTGGGGGTCGGAGTGGATGGGCAGGGTCGTCCTGGCGGCAGGGGTCGCCGGTATTCTCACCAGTTGGAATGCATTTTTGATGGGCGCCGGTCGCGCGACTTACGCCCTGGCTCATTGCGGTATGCTGCCCCGCTGGCTGGGGGTGCTGCATCCACGCTATGGCACACCCCACAGGGCAATTATTCTTATTGGTATCAGCTCAATGTTTGCGCCCTTGTTTGGCCGGCCCATGCTGGTCTGGGTGGCCAACGCCGGCGGCCTGGGGATCGTTATCGCCTACGCAATGGTGGTGGCATCGTTCCTGATCTTGCGTCGCAAGGAACCGGATATGCCACGACCCTACCGGGTAGCGGCGGGAAACTGGGTGGGAGGAGCCGCGCTGGTCATGTCACTGGCCATAGGCTGGCTATATATGCCGGGGAGTCCTGCGGGCCTGGTGTGGCCATACGAATGGGCCATCGTTGGCGGTTGGGCGGCACTGGGTGTCCTGGTGTTCGGCTGGTGTCGCTGGCGCTACGGCGCCCCCGGTGCAGACCAGGTGCTGGAAGGGGTGAAGGACTCACAGCTTGTCCGGACAGGTAGCACCGGGTAAACCACGGCGGCCAGGAAAGGCGAGGGTTCGCGGACATTGCGGGTCTCGGTGGCCTACAATTGCTGGCAACATACCGGCTCGGTCAGTAGACCGACCGGGCGGATTCAAGGCGGAGAAGAAACATGATTTTGAACGAACAGCAGGAAATGATTCGTGATGCGGCACAACGTTTTGCCGAGGAACGACTGGCGCCAAATACCCGGGAGTGGGAAAAGAAGGGCGCCGTGGATATTGAGGTCCTGCACGAAATGGGTGAACTCGGCTTCATGGGAATGACCGTTCCCGAGGAGTGGAATGGCGCAGGACTGGACTATGTTTCCTACGCCCTCGCCCTGATCGAAATTGCTGCCGGTGACGGCGCCGTTTCCACCATCATGAGTGTCAACAATGCACCGGTGTGCGCCATCCTCCAGGCCAGTGCCAGTGACATGCTCAAGGAAAAATACCTCAAGCCCCTGGCGGGTGGCGAAATGATCGGCGCCTTCGCACTGACTGAGCCCCAGGCTGGTTCGGATGCAGCCAGTCTTCAGGCCCGTGCGAAGCGAGTCGAGGGCGGTTACGTAATCAGTGGCACCAAACAGTTCATCACCTCTGGCACCATTGCCGGAGCCGTGATTGTTTTTGCCGTGACGGATCCTGATGCAGGCAAGAAAGGAATGTCGGCATTCCTGGTGCCGGCGGGTACCGAGGGAATGCGCGTCAGCGGGATCGAGCACAAGCTGGGACAGGAAGCATCGGATACGGTGCAGTTAAGTTTCGAGAATGCCTTTGTCCCGGAAGACCATCTACTGGGCAAAGAAGGTGAAGGTTACCGTATCGCCCTGGCGAACCTGGAAACCGGTCGAATTGGTATCGCCGCTCAGAGTGTCGGTATGGCCAGGGCGGCTCTGAAGCATGCCGTGGCCTATGCCCAGGAACGGGTGGCGTTTGGCCGGCCCCTGGTGGACCACCAGGCGGTATCTTTTCGATTGGCGGACATGGCGACACAGCTGGAGGCGGCCACCATGCTGGTGATGAATGCAGCAGCCATGCGCGAGGCGGGCCAGCCCTGCCTGAAGCAGGCCTGCATGGCCAAACTATTTGCCTCTGAAGCGGCAGAGAAAATTTGTTCTGATGCAATCCAGGTTTTCGGTGGTTACGGATATTCCAGGGAATTCCCGGTAGAAAAAATTTACCGTGACGTGAGAGTAGCCCAGATTTACGAGGGGACCTCCGACGTGCAGAAAATTATCATCAGCAGGCAGTTGCTCAAAGGCATGTAGATCCGATGCCGTCGGGGACCTGCCGGTTATCCCGGGTGAAAGCCTGAGTCGGAGGGGCTTTCCTCCAGGCGTTTTTCAAACGCCAGGCTGGGGTGGTTCCCGTAGCGCCTGTAGAAGAGCTTGATCCAGAACGGTGCGAGCATGGTGGTATAGGCGATGACGATTACCAGTGCCGCATAGACCTGGGGACCGAAGACCCCCGAGGCCCGTCCCAATTCAGCAAATATCAGCCCGACCTCACCCCTGGGCACCATGGAAATTCCCACGGCCGTTCTGAAGACCATGTGGCGCCTGAATAGCACCTGGCCACCGGCGAGTTTGCCCAATATGGCAATCGTGACCGTTGCCAGGGAGAACAACCAGATAAACCCGGAACTCCAGTCCACCTGGTTCAGGTCCAGTGATAGCCCCACTACCACGAAAAAGATCGGGGTAAAGAGCTGGATGATGGGTGTGGTCTGGACATCGATGCGCTGGGCAAACGCGTGGTGATGAGCCAGGGAAATTCCGAAGGGCAGGAAAAATCGCCGCGAAAGGGCGATGCCTGCGGCGAAGCCTCCCAGCAGTTCGGGTGCCCCCAGCAGGTTGGCCAGTGAGGCAAACAACAATACCAGGGCGATAATTGCACTGGGAATAAGTCCGGGCATGGTGGACTTGCCCAGCAGTTTTTGTATGACTGCTGAAAGTATTCTCGCCAGTAGTGGCGCCAGCAGGAAGAACGCGCCGATGAAAGCACAAATTCGACCCAGGGCGAGCAGGCTGATTTGCCCTTCCACAGAGATCTGGTAAAGGGTCGCCAGGAGTATGACGCCCAGCACGTCATCCAGAACAGCAGCGCCAAGAACGACCTGTCCCTCGGTACTGTTTTGCCTGCCAACGTCCTGGAGAATTCGTACCGTGACACCGATGCTGGTGGCCGTTAGTGTGCCGCCCAGCATCAGGGCAACCATGGGCGGGAAATCGAATAATTCCCGGGCCAGGGCATAGCCCATGAGAAACGGCATGGCGAAGCCCACCAGGGCGACAGACACCGCGCTGCGTCCTGCAGCCGTGAGTCGGTCCAGGTCGGTCTCCAGTCCGACTTTAAAAAGTAACAGGATGATGCCGATCTCGGCCATGAGCTGTAGCTGCAGGGTAACCTCCAGCCAGCCAAGCAAGCTTGGGCCGAGAATGATTCCGGCAGTGAGTTCGCCAATTACCGTCGGAATGCCAAGTCGGTTAGCGATCTCTGCCAGAATTCTTGCACTGATGAGGATGAGTGCAAGCTGAAGGAAAAATACATGGGCCTCCATGGCGTATTCACCCCTTTGGAGCATGCTCCAACAACAGATTATCAGGAATGACAGGCAGCGGCACCGAAATAGTGTTGCCACGATTCGCCATTTTTCGCCCTCGATACATCCGCATTCCGCCTCTTGCAGTGCTCTGCGCAACGGTGAAATAGATCCATGCCCCAATTCAGGGGGAATAGGAGAGCAGGATCATGAGGAAAACCCTAATCGTAATAGCTGTTATTGCAGCACTGGTGGGCTCCACTGCCCAGGCGTCTGAAGAAGACTCCGCCCGCGAAGAAAAACTTGGATTTGGTGTCGGCCTGGCGGTGGGCTCGGTTGGCGGTCCGGTAGGTGCCTGGGTTGGCGCCGTGGCGGGCATCCACCTGGGAAAATTGTTTTCACGGGCCCGTGATGCGGATGAGCTGACGCTCCAGGTCCACAACCTGGAATCCCGGCTTGAAGAGAATCTGGAGGAAGCGACCCGGCTGCAGCTTGCCCTGGCTGATGCCCGGTCTTCCATGGCCGCCGCGCGCGAGCAGCTTGCCCGCCAGATACCCAGCGAGCAGGTGGCGGAAAGTGTCGGATTCGACCTGTTGTTCAGGACCGGGGAGACCAGCTTGATGGAGGCGGAGCTTGCGCGGCTTCAGCAGCTCGGTAAGTTGCTCAGTTCACGCCCTGACCTGCAACTGCGCCTGGATGGCTTTGCCGACGAGCGGGGCGACACCGACTTCAATCAGGCCCTGTCGGAGGCGCGTGTGGCATCGGTGAGGCATGCGCTCGAGGAATTCGGCATCTCGTCGGAACGCATCCACGCCGGGGCCTGGGGTGAAAGCCAGGCGAAATCCGACGAGGGCGACCTGGACGGTTACGCCATGGAACGTCGGGTGAGCATCCAGTTGCTGGCTCCCTCATCAAGTATGTCCGCGCGTAGCAACGAACAGTAGACTTGCGACGACGATATTCGCCGATCTATGCCCGGCCAGCCCCTTGGGGTTGGTCGGGTTAACCTCATGTTTTATCTGCACTATTTGGGAGATTGAATGCTGGACTGGAAAGATTGCCCGGCTCCGGTGGAGGCTTTCCTGGCAGGCGTTTTGTCTGTCGGCCCCGGATGACGATACAATGCCCGCAGGTCGCCGCGGACGTTGCGAAATACATTGAGGTAAACCATGAAAAAGATTCTGATTTCAGCGTTGTTGATCGCTGCGGCAAGTGCCGCTCCTGCTTACGCTGCGGGTGATGCAGTTGCCGGCAAGGCCCTGTACGGAACCTGTGGGGCTTGCCATGGCGCCAACGCCGAGGGCAATCAGGCCATGAACGCTCCGAAGCTGGCCGGCCAGGGAGAATGGTACCTGTTCAGGCAGCTAAGTAATTTCAAAGTCGGCGTGCGTGGCACCAACGCCAACGACACTTTTGGCAAGACAATGGCCCCCATGGCCATGATGCTGGCCGATGACACAGCGATCGCCAACGTGGCCGCATATATCACCAGTTTGCCGGTATCCCAACCGGCGGCGACGGTTCAGGGCGATGTGTCTGCCGGAAAGATGGCGTATGCGACTTGCTCGGCTTGTCATGGTGCCGATGGCAAGGGCAACCAGGCGATGAACGCTCCGATCCTGGCAGGCCAGAGTGATTTCTACCTGGTCACGCAGTTGAAGAATTTCAAATCCGGGGCCCGCGGTGCTCATGCCAAGGATTCCTATGGCATGCAGATGGCTTCCATGGCCAAGATGCTGGCCGATGATGCAGCGATAAACAATGTTGTCGCTTACATCAATACCCTCAAATAAAGTTAGCTGATGAATTAAAAAAGGCGGCCTTTGGGCCGCCTTTTTTTTGCCTGGAAATGTTATCTAGACTGCCGCCATGCTGACAACCGGTTTACGGAAGTAGGGGACGACTTCCAGCATTTCACCGGCGTTGAGTCGAGTCTGGATGTTCCGCCAGTAATCGGCGGTCAGCAGGTCATGGTGATATTCGATAAAGATTTTTTTGGATTCTTCATCCAGTCCAAGGAAGTTGACGAACTGCTCGGGGAAGACATCGTCATCCCCCACGTAGAACCATGCATCGGCGCGCATCTCGTCTTCATACGAGCTGGCCTGGGGAAGATCCCTGAAGCGACATTCGGTGACCAGGCACAGTTCGTCGTAATCGTAGAAAATCACGCGCCCATGACGGGTGACGCCGAAATTCTTCAGTAGCAAGTCCCCGGGGAAAATATTCGAAGCAGCCAGGTCGCGAATGGCCTGCCCGTATTCAATTACGGCGGAGGCCTTGTCTGAGGGGCTTGCTTCCCGCAAGTAAAGATTCAGGGGCGTCATGCGCCGCTCGACGTAACAATGCTCCAGGATCAAATCGCTACCTTCGATATGACAGGTCTGGCCGCATTCGTTGAGCAACTCGTCCAGTGTCTTTTTATCGAAGCGTTCCACCGGGAACTCAAGTCGCCTGAACTCCTGGGCATCCACCAGGCGTCCTGCACGATCATGCTTGAACACCAGCGCATACTTTTGCATTACCTCCCGGCGACTCATGGTCTTGGGATAGGCGAACCGGTCGCGAATGACCTTGAACACGATGTCAAAAGACGGCAACAAAAATACCGCCATGACCATGCCTCGCTCACCCGGTGCGGTAATGAACTTGTCCTGGGAAAGGGTCAGGTGCTGTTTAAATGTGCGGAAGCGCTCGGTCTTTCCCTGTTTCGCCCGACCCATGACGGTATATAACTCGCTGATGGGTTTGTTCGGCAGGATTGAGCGCAGGAATACCAGTGCATCACCCACGGTTTCCAGGTCCACGTGGAAGTACCAACGGGTAAAGCTGAACAGGATGCTGACATCTTTTTGAGACATCAGAACCGCGTCTACCAGGATGCCTTCATCCGTGTTTTTCAGTGCGAGCACTAGCGGAGAGGTACCCTTCGTGGAATCGATCCGGCCAACGATGAAGGCGCGGGGTCCCTGGTAGAAAACTGCCTGTATGGTTTCTATCGAGCGAATCTTTTCGCTCCCATGATGCAGTTCCCAATAGGCGTCTATTTCCTTGGCAACGTATTTGACGCTTGAGTCGATGTTTCTATAGCGCACACCAAGTGTGTATTTGCTCAGCAGGTCGTCCAGTAGCCAGCGGGTGGATCCCAGGTGCTGCATACGGAAGGTCGGTACCGGCTTGGCGATATTCTTAAGCGGCATGACGTCAAGGGCCAGGTATTCCACCCTGGGGTCAACGCCAATGGTTTTGAAAATACGGCGGGTTACCGAACTGAAAAAAGTCTTGTTGAATTCAGAGTCGACCAGGCTCGCGATCATCTGGGTATGAATATCCTTGGCGCGGGCCCAGATATCCACATCTTCGGCACGCTCGCCCAGCAGTGTCTCCAGTTCTTCCCTGGTGCGCTGAACGGACTCCTCATACAAGTCGATTCGTTCTACGGTGTCATCTTGCGCTTTGTGCCATTCGCGCTTGATGAAGCGATCCTTCGCGCGACGGGATATGGCGACGAAGCCGCGGTTGTAAGTTCTGAATGCTTCGAACACGACCCTGGCGCATTGCTGCGCCAGGGCCTCATCGTGGTCTGAAATCATGCCTTGATCATAGATTGGAGATCATGTGGTCGGCAAATTCGCTGCACTTGACCTCGGTGGCACCTTCCATCAGTCGGGCAAAGTCATAGGTGACAAACTTGGAGCCTATGGTTTTGTCCATGCTGGAAATGATCAGGTCTGCTGCCTCGGTCCAACCAAGGTAGCGGAGCATCATCTCGCCCGACAAGATCAGGGAACCCGGGTTCACCTTGTCCAGGTTGGCGTACTTGGGCGCGGTGCCGTGGGTGGCCTCGAATACCGCGTGACCCGTGTCGTTATTGATGTTGCCGCCGGGGGCAATGCCAATGCCGCCAACTTGTGCAGCCAGGGCGTCGGACAGGTAGTCGCCATTGAGGTTCATGGTGGCAATGACATCGAATTCCTTGGGACGGGTAAGTACCTGCTGGAGTGTGATATCGGCGATGGCGTCCTTGATCAGGATCTTGCCGCTTGCCAGGGCAGCTTCCTGCTCGGCATTGGCTGCCTCGGAGCCCTTTTCGGCGCGGGTGCGTTCCCACTGGTCCCAGGTGTAGGTGTGCTCCGGGAACTCCTTCTCAGCCAGGGCATAACCCCAGTTGCGGAAGGCGCCCTCGGTATATTTCATGATGTTGCCCTTGTGCACGAAGGTCAGGCTCTTGCGATTGTTGTCGATCGCGTAACGAATAGCCGCTCTTACCAGGCGCTCGGTGCCTTCCTGGGAGATAGACTTCAGACCCAGGCCCGTGGTGTCGGGGAAACGAATCTTGCCGTAGAGCTTGGGGAATGCTTCTTCAAACATGGACATGAAGCGCTTGATTTCGGCGCTGCCAGCTTCGAATTCGATGCCTGCGTATATGTCCTCGGTGTTCTCGCGGAAGATCACCATGTCCACATCCTGGGGCTTGCGCACCGGGGAAGGAACGCCTTTGAACCAGCGCACGGGCCGCAGGCAGACATACAGGTCCAGCATCTGGCGCAGGGCCACATTCAGGGAGCGAATGCCGCCGCCGATGGGCGTGGTCAGGGGGCCCTTGATGGATACCAGGTAATCACGACAGGCTTGCACGGTGCTGTCGGGCAGCCAGGTGCCGAACTGGTTGTAGGACTTCTCTCCAGCAAAGATTTCTACCCATTTAATCTGTCTTTGGCCGCCGTAGGCTTTTTCGACCGCTGCGTCCAGGAGTCGGACGGTGGCGCGCCAAATATCGGGGCCCGTTCCGTCACCCTCGATAAACGGGATGATCGGATGGTTAGGCACCTGCAGTACGCCGTCTTTAACGGAAATTTTTTCGCCGCCTTCAGGTGCCAAAATCGTGGGGTCACTCATATTCTTCTCCCTTCCCTAGTTCCTCCATCCGGGCCCGCTGAGAGGCGTTCTGATGGGGTTCGAGGGCTATATTTTGTAGTCAGTGAGAGTTACAGCTTTCACCATGCTAGCAGCTTTAGCTGATTTTCGGCATGAGTAGGATTAACTATGGCAGCTTCGCAGTTGCGTTATATCCCGGGGCCTGTCTGACGGGTTTGCCGGAAGCTGATATCGGCAAATATTGCCCGTCCACGACCCGGGAAGTAGCGGAATTCCCCGAAAGCGTAGTCAGCCCGCTCGGCGTAGGCTGTATCGGCCAGGTTCGTGATCCTGAGCCCAATTGACCAGTTGCGGTGGATTTTCTGCCGCAGGCTGAGATTGAAAGTCCCGTGTCCGGGGTATCGCGGCAGGTTGGCCGCATCCAGGTAGTAGCCCCCGATGTGCTGCCATTCAAGCTCGGTTTCGGTGTTGCTGCCCGGGCTCCAGGCGAGCCTGGCGCTGCCAAGGGTTCGGGGCGCCGTGTCTATGTCATTGCCGCTAATGATTTGTTCGCCGCGGGGGGCGGAGTAGTCCGATGCGTAACGATGCAATGCCCAGGTACCGTTCAGCGCCAGTTTCCAGTGCTCGCCAAGGCGCAGCTGGTAATCCAGTTCGATGCCCTGGTGGCGGGTCCTGGCGCCGCTGATATTGAAGCCTTCGTTGTCCCGGTAAATAGTGTTGCGCTTGCTCATGAAGAAGGCGGCCAGCTCCAGGTAGTGATCGTCGTCCAGGGTTCTGAATCCCAGTTCAATCGCATCCAGTGTTTCGGGCTCCAGGTTGGCGATTTCCTGTTGTGACTGCAATCGATACAACTCGGTTGCCTGTGGAGCCCTGAACCCGCGGTTTGCAGTGATGTAGAGCTGATGATTTTCATCAAGCCGGTAGGAGAGCCCTAGCTTGGGTCCCAGGCTGGTAAACCTGTCTTTTCGATCCGCCGGGCGGGTATACAGGCAGCCCCCGAAACCGCAGGGCTGGCCATTGTCATCGGTGTTTCCGTCCAGCATGTTGTTCTGATAGTCATACTGCAACGTTTCGAGACGCAGGCCGGCACTCAATTCGGTTCGCTCTCCCACTGCGTATTCCCATTGCATAAAGGGGGCGGCCATCCGGCTGGAGACCGAGTAGTCGTAATGTTTTCCTGCCGGCCGCGTTGCAACCAGGTAATCGCTGCCGTCCTGGATTGGGCCGTCCTGGTATTGCCACAGGTACCCGTCGGCCAGTTCCAGGTCCAGCCCAAGGACCAGGCTGGCCCTGGTGAGTTGCTGGCGCCATAGCAGGGAAGCCTGGGCACTGTTCTGGCCATTGCGTTCCAGGGGTTTGCCGGGCAAGAAGTGCTGCAGGAATTCCATGTCCGAATGCCTGACGATTATTCCGCCCTCAAGGGTAGCTTCGCCTGCCAGCATGCGAATCCAGCGCCCACTCAGGCGCTGGGCATCGGCTTTCCTGTATGCCTCGGGATTGAGATTTTCACTACTGAGGCCCCGGTCCTTGTAGGCATTCTCGCCGTAGATGTAGCCGGCGGTTTCCTGGTCCAGGTTGGTGGCGGCGAATCCGAACTGGAGTCGGTCAGCCCGTCTTTGTACTTCGTAGCCAAGGTTTATTTTCTGCTGGGAGTAGCTTTCCTGGTCGCGCCAGCCACCGTCTTCAAGCAGGTTAACCAGGGCCCTGAAACCACCGCTATTAAGGTCTGCACTGCCACGCCAGTAGTTGTCCTGACCGGCCTCAAGCGAAAACCGGTTAAGTGCGCCGGGCTCGGCGACCAGCGCGTTGATCAGACCGTGCATGGCGTTAGATCCATACAGGCTGCTGCCCGGACCTCGGATGATTTCTACCGCGTCGGCTTGCTCCAGGTTCACCTCGAATAATTGATTCACATTGCAGAAACCCGCCGGACGAGTGGGGAAGCCGTTCTCCGCAACCAGGAACGCGCCGCAGGAACCCGCACCGGTCAGAACCGGTGATCTAATAGCCGCCAGGCTCTCCTGGCCACTGCCGCGGGTTATCCAGGTGCCGGGTACCCGGTGCATCAGTTGGCTGGCGTGGGTGGGCCGGGTCAGTTGCGCAACGTCGCCGTCCAGGCGGCTGGTGTTTCCGGCTTGAACCAGCAATGGCTGATACTCGCCACTGGCGGTGACCACCATGCTTTCAAAATCTTCCTTCACGGTTTCAGGGTTGTCGTCGGATTCGGCGCAGAGCAGCAGGGCGGGACATGTGAGCGCGAAAACAAGGCCACAGAGGACTCGAGAAATTGACCGGGTAAAAGCGTGTGGTGGATGCATTCTTTGCCTCATCAACTCGGAGCGAAACAGCATACAGGACAATGGCTATAATGGTCCC
>JAOTSW010000003.1 GCA_029864735.1 Chromatiales bacterium | reverse complement strand
CCCGGATGTTTGATAGCGCGCCTGCATCTGTGCCCGGTTCCCAGCAGCCCATGAGCTTGCTCCTTGGTCGTGGCCAGGCGAGCCAGGGCGTTCCCGGGGGAAGTTCCTCGGTGCGTGAACAGATACGGGCCTATGCAAATCTTCATCCCTCAGCCCAGGGCCCGGAGGTGTCTGCCCCCCCGGAGGAGTCCGAGTATCCGCTTGGATTCGCGGTGGCCCAGTTGCACGGCGTCTATATCCTGGCGCAAAACCAGGCAGGTCTTGTGGTGGTGGATATGCACGCGGCCCATGAGCGCATCACCTATGAACGGCTCAAGCGATCCATGGCCGAGGGGGCGATCAAGGCTCAGCCCATGCTGGTGCCATTGACCATGGCAGTCTCGGAACGCGAGGCGGACCTGGCGGAGCAGCGCGGCGAATGGTTTGCAGAGCTGGGTTTCGAGGTAGGCAGGACAGGTCCGTCCAGCATCACAATCCGACAGGTACCATCGCTGCTGCGCGATGTGGATGTCGATCAATTGGTCCGGGATGTGCTGGCAGATTTGACTGAGCACGGTGAAACCAGGCGCCTTGAAGAGGCGAGTAACGAACTGTTATCCACCATGGCATGCCATGGCTCGGTCAGGGCCAATCGTCGTCTCAGCCTGGACGAGATGAATGCGCTGTTGAGAGAAATGGAGAAGACTGACCGGGCCGATCAGTGCAATCACGGTCGGCCAACCTGGACTCAGATCAACATGGCCGACATGGACAAGTTGTTCCTGCGCGGGCGATAGGCATGGGTGATGCGCGACCGACGGTGATTTTTCTTATGGGAGCAACCGCCTCGGGCAAGACCAGCCTGGCGGTGGACCTTGCGGAGAAGCACGACTGCGAGCTGATTAGCGTGGATTCGGCCCTGGTTTACCGGGGCATGGATATCGGTACCGCTAAGCCTGATGCCGACACCCTGGCTCGCGCCCCCCATCGCCTGATTGATATCCGGGACCCGGAGCAAAGCTATTCCGCGGGCGAATTTCGACGGGACGCCCTGCAGGCAATAGACGAAATACACGAGGCCGGGAAAGTGCCCGTGCTGGTGGGCGGAACCATGCTGTACTACCGGGTACTGGAACAAGGTATCGCCCCCTTGCCCCAGGCCGATCCTGCCTACCGGCGGCATCTGGATGAACGGGCTGCCAGCCTGGGCTGGGAAGCCCTGCATGCGGAGTTGGCCGAGGTTGACCCCGAGTCGGCCCAAAGGATTCAGACTGCGGACTCCCAGCGTATCCAGCGAGCCCTGGAAGTTCATCACCTCAGTGGCGAGAGTCTGACGGACTTGCATGCAAGGGCCGAATCCCGGGCGCTGCCCTACACGGTCAAAAAATTTGCCCTGTGGATGGAGGACAGGAAGCTGTTGCACCGGCTGATTGCCCAGCGATTTGAACAGATGATGGAGCAGGGGTTTCTCGAGGAAGTGCGGGGGCTGGCCGCCCGTCCCGGGTTCTCGCCAGAGCTTCCGTCCATGCGGGCGGTGGGCTACCGGCAGCTGCTGGAGTATTTGAGTGGTGGCAAGAGTCTGGATGCTGCCTGTGCCAGCGCATTGGCGGCCACTCGGCAGCTGGCCAAGCGGCAATATACCTGGATGCGATCCCAGCAGAACCTGGTTTGCCTGGACGCATTGGATCCGGCCGCTCGTGAGCAGATTTACCGGGCAGTGGAAATGGCTTGAAAAGCCATATAAAGGACATATTAGTAGATGGTGATGTCCAAGCCTGTGATACACTTCCCAGCGGGTCGGCGGAACGTAATGTCCGACCGTTATTAATGAGCTCAGCTACCCCGGGGATACTGAGTATGTTAACTACAAAGGAGACAACGATGGCCAAGGGTCAATCGCTGCAAGATCCTTTTTTGAACGCCCTGCGTAAAGAAAAAGTTCCAGTTTCAATTTACCTTGTTAACGGCATAAAGCTGCAGGGCCAAGTCGAATCATTTGATCAGTTCGTGGTGTTGCTGCGTAACTCGGTTAGCCAGATGGTCTACAAGCACGCTATATCTACCGTCGTTCCCGCCCGGAATGTTCGCGTTCCTATGGGGGACGAAGAAATTGGCGAGGCTGACTAGGGGCTTCCTGCCCCGGGAGAGCCGATTTGTTTGAACGTCCTCGTAGTGGCGAGCGCGCATTGCTCGTTCACCTTGGGCTGGGTGGGGCGGTTCCGCAGGATGTTCAGGAGGAGTTCGAAGAACTCGCCCGTTCAGCTGGCGCCGATCCCCTTGAAACCATCGCCTGCGTCAGGCACCGCCCTGATTCCCGCTTTTTTGTTGGTACTGGAAAGGCCGATGAAATTCGGGCTGCCGTGAAGCAGCTTGGCGCCGAACTGGTGCTGGTTAACCATTCCCTGTCTCCCAGCCAGGAACGAAACCTGGAACGTCACCTGGAATGCCGGGTGCTGGATCGGTCCGGATTGATTCTGGATATCTTTGCCCAGCGTGCGCGGTCTCACGAAGGCAAGCTGCAGGTTGAATTGGCCCAGTTGCGCCATCTGTCCACCCGGCTGGTTCGGGGCTGGACTCACCTCGAACGGCAAAAAGGCGGTATAGGATTGCGGGGACCGGGTGAGACCCAGCTGGAAACCGACAGGCGATTGCTGGGGAATCGTATCCGCACTCTCAGGCAGCGCCTGGAGCAGGTGGACAAGCAAAGAGAACAGGGTCGGCGCACCCGCAGGAAAGCCGAGGTGCCAACCTTATCCCTGGTTGGCTATACCAATGCCGGGAAGTCCACCTTGTTTAACGCCTTGACCAATTCAGAGGTTTACGCGGCCGACAAGCTGTTTGCCACCCTGGATCCCACCCTGCGCAAGCTGGAACTGGCTCCGGGACTGGAAACCGTGCTGGTGGATACGGTGGGTTTTGTCCGGGATTTGCCTCATGAGTTGGTCGCGGCGTTCAAGTCCACCCTGGTTGAGACCCGTGACGCGACTTTGTTGTTGCATGTGGTGGATGCCCATGATCCCGAGCGCAGAGAGAGAATCGACCAGGTGGACGAAGTGCTGGAGGATATCGGTGCAGAGAGCGTGGATCAGCTCCTGGTGTTTAACAAGATCGACCTGTCCGGCGATGAACCGCGCCTTGAACGGGATGGCCAGGGACAGGTGCGCAGCGTATTTGTCTCGGCCGTGACGGGTGAGGGCCTGGATCTGCTTCTCCAGGCGCTGCATGAGCGCCTGGGGGGAGAATTGCTCAGGGGAAATTTGCGCCTGGAGTCGGGAGAGGGTCGAATTCGGGCCCTGCTGTATGACTTGTCGGCCGTCCAGAGTGAAACCGAACTGGAAGAGGGTGGTTGGTCGCTGCAAGTGGTGCTTCCGAGGCGCAAACTGGCCCGTCTTGCTAGCAAGGAGGGCCTGGATCCCCAGCGATTTGAACTTGCGCCTTGTACCGCGGACCCCAGCTTCCTACAATCAGAGGTTCAGACAGGCAGCGCCTGAACCAGTCCCCATAACAATCAGTGAAAGAAGATTACTTATGTCTTGGAATGAACCGGGAAAAGATGAGAATCCGTGGGGCAAGCCCCGTGGCCAGGAAGGCCCACCCGACCTGGATGCAATCGTCCGTAATCTCCAGAAGCGCTTCGGCGCCATCTTTGGCGGTGGTGGATCAGGCTCCGGAGACGGAAAGAAGGGCGGTGGTGGCAAGGGCGTGATTGTCATCCTAGCCCTGTTGTTGGCCGCCTGGTTCATGGGCGGATTCTACAAGCTGGATGCATCAGAGCGGGGCGTTGTACTGCGCTTCGGTGCGGCAAATCGCACTTCAATGCCCGGACTTCACTGGCGACCATGGCCTTTCGAAACCGTTGAAAAGGTCAATGTGTCCAGCATCCAGCGCTTTGACTACAAGACCCAGATGCTGACCGCGGACGAAAATATCGTGGATATTGCCATGAGTGTGCAGTTCCGCTATGCGGACATTGAGAAAGTCTTGTTCAATATTCGTAATCCGAGCCAGACACTCCAGGATGTGAGCGAAAGCGCCATCAGGGAAGTGGTGGGTAAGGCTAATGCGGAACTGGTGTTGGGTGAAGGTCGTGAGGAACTTGTCGTCAAGGCCAAGGACCTGCTTCAGTTGACGCTGGATGAGTATGGTTCAGGTATCGAAGTCACCTCTTTGAACTTGATTGACGCCAAGCCGCCTCAGCAGGTGCTGGCTGCGGTGGATGATGCCACCAAGGCTCGTGAGGATCGAGACCGCTTGCGTCTGGAAGCAGAAGGTTATTCGAACGACATACTGCCCAGGGCGCGAGGCGCGGCACAACGGCAATTGGAAGAGGCACAGGCCTACAAGGAAGAGATGATCGCCGAGGCCGAAGGTAACGCCCATCGATTCCTGGCGGTGCTGACCGAGTACCAGAAGGCCCCCGCGGTCACCCGCGAGCGTCTTTACCTGGAAACCATAGAAGAAGTATTGGGTAATGCATCCAAGGTCATCGTCGATACCGATGGCAGCGGGAACCTGATTTACCTGCCTGTGGACAAGTTGTTGGAATCACGAGGCCGTAGCATCGGCGGAGTGACTAACAACTCAGAGGCCGCGGAAGCGATTCCCGAAAATCCCGGGATACGAAGTGGAAGTGATCGTCGCAGCAGGGGGACAAGATAATGCAAGCACGTTTATACGGATTGCTGGCCCTGCTGGCCGCATTGTTCCTGGTATTGAGCATGTCGGTGTTCGTGGTTCACGAGCGCGAGCAGGCTATCAAGTTCCGCTTTGGTGAAATCATCAATGCGGACTTCGAGCCGGGACTGCATTTCAAGGTTCCGTTTGTTAATAACATCATCAAGTTTTCTGACCAGATCCTGACCCTGGATAATCGCCCCGAGCGATACCTGACCAGTGAGCGCAAGTTCGTTCTGGTGGACTTCTTCGTCAAGTGGCGTATCAGTGATGTAACCGGTTTTTACATCTCCACTGCAGGCGATGAGTTGATGGCCTCCCAGCGTTTGTTCGCGATCATCACCGACAGTCTTCGCAAGGAATTTGCCAAGCGCACCATCCAGGAAGTCGTGGCGGGTGAGCGCGGCGAATTGATGGATGAAATGATGGCCCGGGCCCGGTCGGTTGCGTCCGAGTTGGGCATCACCATCGTGGACATACGGGTCAAGCGTATCGATCTTCCTGACGAAGTCAGTGGCTCGGTGTTTGAACGTATGCGCCAGGAGCGTGTTCGTATTGCCAAGCAGTTCCGTGCCGAGGGTGCGGAGATGAGCGTGAAGATTCGCGCCGAAGCGGATCGTCTGCGTACCGTGATGTTGGCGGAAGCCTACCGTGACGCTCAGCGGATTCGTGGCGAGGGTGATGGGCTTGCAGCGGCTATTTATGCCGAGGCATACAAGAAGGACGAGGATTTCTATTCCTTCTACCGCAGCCTCCAGGCATATCGTCATTCAGTGGGAACGGAGCAGGACCTGTTGCTGATCAAGCCGGACAGCGACTTTTTCCGCTTCCTGAAGTCTGCGGACGGTAAATAACTCACAGGATACTGCCGGCCAGGGAGACCCCTGAAGCCGGCTAACCCTGTGCGTGTGAATGTATGAATTGGTCGGATTTGTTTTCTGCGTTGGCCCTGGTACTGGTGATCGAGGGATTGCTGCCGTTCGCGGCGCCCGGGCATTTGAAGAAGACACTGGCCATGATGCTCGCGCTGGAAGACGGGGCATTACGATTGATGGGTCTTGGCAGTATGTTGCTGGGCCTGCTTATTTTATATTTCGTGAGGGGCTGAAACGGCGTGCGTTATACGTCGGAGGCATCAAATTAGAATGGCTAAGAACGTAGTTGTAGTTGGCGCCCAATGGGGCGATGAGGGCAAGGGGAAGATCGTAGACCTGCTCACCGATCGTGCGGATGCCGTGGTTCGGTTCCAGGGCGGTCACAATGCTGGTCACACCCTTGTCATAGCGGGAAAGAAAACGGTCCTGCACCTGATTCCCTCGGGAATTCTTCGGGATGGCGTTCGCTGCCTGATTGCCAACGGCGTAGTCCTGGCTCTGGACGCGTTGTTTGACGAGATTGACGCTCTTGAAGCCAACGGTGTGCCCGTCAGGGACAGGCTGGGCGTATCACCGTCCTGCCCATTAATTCTGCCTTCCCATGTTGCCCTGGACCAGGCGCGTGAGCGTGCTCGTGGTGCCCGCGCCATTGGTACGACGGGGCGCGGTATTGGTCCGGCATACGAGGACAAGGTGGCCAGGCGTGCAGTGCGTGTTGATGACCTCATGCACCCCAATCGTTTTGCCGCAAAGCTTCGGGAAATTCTCGAGTATCACAATTTCCTGTTAGTGAATTATTTCGAAACCGACGCGATTGACTATGAGGAGACCCTGGCGGCGATGACCGCGTTGGGCGAGCGTCTGCGGCCGCTGGTTGCGGATGTAACCGGCGAACTGGGTAGCAAGTGCGCTGATGATCGCAGTATTTTGTTTGAAGGGGCCCAGGGGACCTGGCTGGACGTTGATCATGGCACCTATCCCTATGTCACCTCATCCAATACTGTTGCAGGTGGTGCCGCCACGGGCAGTGGCCTGGGCCCGGGATACCTGACCTACATACTGGGTATCGCCAAGGCTTACACCACGCGGGTGGGAGCAGGTCCTTTTCCCACCGAGTTGTTTGATTCACAAGGCGAGCATCTGGCCCGTGTGGGTCATGAATTCGGTGCTACCACCGGTCGCCCCAGGCGCTGTGGCTGGTTCGACGCAGTGGCGATGCGCAGGGCTGTGTTGAACAACAGCCTGACCGGCATTTGCGTGACCAAGCTGGATGTCATGGATGGCATGGAGACGATTCGTATTGCCGTGGGATACAAGGTTGGCGACAAGACCCTGGATTGTCCCCCGGCATCCGCTGAGGATTTGGCCGAATGCGTTCCGATTTATGAGGAAATGGCCGGTTGGACGGGTACAACCAGCGGCGTCACCAACTACGATGACCTGCCGGAAGAGGCAAAGGCCTATTTGACTCGTATCCAGAAGCTGGTTGGTGCGCCCATAGATATTATTTCCACAGGCGCCGATCGAGCTGAAACGATCGTATTGCGTGATCCTTTCAAATAAGACGCAGTGCCTGGGCCTGCTATGACAACCCTGACGCGTAAGGAAATTCTGTCCCGCCTGAAGGATTTGGCAGGCCCCGGCGGCTATCTTGAGGATCGGGTTGACGTCGAGCCCTTCGAGGTTGATTTCCGTAAGCTCTATAAAGGGGCAACACCGTTGGTGCTGCGTCCGGATAGTACAGAGCGAATTTCAAAGATCATGAAGTTCTGCTTTGAAACCGGCACGGCCGTCGTGCCGGCTGGCGGAAATACCGGATATTGCGGCGGGGCGACCCCGGATGAGTCGGGGGAGCAGATTGTCCTGAGCCTTGCGCGTCTGAACAAGATTCGCAGCGTTGATCCGATGAACTACACCTTGACAGCCGATGCCGGCTGCACGCTGGTGCAGGTGCAGGAAGCGGCCGAACAGGTGCAGCGCCTCTTTCCCCTGAGCCTTGGGGCAGAGGGCTCCTGTCACCTGGGTGGCAACTTGTCCACCAACGCCGGCGGCACCGCTGTACTACGCTACGGCAATACCCGCGACCTGGTGCTGGGTATCGAGGCGGTGCTGCCTGATGGCCGCATTGTTGAAAACCTCAAGGGTTTGCGTAAGGACAACACAGGTTACGACTGGAAGAACCTGTTTATTGGCGCTGAGGGGACCCTCGGGATTATTACCGGGGCCGTGTTGAAGCTGTTTCCGACCCCGCGCTCCTACGGCACGGCGATGGTTGCTCTTCGGGACCTGGATGCTTCTGTGGAACTGCTGTCCATGTTGCGGGAGCGCAGTGGTGATGCAGTAACAACCTTTGAACTGATACCTCGCCTGGCCATGGAATTGGCCTGCCGTCACATCGACGGGGTGAAGGATCCCCTGGACCAGCCCTACGACTGGTATGCCTTGATGGAATTATCCTGCGCCACGGATGAGGTCCAGACGCAGGAGTTGCTGGAGACGCTGCTGGGTGAGGCCTTCGAATCTGAGGTGATCCAGGATGCCGCATTGGCCAATAGCGGCGCCCAGCGTGAGGCCATGTGGCGGATGCGGGAGAATATTCCCGAGGCCCAGAGCCATGAAGGGCCGAGTATCAAGCATGATGTCTCCGTGCAGGTGAGTCGTATGCCGGCCTTCATTCGCGAGGCCACGACCCTGGTCAAGAAACTCGTTCCCGGATGCCGTGTTGTCTCCTATGGGCACCTGGGTGATGGCAATGTGCATTTCAACCTGAGCCCTTCGGAAGGTGATCGCGATCCGATATTTCTGGAGCAGGCCAAGCGCGTAAATCACGCGGTTCATGAGTTGATTGCCCAGTACGGCGGCAGCATTTCTGCCGAGCATGGTATTGGTCGTCTCAAGCGTGACGAGTTGGCTGTGTACAAGAGTGAAGCGGAGATCCAGTTGATGAGGGCTATCAAGGCTGCCCTGGATCCCACGGGAATTATGAATCCCGGCAAGGTACTTTGAGGCCGGTTCGGTATTCATCGTCTCGACGCGCACCTGTTGAGCGGTTCAATTTTTCGCATATAGCATATTCGCCCACGCGTTCCTTTTTGGGTGGTCATTGGTTATGCTCTGGAAAAGTCGTTCCTTTTGTAGATACGGTTACTAGTATGTAGCTGGAAGGAACCTGGCGTCCAAGTGGGCCTGACAACAAATGTGGAAGTTGGTGTAGATGCACAAATTGATGGCCTGTTTGTTACTGGCGCTTTGGAGCTTCGGTTTGCCTCAAGCGGCCCATGCCCGCGAACCTGTTCTCGGGAAGGTCCTGGAAACCGGTCGGATTACCTTTGGCTATGTTGAGGATGCACTGCCTTTCTCGTTTTTGGATCGGAACGGCAATCCTTCCGGTTACTCGGTGGATCTTTGTCGCGCAATTGCCGAGGAGGTTCGCAAGGAACTCAAACTCCCGAAGCTGGAGATAGAGTTTGTAAAAGTAGAGAGCAGTGAGCGCGTCAATGCCCTGGTGCATTCAAGGGTTGATATGGATTGCAGCACTACAACCCAGACACTAGGTCGAATGGAGAAGGTCGACTTTACCTTCATGACCTTTGTTACCGGCGCATCGATGGTGTCTCTTCGGGAAAAGGGCTCAGCCGAGCCGTCTCAGATACAGGGAAAGCGGATTGCCGTTATTTCGGGCACTACGACCGAAGTGGCCGTCGCCCAGTACCTGGTTGAAGAAAACCTGACAGCAGAAATTATTCCCGTGACCAATTTCGCTGGAGGCATGGGCTTGGTGGAGGACGGATCGGTGGACGGGTTCTTCTCGGATCGGGTCCTGCTCATGGGGCAAATAATGACCTCACCGATGCGAGAAAAGTTGCAGCTTTCCGAAGAGCTGATTTCTTACGAGCCCTACGCATTAATGCTGCCCAGGGATGATGCGGATTTCCGCCTGGTCGCAAATCGTACCCTGGCAAATATATACAGCGGAAACCAGATCGGGGTTCTGTACCGGAAGTGGTTCGGCCTTATTGATCCTCGGCCGTCCACGCTGCTGGTATCCCTGTTTCGCCTGCAGGCGCTGTCCGAATAGATCCAATCCTTCGCTCCCTTGTTCTGAGCTGTGCGCCACCCGTTTTCGGTGTTGCAGTGCGGTCACAGGGTATCCATTTTGTGACTCCTGCCAGCCTATATTGTGGCCGTCCGTGATATACATTTAAGTATTCCTCGGGGACAATAGTCCTCATCGTGTTAATCGCCCGGCGGGAACGGGACGGGCCAGGAACCAGGAAATATCTGAATGACTTTGCGGGAACAAGTTGAGCAGCGTCTGCCTAACTGGAGGAGTTGGTACCCCAGTATATTTGATGCGGCCGAGGACCTGGGGCTGATCAGGGCCGTGGTCTGTGATCCCGCATCGCTAAATCTTAATAACCGCCATACCGCCATTCGCCAGCAGGCCGAGCAGGCCCATCGGGATCAGTGGGGAGGCGGGCCGGCGGAACCTGAAGACTGACGTGACCCATACCGGCAGAGCCGGTAGCACGCCCAGGTGACAGTCAGTGGTGACGGCATCAGGCGCATGGTATTTGGCCAGCACAGGCTTGTAATAGCTGCCCGGTTGCCAGACGATAATAGGCAGCGCGAGCCCGGGTCAGTATTACGCTCACTGACACAGGACCTATGGGAAGCCTCGCGCCGCTTCGCCTTGCCCGGGCCGGTTGGGCGTGCCCCCGGCGGACGGAATCAACAACGGGACTTACTATGACGGGGAAGAACCAGCAGCACTGGTCGGCAATCAGAATATCGTTGACGTACGTCGCAGTGGGCGTGGTGCTGAATTTGTCTCTGGACAAGTTTGCTGCGCGATTCATCAGCGACCCGAGCCTGTTGGTCAGCATCGAATCTATAAAGGTCTGGGGGTTTCTCGCGGTGACGGCGGCCTTGTTGTATTGGTTGCTGACTCGCCGCTGGAATCGTCAAAGTAGCAGCGACATCTACAACAGGATTCTATTCGAGGAATCCACGATTGGCCTGGCGTTGGCCAGCAAGAAAGGGGACTTGGTAGATGTAAACGCAGCCTACGCCAACATTATCGGGCGCAGCATCGAGGAAGTTCTAGCTCTCAGCTACTGGGAGATAACACCCGTCGAATACTATGACAAAGAGCGCGAGATGCTCGATAGCCTGGAGCGTACCGGGCGATATGGGCCGTTTGAAAAGCAGTACATCCACAAGGACGGGCACCTTGTGGATGTGCGCCTGCAGGGAATGTTTCTCGAGCTCAATGGCGAAAAGATGATCTGGTCCAGCGTGGAGGATATTTCCGCAATAAGAAACGAGCAACGAAGCCGGGAGGAACTGTTGGTGTTCCAGGACGCCGTGCTGGACTGCGTTGCCGATGGCCTGATTGCCTGCGATCGGGATGCGAAGATCACGTATGTCAATCAGGCCTTCCGAAAGATTCACGGTATCCCCGGACGGCTCACCGAAGTGAGTCAATGGAAGAACTGCTACGACATGTACGAAGCCGATGGTGTTACGCCTCTGCCAGAAGAGCTTGCGCCACTGCTTCGAGCCCTGGAGGGAGATGAGGTCCAGGACAGAGAAATGGTCATTACACCAAAATCGCAACCAAGCGTGGTCCTCCAAGCGACAGGGCGAAGGCTGGTGAGTTCCTCCGGAGAAGTCCTTGGTGCAGTCGCGTCCCTGAGAGATGTCACGGAGCAGAAAACCCTTCTGCGGGAAGAGCGCGAAAGGCAGGAGCAGGTCACCCGTTACAACGAGGTGTTGGCAAAACTTATCAAGAACAAATGTTTCGTCAGCTCGGATTTCCCCGGGTTTTTGGATTACCTGACGGAGGAAATCAGTCAGTTACTGCAGGTTACGCGAGTGGGTGTATGGATTCTTGAGAAGGATGCGCTGTCTATTCGATGCGAGAATCTCTGGAATTCTGAATTGAGATCCCATTCAACTGGAATGGTTTTGCTGGCCAAGGATTTTCCCTCGTATTTTGAATCTGTACTCAGCGATAGAGTTCTGTCTTTTGATGATGTGTATGCCGAGCCGAACACAAGGGAATTCACCGCTGAATACTTCCCCACCAATGGCATAACCTCGATGCTTGATGCGCCGTTTCATTTTTCAGGTGAGATGGCCGGTGTTGTGTGCCTGGAGCATACCGGGCCGAAACGTGTATGGAAGGTCGAAGAGAAGGCGTTCATTATTTCCATCGCCGACTTGTTGAGCGTGGTGTTTGACTCATCCCGTCGCTTGTTGCTGGAAGCGACGCTTGAACGCAGCAAGAAGATGGATGCGCTGGGCAAGCTAAGTGGCGGAATCGCTCACGACTACAACAACATGCTTGGGGTTATCCTGGGCTATGCGGACATTCTGGAGAACGAATTACGCGACCAGCAAAAGCTGGCGGGGTATGCAAGTGCTATCCGACATGCCGGGGAGCGTGGTGCAAGGCTAACCGCGAAACTTCTGACCTTCGCCCGCAAATCTGCCGCAGACGAAGAAGTGGTGAATCTCAATTCGTTCCTGCTGGAACAAAAGCACATGCTGGAGACGACGCTAACAGCGCGCATCAGCTTGTCTGTGAATCCAGCGCCAGGCTTGTGGCCCGTCGTGTTAAACACCAGTGACCTGGAAAATGCGATCCTGAATCTCAGTATTAATGCCATGCATGCCATGCCGGGCACTGGTTGCCTGACTATATCGACAGACAATGTTGTTTTGAGTAAATCGGAGGCAGAAGTTCTCCAGGTAGAGGCTGGCGATTATGTCAGGTTGAGCTTCCAGGACACGGGGTGTGGCATGGAGCAATCTGAGCTGGAGCTGATTTTCGATCCCTTCTATACCACTAAAGGTGAAATGGGAACCGGCCTGGGGCTTGCCCAGGTTTATGGGTTTGCCAAGCAGTGCGGCGGTGGCATCAGTGTCGAATCTACCCTTGGAGAGGGTAGTCAGTTCTCTTTCTTTTTCCCAAGGATCTCTCACGTCGCCGCCCAGGTAAGATCGGCTGAGGAGAAAACCCCAGCCATTGATGTCGGCGGCAATGAAACCATCCTGGTTGTTGATGACGAGCCTGCGCTACTCCAGTTGTCCGAGCAGCTGCTGACGGCAAAAGGTTACACGGTTATTTGTGCGGCTGACGGACCGGGGGCAATCGAGGTGCTTGAGAACCAGCATGTCGATTTGCTTCTGACTGACGCGATCATGGGCGAAATAGACGGTTATGAGCTTTCGAGCATCGTCCAGGACAGGTGGCCGACTGTAAAAATCCAGATTGTTACCGGTTATTCCGAGAACGTGGATTCCGGAAAGGCGGACAGGAAGCTGGTTGAGAACCGACTAACCAAGCCCTTTGACCTGCCCAAGTATTTTGCGCGTATCAGGGAGCTGCTGGACGGATAATCTGAAGCGGGGAGGCGGAGCGCGAACAATAACGAGTTTACACTGGCATTGCGTTCTAAAGATGTGGCAATGGTAAAACGCTCGGTCTGATTGTCATGACTCTCGGCCAGGTTTGTGTTCAATGTGCTGCAACTGCGGCTACAATGGCTCACAGGCAGCCAGCCAAAGAGAGGGATCGGTGCATGAGTAACACGAAATTTCCACAGCTCGCGTCGGCAGAAACTCCTTCAAATGGCCAGCGGCTGTTCCTGCGCTACTTCACCGCCATCCTCATTGACCTGGTGGTACTGAACCTGTTTGTAGAGTACTGGGACAAGGTGGTGATCAATTCCTTCACCATTTCCCTGCTGGCAGCGGTACTGCTACAGGTGTTGCTCAAGTTGACCCTGGTGCTGGAGCACAAGGTGGCGGATTTCTTTAACGCCAGGTCCGGGGCCATGGCGAAGTTCATGCGCTATTTCACCGCCTGGCTGATCCTGTTTCTCTCCAAGTTTATTATTCTCGAGGCCATCGACCTGGCCTTCGGTGACGAGGTGCAGTTCCTTGGCGCTTTCCACGGCATCGTCGCCTTTATCGTCGTGGTCATGGTGATGCTCGCAGCCGAGGAGGCTATCGTTCGCTTTTACCGGCGGCTGGCCTGACGGGCCGATTCTCGGCCCCGGAAGCGGCGATTTGCTTCCGGTCCAGTCGCTCATGCGCGGATTTCGAAGTTGCCCGGGGAGGGTGGCGGCCGGGTCGCTGCCCATGGTGTAGAACCAGTCGAATTCCCGTCACTATTCGCTAGCGGATCGAGAGTGAAAGTCGGTCGGTGGCAGGGCTTGCGCAATTGCGGAATCCGGAAATGAAAACGCCCCTGAAAAGGGGCGGGATCATGGTGCCCAGGAGAGGACTTGAACCTCCACTACCTTGCGATAACTAGCACCTGAAGCTAGCGCGTCTACCAATTCCGCCACCTGGGCATAGGCTGGATCCGGGAACCGGACCCTGGCTGGAGGGCGAACTTTACGTAGACGTTGTATGCTTGTCAACCTTGATTCTTTTTCCAGGACATACTTTTTGAGCAACACAAACAACAAGCCGGGGCGTTCGGGTTCAGGCCCGCGTAGCCAGGCGGATTATGCGTTCACGATCCCGGGCCGGGACGAGGTCCTGGCATTGCTGGAGGCCGAGGGAAGACCCCTGGCTGCCCGGGAAATTTTCTCTGCCCTGAAGCTTAAAGGCGAGCCCCAGCGCCAGGCCATGCGCAAGCGCCTGGGGGCCATGGGCCGGGACGGGCAGCTGATTATCAATCGCAAGGGCGAGTACTGCCTGACCGCGCGGATTCACCTGGTGACGGGTGTCGTCCAGGGCCATCGGGACGGGTTCGGCTTCTTGATACCCGAAGATGGCTCCGACGACGTGTTCCTGTCTGCCCGCCAGATGCGGGAAGTGATGCACGGTGACCGCATTGCCGTGCGTATCAAGTCCTACGATCGCAAGGGCCGTCCCGAGGGGGCGGTGGCCGAGGTCTTCGAGCGAGCCAACACCCAGGTGGTGGGCCGCTACGTCGCCCAAGGCGGCATAGGGTTCGTGGTACCGGATAATCCCCGGATTACCCACGAGATTCTGATCGGCCCCAAGCACCGGGGAGGCGCCCAGCCAGGCCAGATTGTTATTGCCGAAATTACCGCGCCGCCGGGACAGACTACCTACCCGGTAGGGCGAATCAGTCGCGTGCTGGGGGAAGAAAACGATCCGGGCATGGAAACCGAGATTGCCGTCCACGCCCACAACCTGCCATTCCTGTGGCCGGATGAGGTGGCGCAGGAGATGGTGGCCTTTGGCGAGGCCGTGCCCGAGAGCGCCAAGCAGGGCCGGGAGGATCTGCGCAAGCTGCCGCTGGTCACTATCGATGGTGCTGATGCCAGGGACTTTGATGACGCGGTGTATTGCGAGCCCGATGGCAGCGGCTGGAAATTGCTGGTGGCCATTGCGGACGTATCCCACTACGTCGTGCATGGCACGGCCCTGGATGCCGAGGCCCGGAACCGGGGCACGTCGGTATATTTCCCCAACCGGGTGATTCCCATGCTTCCCGAGGCCCTGTCCAACGGGCTGTGCTCCTTGAAACCGGATGTGGACCGGCTGTGCCTGGTGTGTGAGATGCGCATCGACAAGCAGGGCAAGGTGACCCGTTCCCGGTTCTTCCGGGGCGTGATGCGTTCGGCCCAGCGCTTCACCTACGAGCAGGTGGCGGGAATCATCCAGCATGGCGATGAACGGCTGCGGGAACGCTTCCAGGCCCGGGTTGAGGGTCTGGAGACCCTGTATTCCCTATACAAGGCGCTGCTGGGCGCTCGCAAGAAACGCGGCGCGATAGATTTCGAGATTCCCGAGAATACCCTGGAATTTGACGAACGGGGCAGGGTGGCTGCAATCCACGAGCGGGTGCGCAGCGATGCCCACAAGTTGATCGAGGAATGCATGATCGCCGCCAACGTGGAGGCCGCAAGGTTCCTGCGCAAGGCGCGCATTCCCTCCCTGTATAGGGTGCATGCCGGACCCGACGAGGACCGCCTGGAAGAGCTGAAGCTGTTCCTGGCCGCCGTGGGAGTTCCGTTTAATCCCGGTTCCACCTTCAAGCCGGAAATGTTGAGCAAGGTCATCGAGCTGGTCCAGGACCGGCCCGACGCCGCCTTGATCGAGACCGTGATGCTGCGCTCCCTGGCCCAGGCCGTGTACAAGCCGGGCAGTGGTGGGCACTTCGGCCTGGCCCTGGGCGAATACGCCCATTTTACCTCGCCAATCAGGCGTTACCCCGACTTGCTGGTGCATCGGGCCATCGGGCACTTGCTGGACGGTGGCAAGCCCGGCGCCTACACCTATTCGCTGGTGGAAATGGAAGGTCTGGGTGATCACTGCTCGCGTTGCGAACGGCGTGCTGATGACGCCACCCGGGAAGCCATGGGCTGGCTGAAGACTGAATTCATGCAGGACAAGCTGGGCCAGGAGTTCCAGGGCACGATCAGCGGCGTGACCCAGTTCGGGGTGTTCGTGCAGCTGGATACCCTGCAAATTGATGGCCTGGTGCACGTGAGCGCCCTGGGCAGCGAATACTTCGACCTGGACAGGCCTCGCTATCGGCTCATAGGCAGCCGAAGCGGACGTATCTTCCAGTTGGGAGACAGGCTGCAGGTCAGGGTGGCCCGCGCCAGCCTTGAGGACCGCAAGATCGATTTCGATCTGGTCAGCAAGGAAGGCGACGTGAGCCGTCACAAAGATGAGGGCGGTACCGAAAGGCGGAAAAAGGGCGGCGGGATTCGGAAAAAAGGTGGAAATCCCAAGAAAAAGCAAGGAAATACAGCGAAAAAGTCGGCAACTCCAGAAAAAAGGCGAAAAAGCGTAACGAATAAAGGTAAATCGTGAGCGAAGGAAGTTTGATTTTCGGGCACCACGCGGTGCGAGCCATGGTGGCGCGTTCGGCGTCCCGGGTGATCGAAGTTCTGCTGGTGGATGAACGCCAGGACAAGCGCATGAACGAGACTCGCCAGTTGGTAGAGCAGGCCGGATTGCCGGTGAAGCGCCTGGGTCGCAAGGACCTCAACCACCTGCTGCCGGATGCCTCCCACCAGGGTGTGGCGGCGCGCCTGCGTGTGCCCCGCCAGTGGAACGAGCCGGAATTGCCTGACCTGGTGGCCGGCGCCGGCCCCAGACCGCTGGTGCTGATACTGGACGGTGTGCAGGACCCCCATAACCTGGGTGCCTGTATGAGAACTGCGGATGCGGTGGGGGCTTGCGCAGTTGTCGTGCCCAAGGACCGGGCAGCCAGCCTGACCCCCGCGGCCAGGAAGGTTGCCTCCGGGGCCGCGGAGACCGTGCCCCTGATCCGGGTGACCAACCTGAGCCGGACCATGCTGCTACTCAAGGAACTGGGCCTGACCCTGGTGGGGGCCGATGAGCATGGCCCCGCCATGTACCACCAGACGGACCTGAGTGGCCCGCTGGCGCTGGTTATGGGCGCAGAGGGCAGGGGTCTGAGGCGCCTTACTTCAGAGCGGTGTGATGTCCTGGTGCGACTGCCCATGGAGGGTATTGTCGAGAGCCTGAACGTGTCGGTGGCCCTGGGGGTCATGGCCTACGAGGCGGTTCGCCAGCGCTCGCTGTAGGATTTTCGGGTTTCAGGTTGTTTCCCGCCTTGCTCAAGCTATTGAAAGAACTTGGATTGGCTTGTTTTTAGCCGGGTCCTTGGGTACCATTGCCCGCCCTTGGACAGGTCTATGCCTGCCAGGGGTTTGAATTTCTCTCTGCCTCACCACTAATTGGGAGGCCCAAAGCCCGAAGGGAGCTACAATGAGACATTACGAAGTGGTCTTTCTGGTCCACCCGGATCAGAGCGAGCAGGTGCCTGCCATGCTCGAACGTTATAAAGGTATGATCCAGACCGGCGGTGGTGTCATCCACCGTGAGGAAGATTGGGGCCGTCGCCAGTTGGCATACCCGATCAACAAGATTCACAAGGCCCATTACCTGATGCTGAATATTGAGTGCGGCCAGGAAAGCCTTGATGAGCTGACGACCCTGTTCAAGTTCAATGATGCAATCATTCGACACATGGTCCTTGGCCGCGAAGAAGCCGTCACCGAACCCTCACACATGGCCAAGTCCGTGGAAGAGGAGCGTCGTCGCGAAAGCGAGCGCGCAGAACGTGATGCCGCACGTGCCCCTCGTGCCACCGAAGGTGGTGATGAGGAAGCCAGTGCTGATGATGACGATGCTCCTGCCGAAGAATCTGAAGACGATTTCTCGGAAGAAGAGTAAGTCACCGTATCTTTGCTGAATTGAATTCGATAGAGGATTAAGCCATGTCACGTTATTTTCGTCGCCGCAGGTTCTGCCGCTTCACTGCTGATGGTGTTAAAGAGATTGATTACAAGGATCTCAACACCCTGAAGAATTACATCACCGAGACCGGGAAGATCGTTCCCAGTCGTATTACCGGTACCAAGGCAAATTATCAGCGTCAGCTGGCCACCGCTGTAAAGCGTGCCCGCTTCCTGGCGCTGCTGCCTTACACCGATAGCCACTAGGGCTATGGTCGCTGCCTCGCATCGGTTGTGTGGGGCAGTGATTTTTGAATACTGATGAACGGTATCCTGCGTTGGATTATGCAGAGGCAGCACCGCCAGGTCACACTGGTTGCTGCGTTGTCTTTGCTTCCGTTTCTTGGAGTGCTTAGCAGCGGTTTGCTCGCCCTGGTTGCTCTGCAACGAGGAGTCAAACAGTCGCTGATGACCGCCGCGCTCGCCATGGTCTTACTGGCCGGTGTGGCCCTGGTATCCGGGGGTGACCCCGTGCCCATGCTGGAAGTGACCGGCGTGATGTGGGGCCCGGTACTACTGCTGGCTGGATTGCTGCAGGGGTACCGATCGCTAAATCTGGTTTTCCAGGTGGCGGCGATCCTTGGGGTGGTAGCTGTTTCTTTGGTGTTGGTCCTGTTGCCGGACCCGGCAAGTGTGTTGGGCGAAGTAATGGGACCGGTGAAGGAACAGTTCAGTGCTGCTGGGCAGGAATTGTCCGAGGAAAGCTGGAACTCGATTTTTCGGGTAATGCCGGGAGTCATGACCGGGCTTGTTACACTGGTTTGCCTGGCCGGCCTGTTTGTAGGACGGGTGTGGCAGGACGGGTTGGAAGAGCTTGCGGGACGTTTTGGAGCTGAATTCCGGCAGATGAAGTTGGGAACAGTTCTGACCGCGGTGTCCACACTGGTCGTTGTGACTGCCATGCTGGTCGGCGGTCTCTGGGTTGAGAACGTGATGTGGGTTTTCGTTGTCTTGCTGATGTTGCAGGGCCTGTCGTTAGCTCACTTCCTGGTCTCCGAGGGCGGTTGGCCGATGGCAATGCTGATAGTGGTTTACGCAATGCTGGTGCTGCTTTTGCAGGTGGCGCTTCCACTGCTGGCAATGTTCGGATATTTGGATAACTGGTTCGGCTTGCGCCAAAAACTGGCGCGGCGTGGATAATTTTTAGGATAGATGGCCCGCTTAGGGCTTGATAAAACGGGTGAGATGATGGAAGTCATACTTCTGGAAAAAGTTGAAAACCTGGGTTCCATGGGCGACCGCGTAAAGGTACGTTCAGGTTATGGTCGTAATTTCCTTCTGCCCCAGGGCAAGGCAACGCTGGCAACTGCTGCGAACATTGAGAAGTTCGAGGCGATCCGTGCGGAGCTTGAGGCCAAGTCAGCCGAATTGCTGACTCGCGCCCAGGGTCGTGCCAAGCTGCTGGACGGCGTGGTTGTGAAACTGACCGCCAAGGCCGGTAACGAAGGCAAGCTGTTTGGCTCCATCGGCAACGCCGATATCGCCGCTGCTCTGACCGCACAGGGTGTGGAAATTGAGCGTCGCGAAGTCCATATGGCCGAAGGTCCGATCCGCCAGCTTGGCGATCATACCGTCGAAGTAGTCCTGCACAGCGAACTTAGCGTTACTGTGCCGGTCGAGGTTACCGGCGAAGAATAAG
Organism: Chromatiales bacterium; assembly: GCA_029864735.1. Taxonomy (GTDB): domain Bacteria; phylum Pseudomonadota; class Gammaproteobacteria; order Steroidobacterales; family BM003; genus CAKZML01. The sequence continues at coordinate 27,318 of JAOTSW010000003.1, read as the reverse complement.
ATCGCCCCGCATCCCGGGGTCCACCCCCGGGGCGCGGTGTGCTATCTTGATCTGCCCTTGATTAACCTGGCGGTAATGGTCGATGGCAACTCCAATGGGTGATGATCGCTTTGACGCGATGAGCGGCACGGAAACACTCCGTGTGCCGCCTCACTCTGTTGATGCGGAAAGAGCCGTTCTCGGCGGCCTCATGCTGGATAACAAGGCCTGGGATCGCATCGCCGATGTGGTCACCGCAGAAGATTTCTACCGCCACGACCACCGCCTGATTTTCAATGCCATCGGTGAGCTGGCCGAGCGCAATCAGCCGCTTGATGCCGTCACCGTCTCGGAATACCTGGCCCGTAACGACCAGCTAGACGAAATGGGTGGCCTGGCCTTCCTGGGTCAATTGGCCAAAGACACTCCCAGCGCGGCGAATATCCAGGCTTACGGCCAAATCGTTCGTGAGCGGGCGCTGCTGCGTAACCTGATCGACGTCGGTGTCGCAATCGCCGATAGCGCCTATACCTCTGACGGTCGGGATGCTTCGGAACTGGTGGATGACGCAGAACGTTCGGTATTCCAGATTGCCGAGCGGGGAAAGCGGCGGGGATCTGGATTCCAGGCCCTGAGAAAGATTCTTCCCGCCACTATCGACCGACTTGACTACCTCAGCCATACCGAAGGCGATGTCACGGGTTTATCTACCGGATTTAACAGCCTGGATGACATCACCGCAGGGCTGCAGCGCGGTGACCTGGTCATCATCGCCGGTCGCCCGTCCATGGGTAAGACCACCCTGGCGATGAATATCGCCGAGAACGCGGCAATTGGATCGGGCCAGGCCGTGGCAATTTTCAGTATGGAAATGTCGGCCGAGCAGATCAGCTTCCGAATGATTGGTTCCATAGGCCGGGTTGACCAGTCGAATTTGCGCCGGGGGAATTTCAACGACGAGGACTGGAACCGTATTAATTCCGCCGTCGCGATCATGTCTGAGGCAAAGATCTACATTGACGACACGCCGTCATTGAGTCCTACCGAGGTGCGCGCCCGCGCTCGCCGCCTGGCCCGTGAGAACGGCGGCCTGGGCCTGATCGTGCTGGATTACCTCCAATTGATGCAGGTCCAGGGTAACAAGGAGAACCGGGCCACGGAAATTTCCGAGATTTCCCGATCGCTGAAAGCCCTGGCCAAGGAACTGGATTGCCCGGTCATTGCACTGTCCCAGCTCAATCGAAGCGTGGAGCAGCGCACCGACAGGCGGCCCGTGATGTCCGATCTGCGTGAGTCCGGTGCTATCGAGCAGGATGCCGATGTGATTTGCTTCATTTATCGAGAAGAAGTCTACGATAAGGAAACCACCCGCAAGGGCATCGCCGACATCATCATTGCCAAGCAGCGTAATGGTCCGGTGGGTGAAGTGCACCTGACCTTCCTTGGTCAGTACACCAAGTTCGAAAATCTGATGGCTGAAAGCTACGTGGATGAGGCCTTTCAGTGACAGCACTGTGTCGGGCCACAGTAGATACCCTTGCCCTCAATCACAATCTCAGACGTATAAGAGAGCTTAGCGAGGGGGCCAAGGTCCTGGCGGTCATCAAGGCCAATGCCTACGGCCACGGCCTGGTTCCGGTGGCCAAGGCGCTTTGCGATGCGGATGCCCTGGCGGTAGCCCGAATTGAGGAGGCGGTTGCGCTGCGCGCGGCCGGCGTCGGCCAGAGGCTTGTGCTGCTCGAGGGTGTGTTTAATCAAAGTCAACTTGAGCTGGCGGCAGCAAATGCCTGTGACCTTGTTGTTCATTCCCATGAACAGCTGGAGTTGTTGGAGTCCTTCGGCCGCAACAGCCGTTTCACCGTCTGGTTAAAGGTCGATACGGGTATGAACCGCCTGGGGTTCAGACCGGAGGAGTTTTCCAGGGTCCTGGCGCGACTGCGAAATCTGCACGCTGTGCGAGAACAGCTCGTGTTGATGACCCACCTGGCCAACGCGGATATGCTCTCAAGCGATGCCACCAGTCAGCAGTTGGCGCTTTTCGAAGAGACCACCCGGGGAGTCGAGGCAGAGCGCAGCATCGCCAATTCTGCCGGTTTACTGGCCTGGCCCGAGAGTCGCGCCCAGTGGGTGAGGCCGGGTCTCGCCTTGTTTGGTGTGTCGCCTATCGTAGGCAAGACCGGAGAGGAATTGGGACTTAAGCCGGTTATGCGCCTGGGAACTGAGCTCATTGCCATTCGCAAGGTCGCCGCCGGTGAGTCCGTCGGTTATGGATCGGCCTGGACTGCTACGAGGGATTGTCGAATAGGGGTGGCGGCGATTGGTTATGGGGATGGTTACCCCAGGCACCTGGGTAATGGCACGCCGGTGCTTCTGGGGGACAGTCGTATCCCACTGGTTGGGCGGGTCTCGATGGACATGATCACGGTAGACCTGACTGACCACCCGGAAGCCCGGGTGGGGGACAGCCTTACACTGTGGGGTGACGGCCTCCCGGTTGAGGAATTGGCTCAGCTGGCCGGGACTATTCCCTACGAGATGTTGTGCGGGGTCACCCAGAGGGTGGCCGTGCAATACCTCAAGTAAGGAAGAAGCCCATCTTCACACCGGCGATCTCGATCACGTCGCTATCTTCAAGCCTACGCGCCTTGGCGCCAGTGGATTCGCCGTTGAGTATCGGGTGACGATTATCTTTGCCACCGTCCACGTGCACCACGAAATATCCCTCGGCACGCCGGGTAATGGCTGCAACCTGCAGTCCGGGACGGCCAAGAGTGGTCAGGGCCTTTTTCAGCTCCAGCTCACGACCGGCAAAGGTACCGCTTAGTACCTGTAGCTTGGCCGTGGCCACCATGCCTGCTCCGCGGGTAGAGAGGGCGGCAACACTGGGCTGGGCCGCAGCTTCTTCAACCTGCGCGCGCACACGGTCGATCTTGTCCTGGCTTTGGCTGCTGGGATTGATGACCATGGTCTTTTCAAACTCGTCGTCATCGTCTGCGCCTTCATCACTATCAACGAATCTCAGCTGATGGTGCCCGATGGTAATCACATCGCTGTTCTGAAGCGCATGTTTCTTGATGAGCTTGCCATTGACGTAAGTGCCATTGGTGCTGTTCAAATCTTCCAGAAAGGAGTCATTGAGGATGTTTATGATAAGTGAATGATGACCGCTGACTGCTGCGTTATCGATACGCACGTCGTTATCAGGAAGGCGGCCGATAGTGTACCGCTCCTTGGTCATGTTGTATTCAGCCATTAATTGACCGTCCAGGCTGAGAATTAAACGCGCCATGCCAAGCCCTCACTGGGTTTATCTAAGCTTTCTCGCAAGCTTCTTAAGCAGTCCTTTACGCACCCCGAAAGACTGGGCTGCGTAACCGATAATTATGGAAATATTGTCTTTCCCACCATGGTCATTTGACAGCTTGATTAATTGTTGACCAGCAATATCAAGATTATCATGAAACGTACTGATCGTTAAATGAATATCCTCATCTTCGACCATATCAGTCAAACCGTCTGAGCACAGCAAAAAATAATCGCCAGGCTTCACATCGTACTCGTTAATCTCTACATCCACGGCCTTTTCCACCCCGAGCGCCCTGGTGACGTAATTGCGGTTGGTGGAGCGTTGAGCCTCTTCCTGGGAATAGAAGCCTCTATCTACCAGCTCCTGGAGCAAGGAGTGGTCCAGCGTGAGTTGCTCGAACCGCCCGTCTCGCAGCCGGTACATACGCGAGTCGCCTACGTGGGCGATTGAGACGTGGTTGTTATAAAACAGGCAGGAGACAAGTGTAGTGCCCATGCCTTCGCACTCAGGCCTGATCTGGGCCTGGTTGTGAATCAGTTTGTTAGCCCTGGCCACGGCGTCCCGCAGAATCACGCTCTGCCGCCACAATCCGGTCTGGGGCTCTACTTCGTCCCGGTCCTCGCCAAGCCGTTCCAGGGACTCCTCAACTTGCTTGAGAATGGTTTTGACCGCGATGGAGGAGGCGACTTCGCCGGCGTTGTAGCCTCCCATCCCATCGGCTAACACCAGCAGCCCGATATCTCTCTCGCTACCGATTGCATCTTCATTGTGGTCACGGATCTTTCCTGTGTCCGTAAGTTCAACAACTTTGATTTTATTGCGAAGGCTCATGTGCGTTTGGGACTAGCGCCCCTTTCTTCTCTCATTCTGTTCAAACAATTCCGGATGACGTGAGCCATCTCGGCGCCAGAGTTAAATCGGTCCAAAGGCTTTTTCGCCAGTGCCTTGCCAATTAGTTGTTCTATGCAGTCCGGCAGGTCGTCCCGCATCATATGCACTGCCATATGCGGTTCATTGGCAATTTTGTACATCAATTTGGCCAGTGAATCAGCGCGGAACGGCAAATACCCCGTAAGTAGCTGATATAGAGTAACACCTAAGGAAAACAAGTCCGAGGCTCCCGTCACATTTTCTCCCTCAATTTGCTCGGGAGACATATAGGAGGGAGTGCCCAGGACCAGTCCGGTTCGGGTCCGGTTGCTTTCGTCAAAACGGGCGACGCCAAAATCGGCGATTTTGAGTTGGTTTGTCTCCGCGTTGTACAGCAAGTTGGAGGGTTTGATGTCTCTGTGTACTACGCCCCGGGCATGGGCGTAGTGAAGTGCGTCGGCAACCGTCGCTCCCAGTTCCAATATGGTTTCGTCTGCCAATCGGTTAGTGTTAACCGTGAATTCGCTTAGCCTGCGTCCTTCCATGTATTCCATGGCGATGTAGGCCAGGTCATTGTCTTCTCCCGCATCGTAAACGCCTACGATATTGGGATGGTCTAAACGCCCCGCGGCTTCCGCCTCGCGGAAAAATCGCTTTTTCACGTCCTCCAGCACTCCCTCGTCGAACTCTTCGGCCAGGGGGATGGCCTTCAGGGCCACCTTGCGGTTGAGGCTGGGGTCTACAGCCAGGTAGACAACACCCATTGCGCCTTTGCCGATTTCTTCCTCCACTATGTACCGGCCAAGTCGCGGCTTGTTCTGGCCGCCCCCGGTTAGCCAGACCGGCACTCGTCCGGTAGCGCCCGGGACCCCGAGGGTGATGGTGTCTTCCAGATTTTGCGCCATTTGCATGCGCTGTTGGAGGTCACGATAGTCTGCATCGTAACTGGCCATATGGTCATAGACCTGGCGCGAGCGGCTGAGCTTGCGTTTGGCTTCATAGGCCAGGGCCAACTCGTAGAGAATTGCCATCATGGCGTCATCAAGGGGCAATATCCTGAATTTATCCCAAGCCAGGTCCAATTGGCCTTGTTGCTGAAATGCGAGCCCCAGCATCCGGTCGCTTTCCACTTGCTCGTCCGGAGGTCCCTTGCGGATCCGGCTAAACAAATTCAGCCCTTTGATGGTCATCAGCAGATGACCTAGCAGCAGCATCAAAATCGGGCCCAGTGGCTGAAACCATACTTCCCTGGAGACATAAACAGCCATGCTGGCGACCAGCAGGATTGCCACGCTACCCAGGGTGATCAACCCGGAAATTCGGGGCCTGAGTCGGGTCAGGATAAAGGCCAGGTAAATCGCAACCAGCAACCAGGTCATGCGCTCGGCCTGGACAACCCAGCCTGGCCTGGCGGTGAAATGCTGGTTAATGAGAGTAGAAACCTGGTGGGCCAGGGCGAAAATCTCTGGGGTGTCTTCCCCCAGGGGCGTGCTAAGTTGACGGGCAATGCGCTTGTCGGTAGGCCCAAGCAGAACCACCTTGTTGCGGAATTTATCCGCCGGGGTATTGCCCGCGAACACGTCCCAGAATGAGTCTACCGGGAAGGCGGGCTTGCCACCTCGCTTGGGGTACCAGTAGGTGATGGCAGCAAGGGATTCATCAACAGGAATTACCAGGTTGTTAAGTTGCAGTTTTCCCTGATCGTTCAGGTTGGCGGTGATTGTCTTGTCCTGGTTGACGCCACTGGCCAGCAGAGCGGCCAGGGAGGGGTAGAGCTTGCCCTGGGAGTAAACCAGTAGATTGAATCGACGTATTACATCATCGCTGTCGCCGGGCATGTACAGATGACCATTGCCGGCAGCGACGGCGGCAAACTCCGGCAGGGACTGCAGCGCGAATCCCGCCCTGGGAGCCTGGGCAGGCCGGCTACCGGCTGACCACTGGATCGGACTTTCCGGCGATACGCTGTCCGCGTGGCCGCTACTGGGGAAATCCATGGGAAGATATACATTGCCGGCTGCGGCGATGGTTTCAGCCAGACCCCTATCGGTATTCAGCTCGTTCAGCGCCAGCTCAAGGTAATCCTGAGATTGACTCAGGCTCTGTCTGTTTGCGTCGCTGGATTGCAGGCGCTCGCGTATTTGCTCCAGGTGATATCGCCCAAGTTCGTTTTGCGGGGTATCCAGCCTCACCGTTGTGGCAATGGCCCTGGCTCCACTGTCTGCGAGCCTTGCAATCACCTGTGCCAGTATACTGCGCTGCCATGGCCAGGGGCCCACGTTGTCCAGGCTTTTCTGATCGATTGAGATAATCGCCAGCTCGCCGGAGGGTGTCTTGCTGGTCCAGTTCATGGCCTGGGTTAACAGGTCTGACTCGGCGTTTTGTAGCGAATTATGGAACGGAAATGCGGCCAGGAGGGTAAAGAGAACGCAGTAAGCTGCCGCGATCAGCCAGTTTGAGCTCCAGATGTTAGACGTACCCAGGCCCATAGTGCCCTCGAAAGTTAACTAGCTCTGAAGTCTATTCCATAATGCGTTGTTAGTTCTAGGTTTTTTCACACTATTTTGAGCCGGGGGGCGGGCAGAATCGGCTCCCGTGGCGGCCGGAATTATTCCCGGTGGCTTGAGGAGGTTGGCCTCAAGGATTCCAGAGCCCAGTCCAAAGCCTCTTGCAGGCTGTGTACGGGTATCAGTTTCAAGCCCGGGATTGAGCCTTTTGGAGCGTTGGCCGCAGGGACAATGGCGGTTTTGAAACCGTGCTTGGCTGCTTCGCGTATGCGTTCCTGCCCGTTCGCGCAGGGCCGTACCTCGCCTGAAAGTCCTATTTCGCCAAAGGCAAATATGTCCGGGGGAATTGCCCGGTCGCGGAGGCTGCTGAGTACGCTGAGTAAAATGGCCAGGTCCGCGCTTGGCTCGCTGACCCGTATTCCACCAACCACATTTACATATACGTCCTGGTCGTGGACGGCGATGCCGCCGTGCCGATTCAGTACCGCCAGCAACATGGCCACCCGGGTATTGTCTATTCCCACGGTTACGCGGCGAGGGTTGCCCAGGGCGCTCTGGTCAACCAGGGCCTGCAATTCCACCAGCAGGGGGCGACTGCCTTCCCATAGCACGGTGATGATGCTGCCGGGTAGTTCCTTGTTGGACTTGCTAAGGAAAATGGCGGAAGGGTTGCGAACCTCTTTCATGCCGGCGCCGGTCATTGCGAATACGCCGATTTCCGCAACCGAACCGAACCGGTTCTTGTCAGAGCGCACGATGCGATAGCGAGCGTCGTCGGTGCTCGACAGCATCATCGTTGCGTCCACCAGGTGATTAAGGGTCATCGGGCCGGCCAGGTTTTCACTCTTGGTTATGTGGCCGACCATGATGACGGCGCTGTTCAGGCGCTTGGCGAATCGGCTGAGCAAGTTGGCGCACTCGCGAACTTGCGTGGTGTTGCCGGCCAGTGAGTCAATATCCGGATGGTGCATGACCTGGATGGAATCGACGATCACTACCGCGGGCCGATCCCGTTCCATGATTGCGGTGATTGCCGAGATATCTGTTTCGGCCAGTACCTGGAGTTTGTCCGTCTGCAACTGCAAGCGGTGCGCACGATCTGCAATCTGTTCCAGGGATTCTTCGCCCGACACATAGAGCACCGGGTTGGTTTCGGCAATCTTGCAGGCGCTTTGCAGGAGAAGCGTGGATTTACCGGCACCCGGGAACCCGCCCAGGACCAGGGTGCTGCCGGGAACCAGTCCACCGCCAAGAACCCGGTCGAATTCCACCAGGCCGGTCGATAAGCGGGCGATCCGCTTCGTGCTGACCTTGTCCAGGGTGGTGACCTTGCTGTTCCCAATGCCGGCAGGAGTATTGCGAGATGGCGCCACACTGACTTGTTGTTCCAGTGTGTTCCACGCGCCACATCCGGAGCACTGGCCTGACCACTTGTTGTGATCTGTATCGCAATCGCTACAGCGAAATACTGTTTTGGGTTTCTTTGCGCCGGTGGCCATATCTGCTTTTCTTGTGGTGGTGATTGAATCGTTAGTTCGTAGCTGCCAAGTTGCGGTACCAGCCTAACTCGACAGCAGGTTTCGGGTCGACCGTCACAACCGGGACGATCGCCGGGTAATGGCCTGCCGGGCGTCTCTAGGAGGCCTTCCGCAACTGGATGCGCACGGTTTTCACCGCGTTTTCCGCAGTCTGGAGCACGGTTAAATCAAATTCCCTTATGCCGAGCTGAATTCCCGGTTCCGGGATATCTCCCAGGGCCTCCACCACAAGGCCATTCAGGGTCTTGGGTCCATCGGTGGGCAGGTCCCAGCTCATTGACCGATTAAGATCCCGGAGGTTAGCGGAACCGGCGACCACGAAACTTCCGTCTGGCTCCGCGTGTACGTCCGGATTAATGGCTCCCGGTGCGGAAGTGAATTCGCCGACAATTTCTTCAAGAATATCTGCCAGGGTGACCAGTCCCTGGATGTCGCCATACTCATCTACCACAACGCCAAATCGTCTGCTCTGGCGCTGGAAGTTCAACAACTGCGTGTTCAGCGGCGTGCCTTCTGGAACAAAATAGGGGTCCCGGGCGGCATTTTCCAGGGCCTCAGGTGTGAGTCTCTGGTGAGCCAGATCGCTGATAACCTTTCGCAGGTGAATGATGCCCAGGATGTTGTCCAGGCTGTCGCGATAAAGGGGGAGCCGTGTGTGCTGGCTGGTCTGAATTTGACGCAGAACCTCATCCCACTCGTCATTCAGGTCGATACCCTGGATGTCGGAGCGAGGCACCATCACGTCATCCACGGTGATGTTTTCCAGGTCCAGGATGCTCAGCAGCATGCGCTGGTGTTTCCTGGGAATCAAAGAGCCCGCCTCGGCCACGACTGTTCGAAGTTCTTCCCTGCTCAGGGCATCGCTTGAGGAACTTCTTGCCGAAAGCCCCAGCATGTAGAGCAACATGTGAGTGACGCTGTTAAGCAGCCAGACCACGGGGCCGAGTATTTTGAGGAGGGGGTAGTAAACGTATGATGAGGGAAAGGCGATGCTCTCGGGGTGCAGGGCCGCGATGGTCTTGGGCGTGACCTCGGCAAAAATTAGCAGCACAACCGTCAGTATCAGGGCGCCTGCCGCAATGCCTGAGTCACCGGCGATGCGCATGCTTATTATTGTGGTCAACGATGCCGCGAGAATGTTAACCAGGTTATTGCCCAGCAGTATCAGCCCGATCAGCTTGTCCGGTCTGCGTAGCAATTGGTCGGCAATTTTTGCTCCGCGATGTCCCGCCCTGGCCTTATGTCTCAGCCGATAGCGGTTCAGGCTCATCAAGGCAGTTTCCGAGCTTGAAAAGAAAGCGGAAAGCAGCAGCAGCAGGAAAAGAATGCCGAAAAGCAGTGAGGTCGAAGGGCTATCGTCCAATGGGGTTTACGTCATTCCGTGGCAGAAGTTATTGAAAATACTGAAGGTGCCTTAGAAACCTGTCAAGGCTCCGGCCAGCTGCCATTGGCGCTCCAGCAGGGTTTCCAGCACTAATTTGGTGCCGAAATACGCCATGGCCAGGAAGACAAAACCAGCCAATGCCATGTAAACCGCTTTCTTGCCTCGCCAGCCCCGGCGCCAGCGACCAACCAGCAAGATCGCGAAAATCAGCCAGGCGATTGCGGACAGAATCGTCTTGTGGGCCAGGTGCTGGGCCAACATGTTGTCGACGAAAACCAGTCCACTGAACAGGCTCAGGGTGAGCAGGGCGAAGCCCACAGTCAGGATAGAGAACAGAATCTGTTCCATACCTTCCAGGGATGGCAGCATGAGCAACCAGCCGCTGGGTTTGCGATTACGCAGGCGAGCGTCTTGCAAGGCGATAGCGGCGGCCATCAGGGCGCCGATGCCCAGCAGGGAGTAGGCGGCAATGGAAATCAGAATATGGCCGGTTAATTGCCAGCTCAGATCGGTGGTGACCGGTTCAGCCAATGGCAGGTAGCTGGCTGCGATGCCAAGGATGGTGATGCTCAGCAACATGCTGGCCAGGCCGACCATTCGAACCCGTGGGCTCAGGAACAACGCGATCCAGGCGGTTAGCCAGCCAAGCATTGAAGTCACGTTGGTGACCCCCAGGGCGAGGCCTCCCTCAACGTGTATTGCTTGGTAAAGCCAGTATCCTTGACCGGCGACGCCCAAGGCCAAAAGCACGGATCCGAGACGGTGTTGCGCCGTTCCGGTCGTACTGGTCAGGGCCGACTTTCCGAGCAGGAGCATCGCTCCTACGTAGAGCAAAAGAACTGTGATTCGTAACACAGAAATGGTTTCCGCTATGACTTAGCTTGATTCTCGAAATCTTCGCACATGGCGAGGCATAAGAGAAGTCCGCGAATACACGGATACAAATGGTGCTTATAGCGGGCTTGATATTGGGGAAACCAAGGTTCAATGCAGGTACGAATTCTCGGATGCAGTGGGGGCATAGGCGCAGGCCTTAAAACCACCTCATTTTTGTTGGACGACGATGTACTCATCGACGCCGGAACTGGCGTGGGTGACTTGTCCCTGGAAGAGTTACGCCGGTTGCGTCACGTGTTCCTGACCCATTCTCACCTGGACCATGTTGTTGGCCTGCCGTTATTTATAGACGCGGCGTTCGAGGCCTATCTGGAAAATCCCCTCCAGGTTCATGGCTCCTCTGACACCATCAAGGCTTTGCAAACCCACCTTTTTAATGACGTGATGTGGCCCGACTTCTCGGTTTTGCCCAATGCCCAGGAAGCGGTTATGCGCTTCAAGCCCTTGTCGGCGGGTGATGTGCTGGACCTGGGGTCGCGAAAAATGACCGCCGTGGAAGTGAAGCATTCCGTACCCACCCTGGGATTTTGCGTGGAATCGGAAGGGAAGGTGCTGGCATTCAGCGCGGATACCACGAACAACCAGACTTTGTGGCCGGTTCTGAATCGGTATAAAAATATCGATGTGCTGGTTATCGAAGTGTCGTTTCCGAACCGCCAGGCCGAACTTGCGCAAAAATCAGGACATTACTGTCCACGTACCTTCGCCCAGGACATGGCCAAGCTCGATCATAATCCTGCCATTTGGCTTACCGCCATGAAGCCGGGCGAGGAAGAGTTGATCATGGAAGAAGTGCGCGCGGAGCTACCTGATCGACAGGTGCACCGGCTCGAATCCGGGGTGGTATTCTACCTATAGCCCGGCGTTTCCAATCCAGGGCGGGAAGTCTTTTCGATAACCTTGGTTTTCCCTGGACCCCGGGTCTGACTTTGCCCTGTGCGTACGGTCTACCTTAAGATGCGCCCTTCCCGGGTACGGCATGCAGCAGCAAGTATTAACCAGATATGTTTGATCAATTAACAGAGCGACTCTCTTCGGCGGTAGGCGCCTTGCGCGGCAAGGGCCGAATTTCCGAGGACAATATCAAGGACGCCCTGCGCCAGGTGCGGATGGCGCTGCTTGAGGCTGACGTTGCCTTGCCTGTGGTGAAAGCCTTTATAGAGCAGGTTCGTGAGAAGGCAGTAGGCGAAGAAGTTCTGCGCAGCCTTACCCCCGGCCAGGCGCTGATCAAGATTGTTCATGCTGAATTGGTCGCCCTTATGGGTGGGGGTGATAGCGAGTTGAATCTCCGCTCACAGCCGCCGGTAGTCATTATGCTGGCCGGTTTGCAGGGCGCGGGTAAAACAACCAGTGCAGCCAAGCTCGCGCGCTTTTTGATTGAGCGGGACAAGAAAAAGGTCCTGCTGGCAAGCGCCGACGTTTATCGGCCAGCGGCTATCCTGCAGTTGCAGCGACTTGCCGAGCAGGTCGGCGCGGGATTTATGGCCAGCGAGGCAAGCGAGGATCCTAGGCTTATTGCCGCCCGCGCCCTGGAAGAGGGGCGCCGGTCTTTGGCTGATGTGGTGATCCTGGATACCGCCGGCCGCCTGCACGTTGATGAGGAAATGATGGGGGAGATTAAACTCCTTCACCAGACAGTCTCGCCAACCGAAACCTTGTTTGTCGTGGACAGCATGGCTGGCCAGGACGCGGTCAACGCGGCCAGGGCATTTTCAGAGGCCTTGCCCCTTACCGGCGTGATCCTGACCAAGACCGATGGCGACGCCCGAGGTGGCGCGGCCCTCTCGGTGCGCCACATCTCCGGGGCGCCGATCAAGTTCCTGGGCGTGGGTGAGAAGACTGATGCGCTGGAGCGCTTTCACGCGGACCGTGTGGCCTCGCGGATCCTCGGCATGGGTGACGTGCTCACCCTGGTGGAAGAGGTTGAGCGAAATGTTGACCGGGATCAGGCCGAAAAACTGGCTCGCAAGGTCCAGAAGGGCAAGGGCCTGGATCTTACTGACCTGCGCGAGCAGCTTCAGCAGATGATCAATATGGGTGGATTGGCAGCGCTGATGGATAAGCTGCCCATGGGTGGAAAACTGCCCCAGGGCGTCTCCCAACAGGCTGGAGACCAGCAACTTGCCCGACAGATTGCGATTATCAATTCCATGACGCCCCAAGAAAGAAAGCTTCCTGCGGTCATCAATGGATCCCGCAAGCGCCGGATCGCGGTCGGGTCGGGGGTGCAGATCCAGGATGTAAATCGTTTGCTTAAACAGTACAAGCAGATGCAAAAGATGATGAAAAACAAGAAGTTATTCAGGCAGTTGTCATCCATGGGCAAGGGTGGCTTCAGGGGCAGGCCCTGAATCTCGTTTTTGCCGGGGATTTGGCGGATTTATGCCCCGGACCTTGCCAGGGCCGGGTTACACTGGCCCAGATCGCAGAATCGCCAGTATCCGGTAAAGTCGCGGTTTCTGCGGGGTCTCAGGGAGGTTTTGAGGTTCAAAGTGCAGGGCAAGTCGGACTGAGTCTGATTTTCTTGCCGACAAGCCTCGGAAAAGCCTTCCAATTTTCTCTAAAAGCTTTAAAATGCTCGGTTTACTGCGGCCCCCCGCCGGAAAGCGGAGGGCCGGTTTATTTCAGCTGAAGCATTTCAAAAGCTCAATAGCGGGTATACAAACAGATGGTAAGTATTCGTCTTTCGCGCGGTGGTGCGAAAAAGCGGCCTTTCTACCACTTCGTGGTAACAGACAGCCGTAATCGCCGTGACGGCCGTTACATCGAAAAAATTGGTTATTTCAATCCGGTTGCCAAGGGCAAAGAAATTCGCCTGCACATGGAAATAGATCGGTTCGAGCACTGGGTCGGCCAGGGCGCACAGCCCAGCGATCGCGTAGCTGCTCTGATCAAGGAATTCCGCAAGCAGGCTGCTGCCTGATAACTGTGGACGGAAATGACTGGGTGCAGCTGGGAAAGATTACCGGGCTGTACGGAGTCAAGGGTTGGGTAAAGGTTTTTTCCTATACCGACCCCAGGGATAACATCCTCCACTATCGGCGCTGGTTCCTGGTGTTAAACGGGAAGCGCACCGAAGTTAAGCTGGATTCAGGGCGGGTACACGGTAAGGGTATCGTCGTGCTGATACAGGCTGCGGAAGACCGTGATGACGCCGCGAAATGGCTTGGTGCGGAAATTGAAATTCCGCGATCAGACATGCCGCCAAGTGAAGACGGAAGCTGGTACTGGAGGGATTTGATCGGCTTGCAGGTTGTAAATCTGCAGGGCGTGGTCCTCGGCGAGGTTTCCAGTCTTATGGAGACCGGCGCCAACGATGTCTTGATCATCAAGGGGGACCGGGAGAGGCTGGTTCCGTTTGTACTGGATCAGTACGTTAAACGGGTCGACCTGGAAGCCAAGGTGATTGAGGTGGATTGGGACCCGGAGTTTTGACGCGGGTGCCATGCACATAGAAGTTGTTTCATTGTTCCCCGAGCTGGTCGAGGCTGGCGTGAGTTACGGGGTGATTGGTCGGGCGATGCAGCGCGGCCTCACATCGATGGGTACAGTGAATCCGAGAGAATTTGCCGATGACCGGCACCGCACCGTGGACGACCGTCCATATGGAGGCGGGCCGGGCATGGTGATGAAGGTAGAACCGCTGCGCCGGGCCATAGCCCGGGCGCGTGAGAAAGCTCCCGATGGAGCCCCGGTTATCTACCTGAGCGCCCAGGGTGAGGTGTTTAACCAGGCCCGGGCAGAAGAATTGGCCAGCTTGCCGGGGTTGATCCTGGTGGCCGGTCGCTACGAGGGCGTTGATGAACGCGTCATCGAGCAGGAGATGGATGAGGAATTGTCCATAGGTGATTTCGTTCTCAGTGGGGGCGAGTTGCCGGCTCTGGTGGTGATTGATTCGGTAATTCGGCTGTTGCCGGGTGTACTGGGCGACGAGGACTCGGCGGCCCAGGATTCCTTCAGCACCGGCTTGCTGGATTGTCCGCATTACACGCGGCCTGAGGAGGTTGATGGAGTGCGGGTGCCCGAGGTGCTGCTTGGCGGCAACCACGAGCAAATCAGGCGGTGGAGGCTCAAGCAGTCGCTTGGGCGGACATGGCTGAGACGGCCTGAGCTGCTGGCTGTCTTGAAGTTAGATGATGAGCAGCAGGAATTATTGAGTGAGTTTATCGCCGAAAGAGGCGGGGAACTTTAGTTTTGGTTTGAGACCGGCGTGAGCGGGATGTCGACATGAGCAACATAATCGAGCAACTTGAAAAAGAACAGATGGATCGTGAGATCCCTGAATTTGGACCCGGCGATACCGTCGTGGTGCAGGTTAAAGTGGTAGAAGGTACCCGTGAACGTCTGCAGGCATACGAAGGCGTGGTCATTGCCAAGCGTAACCGTGGCCTGAATAGCGCCTTCACAGTGCGAAAGATGTCCCATGGTGAGGGTGTGGAGCGTGTGTTCCAGACTTACAGCAAGGTCATTGAATCGATCACCGTGAAGCGTCGTGGTGACGTCCGTCGTGCCAAGCTTTACTACTTGCGCGAGCGCACTGGTAAGGCCGCCAGGATTAAAGAGAAAATCTAACACGGGTGAGAATCCGGGTTACTGGAAACGGCAAGTGCGGGTGCTAACCCATGCGCACTTGCCTTTTTCGTTTGGGCGCTTCGCTTTTTTCCTGAATTGAGTGAACCTTCTTCCCCGAATGCACTCAAATTATTTCGCCTCCCTGGTTGGCTGATTCAGAGTAAAATCGGATGCGCATGAAAAGAACTATCTCCATATTTCCTTTGCCAGCTCTTTTGGCCTTGCTGGTCCTGCAATCTGGCTGCGCAATCGTGATGGACAGGGTGACCGGCAAATTGGCTGGTAATCTTTCCAGTGCAATCCTGAACCAGGAAGACCCCGAGACAGTGCGCGATGGCGCGCCAGCCTATCTGTTGTTGATGGACAGCATGATCGAGGGCAATCCAGAAAGCGCGTCCGCGCTGGGTTCCGCTGCCAATCTTTATGCTGCTTACGGCGCCGTTTTTGTCGAAGACCCGGAGCGTGCCAAGCGCCTCACTCGCCGGGGCCGTGAGTACGGTCTCAGGGCCATGTGCGTGGTGCATGAGCCGGCGTGTGGCTGGGCTGGAATGGATTTCGCCAGTTTCGATGCGGATTTGGCGACGCTAACGGCTGATGAGTTGCCGGAATTGTACAGTTTTACTGTCAGTAGCCTGGCCTACACCCGGGCCAATAGCGACGACTGGGGCGTGCTGGCAGAGCTTCCCAAGGTGGAGTCTGCGTTGAATCGCCTTTATCAACTTGATTCGGATTACCAAAGCGGTGCAATCCACCTTTACCTGGGAATTCTTAACACTATCCGCCCGCCCGCCCTGGGCGGTAAACCGGAAGTAGGAAGAGAGCACTTCGAGAAGGCGATAGAGTTGTCCGGTGGCAAGGACCTGTCGGTGAAAGTGGAATTCGCACGCAGTTACGCCCGCCTGGTATACGACCGCGAACTCCATGACAGCCTGCTCAAAGACGTGATTGAGTCAGACCCTGTACAACCGGGGCTAACCCTGTTCAATACGCTTGCCCAGAGGCAGGCCGAGACACTACTGGAGACTGCGGATGATTATTTCTAGGACCCGAAGCGGGATTTTGTCGATGGTGTCTGCCATTGTACTGGCCCTGCTCGTCGCGCCTTCTGCCCAGGCTCTGGATATCAAGATTGCCACCATCGCTCCCGAGGGCACTGCCTGGATGAAGCAGATGCGTGATGGCAGCAAAGAGATAAAGGAAAGAACCGAAGGCCGCGTGAACTTCAAGTTCTTCGGCGGCGGCGTCATGGGCAATGACAAAAAAGTGATGCGCAAGATTCGTATTGGTCAGTTGCATGGCGGCATGTTTACGCCTACCTCGGTAGCAGACGTTTATCCGAACATGCAGCTATTCGGCATGCCCCTGGTATTCAGGTCTATGGGTGAAGTCGAGTACGTCCGGGAACGCATGGATAGCGTGCTGATGGCGGGCCTTGAGGAGGCCGGGCTGGTGAGCTTCGGCTTCTCGGACGGTGGATTTGCACGGGTGCTGTCTAACACGCCGATCACCTCGGTTGAGTCTCTGAAGGGGCGCAAGGTCTGGGTTCCCGAGGGTGACCTGATTACTTACAACACCATGTCGGCACTGGGGTTGTCGCCGGTAACCCTCTCGGTAACCGACGTGATGACGGGCCTGCAGACCGGGCTGGTTGATATTGTGGCGTCCTCGCCGGTGGGCGCAGTGGTGATGCAGTGGCACACCAAGGTCAAGTACATGACCGATTTTCCGTTAGCCTACCTGATGGGATACATGGTGGTTGACAAGAAGTACTTCGACAAGCTTTCCGACGCCGATCAGCAGGTCGTCCGAGAGGTCTTCGGCAAGGTTTACGCTGAATTTGATCGTCAGAACAAGCTGGATGACAGCGCGGCCTTCAAGGCCCTGGTGGATTCGGGAATTGAGATTGTCCGTCCTGACGAACAACAAATCGAAAACTGGCGTGCCCTGGTTGGCGCAAGCAATCTTGAAATGGCGGATCGAGGTGTGATCTCCAGGGAACTTCTGGACAAGATGCTGGGTTACATTGACGAATATCGTCAGAGCCAGGCGGGGGCAAACTAGGCGGTGGCTGAGCAACAGTCAGGTATCATCGCCCGACTGGATCGCCTTGGGCGACTGGTTGAAAACAGCATGTTGGTGCTATTGCTTACCAGCATGATCTTGCTTGCGTCCTCGCAAATTATTCTGCGCAATTTCTTTGATAGCGGCTTCGTCTGGGCAGACGAGGTGTTACGTATCTTGTTGCTGTGGACGGCAATGTTTGGTGCGGTCGCTGCCAGCCGGCAAAATCGCCAGATTGCCATTGATGTGTTGTCACGATTCCTCCCGGGTCGCTGGAACAGTCTCGCCATGACCCTCGTGCAGTTTTTTACCGCGGGCGTGTCTGGCCTGATCGCCTGGCATTCCTATCGCTTTGTGAATGATTCCCGGATTTACGAAGACCTGTTGATGGGTGATTGGCCTGCCTGGATATTCCAGTCGGTCATCCCCCTGGGCTTTGCCCTGATCGCTTATCGCTACCTGGTGTTCGGATTGGGCAGCGCATCCAGAGTGATTCGTGGGGAAGGGGCGAGAGCATGATTGTCGTCAGCCTGCTACTGGTCTTGCTGGCGCTGCTGGGAGCGCCGTTGTTCGCGGTGATAGCCGCCAGCGCCATGTGGGGCTTCGCCAATGCCGATGTGGACTTGTCGGTCATGGGTATAGAGATTTTCGGCCTTGCAGAAGTCCCGATCCTGTTGGCTATTCCGTTATTCACCTTTGCTGGTTACCTGATCAGCGAAAGCGGTGCCCCGCGGCGCCTGGTACGCATTTCCAACGCGTTGCTTGGCTGGCTTCCCGGCGGTCTGGCCATGATCTCCCTGGCGGCCTGCGCGTTGTTTACCGCATTCACCGGTGCCTCTGGCGTGACGATCATTGCGCTGGGTGCTCTGCTGTATCCGGCCCTTAAAGAGGCGGGCTACAAGGAGTCGTTTAACCTGGGGCTGGTCACTTCCGCTGGTAGCCTCGGTCTGCTGTTCGCGCCGTCCTTGCCCCTGATTCTTTATGGCGTGGTCGCCGAAGTGTCGATCGACAGCTTGTTTCTAGGGGGCATATTGCCGGGCACTCTCATGGTGGTGATGCTGGCCGCCTACAGTTTCTGGGTGAACCGTCACAACCGGGCCGAGCCAGGCAAGTTTTCCTGGACCGAGGTACGCGATTCCCTGTGGGAGGCCA
Source organism: Chromatiales bacterium (assembly GCA_029864735.1). Lineage (GTDB taxonomy): Bacteria > Pseudomonadota > Gammaproteobacteria > Steroidobacterales > BM003 > CAKZML01. Next base: position 9,051 of record JAOTSW010000003.1, on the reverse strand, counting down.
AGTGGGAACTGCCCCTGCCGGTGGTGGTTCTGGGTGGCATCTACGGTGGTGTCTTCGCCGTATCCGAGGCGGCCGCGGTCACAGCCTTGTATGTTCTGATCATTGATGTATTGATCATGCGGGAGGTTTCCCTGAGGCAGTTGCCGAGGATCATGCAGGAGTCCATGGTCCTCGTAGGCGGGATCCTGATTATTCTCGCGGTCTCCCTGGCCTCGACCAACTACATGATTGATTCCGGAGTGCCGGACAAGTTGTTTGCCATGGTCGAGGCGCTGGTCGATACCCGTTTCGGATTCATGGTGGCGCTGCTGATTTTCCTGCTGGTGCTGGGTGCCATCCTGGATATTTTCTCTGCCATCGTGCTGGTGGTGCCGTTGATTCTTCCGGTGGCCCAGGGCTTTGGTATGAACCCGGTTCACCTGGGCATCGTTTTCCTGGCTGCCATGCAGCTTGGATACCTGACGCCGCCAGTTGGGCTGAACCTGTTTATTGCGAGTTTCAGGTTCGAGAAATCCATTACCAGTATTTACATGGCCACCTTGCCGTTCCTGCTGATTCTGGCGGTGTCCGTGGTTATTATCGCTTTCTGGCCAGAGTTGACCCTGTATTTCCTGCGAGATTAAGGCATGGCCTGATTCTTGGCAGATTAATCCGGTGATCGTAGATGACAAACTTTATGGGAAAATTCTTTGTTGTTGGGCTGTTCATGCTGTTTTTCAGTGCATGTGGCGACACGGCGGCTCGGGTTCCTGAATTGATTGTGCCCAGTGGCTTTTTGGCAGAGGTCTACGTGGAGAACATTCCCAACGCCCGTTCTATGGTGATGGGCGACAAGGGGATTTTGTTCGTTGCGAGCAAGAATGAGGGCAAGGTTTACGCGGTCACGGGTGTGGGTAGCGACACGCGAACGGTAGTGGAAATTGCCCGCGGACTAAATTTGCCTAATGGCGTGGCATTTCGTGACGGCAATCTCTATGTTGCGGCGGTAAGCCAGGTGATGCGCTATCCCGGTATTGAAGACTCCCTGGCGTCGCCTCCCGAGCCGGTGATGGTGGCGAATGATTTCCCCAGTGACAGACATCATGGCTGGCGATACATCGCCTTTGGTCCGGATGGCAAACTGTATGTATCCATTGGCGCGCCATGTAACGTGTGCGATGAAAAAGGCTATGCGGTCATAATGCGTATGAATCCTGACGGCAGCGATCGGGAGATTGTTGCCCGGGGTGTGCGTAATACATTGGGTTTTACCTGGCACCCCCAAAGCGGAGACTTGTGGTTCACCGATAACGGTCGTGACTGGATGGGTGATGACATGCCGCCCTGTGAGCTTAACCATGTAACCGGTCCGGACATGCACTTTGGTTTCCCTTACTGCCACGGTAACGGCATCAGTGATCCGGATTTCGGCGAGGGCCATGATTGCAGTAATTACACACCGCCGGCACAGGCCCTGGGCGCCCATGTCGCCCCGCTGGGCGTAAAGTTTTATACCGGCAATATGTTCCCCGAGGAATATCGCATGCAGGCCTTTATCGCAGAGCACGGGTCGTGGAATCGCAGCGAGAAAAGTGGCTACCGGGTGAGTATGGTGCGTATGCAAAACGGTCAGCCCGTGGGCTATCAACCTTTTATTGAAGGCTGGCTAAAAGACGGCGCCGTCAGCGGCAGGCCGGTGGACTTACTTGTTCTGAAGGATGGCTCCATGCTCGTCAGCGATGACCAGGCGGGCAGAATCTGGCGTATTAGTTACACGGCAGAGTAAGTTGGAGGTAAACGGGCCTGCACGATTGGGCCTTGCTGATTTTATGGATGATAGAAACTATGCGTAGAAAATCAATTTTCGCCAAGGTCTTTATGGTTTTCTGGAATACCCTGGACGGGGCCAGGAAAATAATGCATCTGCTGCTTCTGTCAGCCTTTTTCCTGATCCTGCTGGCCGGCCTGGCACCCAAGGTATACCAGGTGCCGGATGGGGTGGCCCTGGTCCTTGCGCCTGCCGGGGCCCTGGTGGAGCAGATAGAAGGTGATCCGCTGGACCGGGCGCTGGAGGAGGCCACGGGAGGCGCCTCAGTGCAGACCCAGATGCGTGACCTGGTGACGGCGATAAAGCGCGCCAAGGACGATTCCCGAATTGAAGCGATGGTTCTGGACCTGGATGGTATGGGCGGAGCCGGATTGTCCAAGTTGCAGGAATTGGGACAGGTTATAGACGAGTTCAAGACCAGCGGTAAGCCGGTCGTGGCCATGGCGAGCGCCTACGGCAAGGAGAGCTACTACCTTGCGGCCCATGCGGACGACGTCTATTTGCATCCCATGGGAATGGTGATTCTTGATGGCTATGCGCGTTACCGGATGTTCTACAAGGACGCCCTGGACAAGCTCTCTATCGACTGGAATGTTTTCCGTGCAGGCGCCTACAAGTCCTTTGCCGAGCCTTTCATGCGCAATGACATGTCAGATGAAGACCGGGCATCCAGCAAGGAATGGCTGGACAGTCTTTGGGGGTCCTACCGCCAGGGTGTGGTCGAAGCACGCGGTATCAGCATGGAAGAACTTGATGGTTACGTGAACGACTATGTTCCGAGACTTACCGCGGTCAAGGGAGACACTGCCAAGGTGGCGCTCGAGGGCAAGATCGTAGATGGGCTGATGTCCCGCATCGAGTTTTCCGATCACATGAAAGAGATTGTCGGCGTCAATGATGAAGACGAAAGCTTCAAACAAATTCACTTCCTTGATTACCTGGACGCGTTGAATGGCACAGAGAAGGTTGGTCACGGCAAAGACCAGGTCGCGGTCATTGTCGCCAGTGGCAGCATCGTTGGTGGCGAGCAGCCTCCAGGCACTATCGGATCTGATTCCACATCGCGATTGATTCGCCGCGCAGCCGAGGACGAGAAGGTCAAGGCCGTAGTGTTACGCGTGGATAGCGGTGGCGGAAGCGCCCTGGCTTCGGAGTTTATCAGGGAAGAACTCCTGCGTTTGCAAGAGACGGGCAAGCCGCTGGTGGTTTCCATGGGCAGCGTTGCTGCCTCGGGTGGCTACTGGATATCCATGTCGGCGGATGAGATCTGGGCCAGCCCCAACACCATTACCGGATCCATAGGCGTCATCGCGATGTTCCCGTCGGTCCCGCGTGCGCTGGCAAGGCTCGGACTGAACGTTGACGGCGTGGGAACAGCTCCTCTAAGCGGTAATTTCCGTATAGACCGTCCCCTGTCTGATGATGTGAAGGCGATTATCCAGGCTATCGTGGACAGTGGCTATGAGGACTTCATTACCAAGGTTGCCGAAGCCAGGGAAATGGAGGTCAGTGAAGTCGACCGCGTTGGCGAGGGAAGGGTCTGGATAGGGGCCAGGGCCCACGAGCTGGGCCTGGTTGATAAACTGGGTGGGCTGCAAGAGGCTGTAGAGTCCGCCGCCTCTCTGGCCGAGTTGGGTGACTACAGGGTTCGCTACATCGAGCAGGAACTGGATCCCACAGATAAATTGCTGATCAGCATGCTCCGGGATGCAGGCTTTCTGGGGCGGGCGCAACAACGCTCAGCCGCCTGGTCGGCGTTTAGCGTCGAGGGTGTGCTAGACAAGCTCAAGCATGAACTGCAATCACTGTCGCAATTCAATGACCCCCGCGGCGTGTATATGCACTGCTTCTGCGGAGATCAATAAACGAACGGGCTGCCTAGGCAGCCCAGTTCAGAATTACTTTGCCGGACTGGCCAGAATTCATGATATCGAAGCCCTTCTGGAATTCATCAATACCGAAGTGATGGGTAATGATGGGTGAGACGTCCAGCCCGCTTTGAATCATGCTGGACATCTTGTACCAGGTCTCGAACATTTCACGACCATAGACGCCTTTTAGCACCAGGCCCTTGAAAATTACCTGGTTCCAGTCGATGGAGGTGTCGCCGGGAGGAATCCCCAGCAGCGCCACCTTGCCACCGTGATGCATGGCCGCCAGCAGGTCCCGAAGAGCCTGCGGGTTACCGGACATTTCCATACCCACGTCGAAGCCCTCCTGCATGCCCAGTTCCTGCATCACTTGTTGCAGATTGTCCCGCGTGGCGTTGACGGTGGCGGTGGCGCCCATTTTTTTAGCCAGGTCCAGGCGGAAATCATTTACATCGGTGATGACCACGTGACGGGCGCCCACGAAGCGTGCGATAGCCACGGCCATGATTCCGATCGGGCCTGCTCCGGTAATCAGCACATCCTCACCCACCAGGTCGAAGGACAAGGCCGTGTGTGTGGCGTTGCCCAGCGGGTCCAGGATTGAGGCGATGTCATCACTGATCGCATCGGAGAGCTTGAAAGCGTTGAAAGCGGGAATGCTCAGGTATTCAGCGAAACAGCCCGAGCGGTTTACGCCAACACCAGTGGTATTGCGGCAAAGGTGCCGCTTTCCAGCACGGCAGTTGCGGCAGAATCCACAGGTGATGTGTCCCTCCCCGGATACCCGGTCGCCAGGCTCGAAGCCCCTGACTTCGCTACCTATCTCCACGACTTCGCCCACGAATTCGTGGCCAACCGTCATGGGTACCGGAATGGTTTTTCTGGCCCATTCATCCCAGTTGTAAATGTGGATGTCGGTGCCGCAAATAGCGGTTTTTTTGATCTTGATGAGAATGTCGTTGTGGCCCACGGGGGGCTTGCTCACATCGTCCATCCAGATTCCGGGCTCGGCATGTTTTTTCACCAGTGCTTTCACAATGTCTCTTCCTGATGGGTGTTCTAGATGACGCCGAGATTCTTGCCCACGAGGGTGAACGCAGCGATGGCCTTGTCCAGGTGCTCGCGGGTATGACCGGCGGACATCTGGGTACGAATCCTGGCCTTGCCCTGGGGCACGACGGGGAATGAAAATCCAATGACGTAAATGCCGTGTTCCAGCAGTTGTTCAGCCATGGCGCTGGCCAGCTTTGCGTCACCCAGCATTACCGGGATGATGGGGTGCTCACCGGGAACCAGGGTAAAGCCTGCCTCTTCCATACCCTTGCGGAAATAGCGGCTGTTTTCGTGCAAGCGGGTTCGCAGGTCGTCACTGGACTGGAGTAAATCCAGTACCTTGATGGACGTGGCGGCAATCACCGGTGCGACGGTGTTCGAGAACAGGTAGGGGCGGGAACGCTGGCGCAGCCAGTCGACGATTTCTTTCCTGCCGCTGGCATAGCCGCCTGAGGCGCCGCCCAGGGCCTTGCCCAGGGTGCCGGTCAATACGTCTATTCGGCCCACCACGTCACGGTACTCGTGGGAACCGCGTCCGTTGGCGCCCATGAAGCCGGTGGCGTGACAATCGTCCACCATCACCATCGCACCGTGCTTGTCGGCAAGGTCACAAATCTGGTCCAGGCTGGCAATGGTGCCGTCCATGGAAAATACGCCATCAGTTGCGATCAGTTTCGCCCTGGCGCCGCGTGCTTCGACTAGCTTGCTTTCCAGGTCTGCCATGTCGTTGTTGGCGTAGCGCAAGCGCTGGGCCTTGGACAGGCGGATACCGTCGATAATGCTCGCGTGGTTCAGGGCATCGCTGATCACGGCATCCTGCTCGGTCAGGATGGTTTCGAACAAACCGCCGTTGGCGTCAAAGGCCGAGGGATACAGGATGGTGTCTTCGGTTCCCAGGAACTGGGAAATGCGCTCTTCCAGTTCCTTGTGAACGGTCTGGGTGCCGCAGATGAAGCGCACCGAGGCCATGCCGTAGCCATATTTGTCCAGCGCCTCGTGAGCGGCCTGGATCAGGGCGGGGTGGTTTGCCAGGCCCAGGTAGTTGTTGGCGCAGAAATTAATGACTTGCTGGCCATTTTGCACGCCAATGACTGCCTGTTGAGCCGTGGTGATCACCCGTTCTGGCTTGAACAGTCCAGTCTCGCGCAGGGTCTGCAGTTCCTGCTTCAGGTTGTTCAGAAATTCCGCATCCATTTTTCTTTATCTTCGTTGGCAAAGGAGGCTGATTATAGCAGCAGATAAGCGATTTCGTAGGCCTTCGAGATAGCTGCGCCCTGTGACTGGCTGGGGTAGACTGAATTGGGCTAGCTGCGGTCGGAATACCCAAGCAGATGGAAGGTTTACGCGTAGACAAGTGGCTGTGGGCCACCCGATTCTATAAAACCCGGTCCCTGGCCGCGAAAGCCGTGGGTGGGGGGCTGGTTCATGTGAACGAACAACGGGTCAAACCGGCGCGGACGCTGCAGGAAGGTGACCTGCTAAGGGTGGGAAGTCAGCCCGATACCAGGGAAATCCGGGTGCTGGGTATGCCCCGAAGGCGTGGGCCTGCCACCGAGGCGGCCACTTTTTATGAGGAAACCGAGCAGAGCATCGCCCGGAGAGAGGCGAGCAGGGAGCAAAGGCAACTGGACCGTTTGTCTGAGCCCAAGCCCGAAGTTCGACCGGACAAACGATCCCGTCGCCAACTCAACCAGTTGAGAGGCCGATAGCCATGTCCCGCCCACAGACCCCGGCATTGACCGTGGATGCAATTATTGCCATGCGGGATCGTCCCGGGGCCCCCATTGTCCTGATTGAGCGCCGTTACGAGCCACTGGGATGGGCGTTACCGGGTGGATTTGTGGACCTGGGAGAAACCGTGGAGCAGGCGGCGGTGCGAGAGGCGCGGGAGGAAACCGGCCTGGATATCGTGCTGGGCCCCATGCTTGGGGTTTATTCTGATCCGCAACGGGATTCCCGGGGACATACGGTGAGCGTGGTGTTTACCGGTGCGGCGGCGGGACAGCCCGTGGCCGCCGACGATGCAAGGGCGGTTGGCATTTACAGCCTGGATGCGTTGCCCCCGTTGGCCTTTGATCACGCCAGGATTCTGGGTGATTACCGGCGCTGGCTAGAGCGCTGCAAGAATAGTTCCTGAGGAGCATGTTTCGGCTTGTATTTGGGCTGATTTGCTATCAAGATTTGCGTCCTCCCAATAATTTTACGCTGTATCCGATGCTTTTCCGCCGGCCAGCGAATTCAAACGGTTCTGGAGATCTGCCCAGTGCATCCTACGCAAATCGCTTCGGTGGACGCCGGAGAAATTATTTTTTCCTCATCCACGCCCTTACAAGCTGACAGCCAGCTTCCGATCCAGGAAAAATACCTGGAGGATGAAACACTGTGCATGAGAAGGCTGCTGGAAATCGCACGCCTGCCCGAAGCTCAGTCGCAGCAGGTCCAGGAGACAGCGGCCGCCCTGGTATCTGCGGTGCGCAACAATCGCAAGCGCAAGGGCGGTTTGGATGCTTTCCTGAAGAAGTATGACCTGTCCTCCCAGGAAGGCGTGGTGCTAATGTGCCTGGCCGAGGCCCTGTTGCGGGTACCGGATGCCGAGACAGCGGACAAGCTGATTGCCGACAAGCTCTCTACCGGCAACTGGCAGGAGCACGTGGGTACCAGCGACTCCATGTTCGTGAACGCCTCGACCTGGGGGCTGATGCTTACCGGGAAACTCGTCCGGCCCGAAGAAGTGGCCATGGAAAACCCGGCAAATTTCCTCTCCCGGCTCATGTCTCGCATGGGCGAGCCGGTGGTGCGGGCATCATTGCGACAGGCGATGAAGATCATGGGGCACCAGTTTGTCATGGGCCGCAATATCACCGAGGCCATGAAGCGCTCCCAGAAAGAGGACAACCGGATATTTCGTTACTCTTTTGACATGCTCGGGGAGGCTGCCCTGACCTCGGCGGACGCCCGGCGTTATCTGCAGGCATACTCGGACGCCATCACCACCCTTGGGGGAATGATTGACAAGTCCGCCTCTATTGAGGCCCTGCCCAGTATTTCGGTGAAGCTCTCGGCCCTGTTTCCGCGCTACGAGCTTGCCCAGCGCGGACGGGTGCTGGAAGAGTTGTCGCCGCGTCTGAAGGACTTGGCGCTACAGGCCCGGGATGCCGGCATTGCCCTGACCGTGGATGCCGAGGAAGCAGATCGTCTTCAGTTGTCCCTGGAAGTGATCGAGCGGGTTTACCGTGATCCGGAACTGGCCGACTGGAACGGCTTCGGACTTGCCGTGCAGGCCTACCAGAAACGCTCCCTGGAAGTGGTGCGCTGGTTGTGCCGCCTGAGCTCTGAAGTCGGTCGAACCATTTGCGTGCGCCTGGTCAAGGGCGCTTACTGGGATACCGAGATCAAGCGTTCACAGGAGCAGGGCCTGGCGTCCTATCCGGTGTTTACCCGCAAGCCCAATACCGATGTGGCCTACCTGGCCTGCGCCCGGGTATTGCTGGAGGAGGGGGACAAGATTTATCCCCAGTTCGCTACTCATAACGCGCACACCGTGGCCAGCATACTGAGCATGGCAGGGGAGCGTGTGTTCGAATTCCAGCGCCTGCATGGCATGGGCGAAGAGCTCTATGACGAGGTAGTGCCTGCGGAGCGTTTGAACATTCCGTGCAGGGTGTACGCGCCGGTTGGCAAGCATGAAGACTTGCTGCCCTACCTGGTGCGGCGCTTACTGGAGAACGGTGCGAATACCTCCTTTGTGCATCGGATTGTTGACGAAAACGCTCCCATCGCCGATTTGGTGGCGGACCCGGTGGCCCAGGTAGAGGCCTTTGACCAGATACCCCATCCTCAGATTCGACTGCCTGCTGAAATGTTTGCTCCCCAGAGAGCTAATTCAGCGGGCCTGAACCTTGCGGACCCGTTAGAGTTACAGAGGCTGTCAGTGGCCATCCAGAATGCCCTGGCCACCCAGAGGGAGGTCGGACCGGTGGTGAATGGCGCCACGCCCAAAGCCACGGCTCATGCGATTTATGATCCGTCGGATCGTCGACGCCAGGTAGGCTCGGTGGTGGATGCCACGCCCGAGCTCGTTGACCAGGCGATTACCGCAGCCTGCGCTGCCCAGCCGGGCTGGAACAAGACACCGGCGGCTCGTCGTGCCGAAATTCTGGAAAAGACTGCAGACCTGTTCCAGGAGCACATGCCGGAACTGATGGCGCTGTGCATTCGTGAGGCGGGCAAGTCCCTGCCGGATACGGTATCGGAATGGCGTGAAGCGGTGGATTTTCTGCGCTACTACGCGGCGCGGTGCCGGGCTGAGCTTTCAGGCGA
>JAOTSW010000166.1 GCA_029864735.1 Chromatiales bacterium | reverse complement strand
TCCAGCACGCCGGAAGAAGAGGCAAGGATTCGCGGCACCATCGTGAACATGCTCAACGATTGCCGCATTGGTGCCTTGCTGGATATCGGCACCGGCACCGGCCGGATGCTCAGGTTGCTGGGCGGTCGGGCCGAGGAAGCGGTAGGCGTCGACCTGTCCCGGGACATGCTGGCGGTGGCCCGTAGCTCCTTGGAACAGGCCGGTATGGATCACTGTATGGTGCGCCACGCGAACATGTATCAACTGCCTTTTCCTGCCGCATCCTTCGACACCGTCACCCTGGATGAGGTGTTGGGCCAGGCCGAGGATCCCCGGCGGGTGATCGCTGAGGCAGCGCGCATTTTGCGGCCCAACGGCAACCTGCTGGTGGTGGACCAGGCAGATGATGCGCAGATCAGCCGGCATTGCAGTAGTGCGGGGCTGGCCCCTTTTCGACATCGCAGCATCAATCTCGGACAGGGCGTCCTGAGGGTGTTGCTCGCAAAACGCCAGTCGGCAGATGCCCCTGCTGGCGAGAGGAACCAGGCAAATGGATAGCAAAGAAATTGAAGCGCGCTTGAACGAGGAGGCCCTTGAATTGTCCTCCCGGGTAGACGTGTCCTTCGAGTTTTTCCCACCGGGCACCGAGGCCATGAACCAGACGCTGTGGAAGAGCATCCAGCGACTGGCTCCGCTGTCGCCGCGATTCGTGTCGGTGACTTACGGCGCCGATGGCTCCACCCGGGAACGCACCCACGCCGTGGTGCGCCGCCTGATGGAAGAGACCGACCTGACTGCTGCGCCCCACCTCACCTGCGTGGGCTCCAGTCGTGATGAGATCGACCAGATCGCCCGCCAGTACCTGGACATGGGTGTGAAACACATCGTGGCCTTGCGTGGTGACGCACCCCAGGGTGAAGGTGTTTACCGGCCTCGCGAGGATGGTTATGCCTATGCCCTGGACCTGGTGGAAGGCCTGCGCCGGGTGGGGGATTTTGAGATCACCGTGGCCGCCTATCCCGAGGCCCACCCCGAGGCGCCCAGTGCCGCGTTCGACCTGGATTACCTGAAGAAGAAAATTGATGCCGGCGCCAGTCGCGCCATCACCCAGTTTTTCTTCGATACCGACCTGTACCTGCGATTCCGTGATCGTTGCGTGGCGGCCGGCATCGATGCGCCCATCATCCCGGGCATCCTGCCGATTACCCGTTTCCCGCAAATGCTGTCCTTTGCCGCCCGTTGTGGCGCCAGCGTACCCAACTGGCTGAGAAACCAGTTCCGGGGCCTGGACGATGATGAGGAGACCCGCCAGTTAATTGCTGCCAGTGTCGCCATTCAGCAGGTACGCGAGTTGCAGCGCCAGGGCGTGGAGGAGTTTCACTTCTACACCCTGAATCGATCCGAACTTACCTATGCCATCTGTCACGCCCTGGGCCTGCGCCCGGGGAACGTGTCCACGGCAGCCTGACCCGGGAACACACCGATGTCGATCAGCACCCAGTCACTGCAGCAGTTATTGCAGGAACGCATTCTCATCCTGGATGGCGCCATGGGAACCATGGTCCAGTCTTATCGTCTGCAGGAAGCGGATTTTCGTGGCGAGCGCTTTGCCGACTGGCATCTGGACCTGCGGGGTAATAACGATCTGCTCACCCTGACTCGACCCGATATTGTTCGCGAGATTCACCGGGCCTACCTGGACGCCGGTGCGGACATCATCGAGACCAATACCTTTACCGCCAACGATCCGTCCATGGCCGACTACGGCATGGAGTCCCTGGTGGAGGAATTGAATCGCGAGGCGGCCCGTCTTGCCCGACTCGAGGCCGACGCATGTACCCAGCGTACCGGCGTGCGTCGCCTGGTGGCCGGCGTGCTGGGCCCCACCACCCGCACCGCTTCCCTGTCGCCGGACGTCAATGACCCGGGTTTCCGCAATATTAATTTTGACCAGCTGGTGGAGACCTACGCCCTGTGTGCCAAGGCCCTGGTCGAAGGTGGCGCCGACTTCCTGATGGTGGAGACCGTGTTCGATACCTTGAATGCCAAGGCTGCGCTGTTTGCCATCACCGGTCTGCGTGAGACCCTGGGGCTGGATGTGCCCATCATGGTTTCCGGCACCATCACCGATGCATCGGGCCGCACGCTTTCGGGGCAGACCACCGAGGCGTTCTGGAATTCCATTCGCCACGCCCAACCGCTGGTGGTGGGCTTGAACTGCGCCCTGGGCGCCACCGAGTTGCGCCCCTACGTGGCGGAACTTTCCCGGGTCGCCGACTGCCATGTCAGCGCCCATCCCAACGCGGGTCTGCCCAATGAATTCGGGGAGTACGATGACACGCCGGAAGACATGGCCCGGGTGATTGGTGAGTTCGCCCGCAGCGGCCTGTTGAATATGGTGGGTGGCTGTTGCGGCACGACCCCGGAACACATTTCTGCTATCCGTGACGCGGTCCGGGAATATCCTCCCCGTGTCCTGCCCACCCTGGAGCCAAAGCTTCGCCTGTCGGGTCTTGAGGCGGTGAACATAGGCGAGGACAGCCTGTTCGTGAACGTGGGTGAACGCACCAACGTGACCGGGTCCGCGGTGTTTAGAAAACTGATCGAGGCGGATGACTACAACACCGCCCTGGACGTGGCCCGTCAGCAGGTGATAGCCGGCGCCCAGGTGGTGGACATCAACATGGACGAGGGCATGCTGGATTCGGAAAAGGCCATGAAGACCTTTCTGAACCTGCTGGCGGCGGAACCGGATATCTCGGTGGTGCCGGTGATGCTGGACTCGTCCAAGTGGAGCGTGATCGAGACCGGGCTGAAGTGCGTGCAGGGCAAGTGCGTGGTCAATTCCATCAGCATGAAAGAAGGCGAGGAGCCGTTTCTCGAGCAGGCCAGGCTGGTGCGCCGCTACGGCGCTGCGGTCATCGTCATGGCCTTCGATGAACAAGGCCAGGCGGACACGGTGGAACGCAAGGTTGAGATTTGTGCGCGCTCCTACAAGCTGTTGACCGAAGAGGTTGGCTTCCCGCCGGAAGACATCATTTTCGACCCGAATATTTTCGCCATCGCCACCGGTATTGAAGCCCATAACGGATACGGGCTGGACTTCATCGAGGCCACCCGGAAGATCAAGGCTCGACTGCCCCACGCCCTGGTCAGCGGTGGTGTCAGTAACGTGTCCTTCTCCTTCCGTGGCAATAACGCGGTACGCGAGGCGATTCACTCGGTGTTCCTGTACCACGCCATCAAGGCGGGCATGGACATGGGTATTGTCAATGCGGGCCAGCTGGCCATCTACGAGGACATCCCCACTGAACTTCGCGAGCGGGTGGAAGACGTGGTGCTCAACCGTCGCGACGATGCCACCGAGAGACTGCTGGAACTGGCACAGGATTATCGCGGCAAGGGCGGCAGCGCCCGGCAGACCCAGGACTTGTCCTGGCGCGAGTGGGAGGTGGAAAAGCGCCTGTCCCACGCACTGGTCAAGGGCATAGACGAGTACATCGTTGAGGACACGGAAGAGGCCCGCCAGCAGGCAGAGCACGCGCTGCTGATCATCGAAGGGCCCTTGATGGCCGGCATGAATGTGGTGGGCGACCTGTTTGGCGAGGGCAAGATGTTCCTGCCCCAGGTGGTGAAGTCCGCAAGAGTGATGAAAAAAGCCGTGGCTCACCTGATCCCTTTTATTGAGCGGGAAAAGCGTGGCGGTGGCCAGGCCAAGGGCCGTATCGTCATGGCCACCGTGAAAGGCGACGTGCACGACATCGGCAAGAACATCGTGGGCGTGGTGCTGCAGTGTAATAACTTCGAGGTCATCGACCTGGGCGTGATGGTGCCTTGCGAGAAGATCCTGGATGCCGCCGAACGCGAGGGCGCCAACATGATCGGCCTGTCGGGCCTGATCACCCCGTCCCTGGACGAGATGGTCTACGTGGCGAAAGAGATGCAGCGTCGCGGCATGGACCTGCCTCTGCTGATCGGTGGGGCCACGACTTCGCCGGTGCATACCTCGGTGAAAATCGACCCGGGCTATGAAGGCCCGGTGATGTACGTGAAGGATGCGTCGCGAGCGGTAGGCGTGGCCCAGCAACTGGTCAGCCATGCGGATCGGGACAGGTTTGTCACTGACACCAAGGCCGAGCATGCACGTCGACGCGAGCAACACGCCGGCAAGCGTGCCAAGGGTCCGGCAGTCACCCTGTCGGGCGCGCGCGAGAATCGCCTGGCGGTGGACTGGAGCGACTACACACCGCCGGCGCCGAACAAGCCGGGCATCCACGTGCTGGACAAGGTCAGCGTGGAGACATTGCTGCCCTACGTAGACTGGATGCCGTTCTTCAATGCCTGGGAATTCCGGGGAACCTATCCTGCGGTGCTCCAGGACAACGAAGTCGGTGAAGCGGCGCGCGCCTTGTTTGCCGATGCCCAGGCCATGATGGACAGGCTGGTCTCGGAGAACTGGCTGCAGCCCAGGGGCGTGCTCGGCCTGTTCCATGCCAACACCGTAGATCACGATGATATTGCCGTGTTTGCCAACGAACAACGTGACCAACGCATCCTGACCCTGCACAACCTGCGTCAGCAGAAGAACCTGCGACCGGGTCTGCCTCACCTGTCACTGGCGGATTTCCTGGCGCCCCACGAGCAGGGTATTGCCGATTACCTGGGTGCTTTTGCGGTGACCGCCGGTCACGGCGTGGAAGAACGGGCCCGGGAGTTCGAGGCCTCCCATGATGACTACAGTTCCATCATGCTCAAGGCCCTGGCGGATCGGTTGGCCGAGGCCTTTGCCGAGTACCTGCATGAACAGGTGCGTCGCGATTACTGGGGTTATGCGGCGGATGAGTCCCTGGATAACCAGGCCTTGATCTCAGAAAGCTACCGCGGCATCCGTCCGGCGCCGGGCTATCCCGCCTGTCCGGATCACACCGAGAAGGCTTCCCTGTTCTCGCTGCTGGATGTGGAGCGTCGCATTGGCATCAAGCTCACCGAGTCCTTCGCCATGTGGCCCACCGCTGCCGTCAGCGGCTGGTACTTCTCTCATCCCCAGTCCAAGTATTTTGCCCTGGGCAAGATCGACCGCGACCAGGTCGAGGACTACGCCCGACGCAAGGGAATTTCGGTGGAGTTGGCCGAGCGCTGGTTGGCGCCGAATCTGGGGTATTAAAAAGGGGTCAGACCCCAATTTACGCAAGGTAAATTGGGGTCTGACCCCAGCTCTGGCAGTGCCTCGAGTTTAGTCCTCGAGTTTAATCTTCGATGCGACGCACCGAGGTCACCACGATGTCCTCAAGGGGAACATCCGAGTGACCGCGCTTGTTGCCGGTGGCCTGCTTGGACATGGCGTCCACCACGTCCATACCTGAGGTGACCTTGCCGAACACGGCATAGCCGAAATCGCGACCGCCGTGATCCAGGAAGCTGTTGTCGGACAGGTTGATGAAAAACTGGGAGGTGGCGCTGTTGATGTC
>JAOTSW010000046.1 GCA_029864735.1 Chromatiales bacterium | reverse complement strand
CAGGGTCTCGGTCTTGATCAGGGGAACGTCGGCACACAGCACCAGCACGTTGTGATCAGCTGGAATGTGTGGCGCTGCCTGTTGCACGGCATGACCTGTACCCAGTTGCTCCGCCTGGAGCACCCAATTCACCGAACTTTCGGCAAATTCCTGTTTCACCCTCTCGCCCCCATGGCCATAAACCACGTGGACAGCATCGGCAGACAGTTCCTGGCAGCGCTCCAGGACATGGGCCAGCAGGGGACGGCCCGCCATGGGTTGCAACACCTTGGGCAGGTCAGATTTCATACGGGTGCCTTGCCCGGCGGCCAGTACGACGATGCTCAGTGCCATGCTTGCTGTTCTCTTGGCGAAAATATATTCGTTAATAATACCTCAGCCGGGGCAACACCGGCTGTGATGCGGATCGCAAGTTAGATCAGGGCCAGACTTTGCTGAAACCCGATGCACAAAGGCCGCCCTGGTAGAGGCGGCCCTTGGTTTTTCTTGCTGTCGCAAAGGCGCGTAGATGCTAGCGCTTGGCCTGTTTCCGCAATTTCTGGATGGCCCTGAGCTGGGCGCTGATAACAGCCAGTTCGCTCTGGGCGGCGGCCATGTCGAAATCAGCGTCCTGATTGTCCATGGCTTCCTCGGCGCGGCGCTTGGCGTCAATTGCCGCGGCCTCGTCAAGATCACGGGCACGCATGGCCGTATCGGCCAGCACGGTTACCTGGTAAGGCTGAATTTCCAATGCGCCGCCGGTGATGAAGAAGAACTGCTCTTCGCCGTCCTCGGTCTGCACCCGCACTTCACCCGGACGCATGGTGGTAATCAGCGGTGCGTGGCGGGGTGCAATGCCCAGGTCACCCTGGCTTGCAGGGGCGAAAACCATGGTGGCATCGCCGCTGTATATCTCGCCTTCCGCGCTTACGATATCGACCCGAATTGTGCTAGCCATGTTGGGTGCTCCCACTGGTGCTTACTTCAGCGTCTCGCCCTTGGCAACGGCTTCTTCGATGGTACCTACCATGTAGAAAGCCTGCTCGGGCAGGTGGTCATAATCACCGGAGACAATGCCCTTGAAGCCGGCAATGGTCTCGGTCAAGGTCACGTACTTGCCCGGGCTTCCGGTAAATGTCTCGGCCACGAAGAAGGGCTGGGACAGGAACCTCTGGATCTTGCGGGCACGAGTAACGGACTGTTTGTCTTCCTCGGACAGCTCATCCATGCCAAGGATCGCGATGATGTCCTGCAATTCCTTGTAGCGCTGCAACGTGGCCTGCACGGCACGGGCGGTGTCGTAGTGATCCTGGCCAATAACCAGCGGATCCAGCAGTCGGCTGGTTGAATCCAGGGGATCCACGGCCGGGTAGATACCCAGTTCCGCGATTTGGCGCGACAACACCAGGGTGGCGTCCAGGTGAGCAAAGGTGGTGGCGGGTGACGGATCGGTCAAGTCATCCGCAGGCACGTACACAGCCTGGAAGGAGGTGATGGAGCCGGTCTTGGTGGAGGTAATACGTTCCTGCAGGGCGCCCATTTCAGAGGCCAGGGTGGGCTGGTAACCCACGGCGGAAGGCATACGGCCCAGCAGTGCAGACACCTCGGTTCCGGCCAGGGTGTAACGGTAGATGTTATCGATAAACATCAGCACGTCACGACCTTCGTCACGGAACTTCTCGGCCATGGTCAGACCGGACAGGGCTACACGCAGCCTGTTTCCGGGCGGCTCGTTCATCTGGCCGTAAACCAGTGCCACCTTGTCCAGTACTCCCGAATCCTTCATCTCGTGGTAGAAATCATTACCTTCACGAGTACGCTCGCCGACACCGGCAAACACGGAGTAACCCGAGTGCTCGATGGCGATGTTACGAATCAGTTCCATCAGGGTAACGGTCTTGCCCACGCCGGCGCCGCCGAACAGGCCAATCTTGCCGCCCTTGGAGATGGGCATGATCAGATCGATAACCTTGATTCCCGTTTCCAGGATTTCCATGGCGCCGGCCTGGTCCTCGTAAAGGGGAGCCGCGCGATGAATGGGCATGCGCTCTTCGGTCGCAATGGGGCCGGCCTCATCGATAGGCAATCCCAGCACATCCATGATGCGGCCCAGTGTAGCCAGCCCAACCGGAACCTGGATGGGCTCGCCGGTATTGCGCACGGTCTGGCCGCGCTTAACGCCTTCGGAGGCACCCATTGCAATGGTGCGAACAACCCCGTCACCGAGCTGCTGCTGGACTTCCAGCGTCAGGTTGGTTTCTTCCAGCACCAGTGCGTCATAGACTTTGGGGATCGCATCACGCGGAAACTCCACGTCCACAACCGCGCCGATAATCTGAACCGTTTTTCCCAAGCTCATGCCTTTGTCCTCGATACTTTGACTTTGCGATGCCCGCGGATTTAAACCGCTGCTGCACCGCTTACGATTTCTGAAAGTTCCTGCGTAATAGCAGCCTGGCGGGCCTTGTTGTAAACCAGCTGCAGATTGCCGATCAAGTCACCAGCGTTATCTGTAGCGGCCTTCATCGCCACCATCCGGGCTGCCTGTTCACAGGCAATATTGTCCAACACCGCGCGGTAAACCTGGCTTTCCGTGTATCGGTTCAGCAGGTCTTCCAGCAATTCAGCGGCAGTAGGCTCATAGATGTAATCCCAATGAGACTGCAGCTCGTCCTTGTCCATCGGCTCAACCGGCAAAAGCTGATTGAGCGTGGGCTCCTGACTCATGGTGCTCACAAAGGTGTTATGCACCAGGTACACCGCATCCAGTTCACCGCTGGCGTAAGCATCCAGCAGCAGCTTCACGCTACCGATGAGATCGGTCACATGAGGCGAGTCGCCCAGGTGCGAAACCTGGGAGACGATACGAGCGCCAAAGCGACGGAAGAACGTCGCGCTCTTGGAGCCAACCAGGGACAGATCAATTTCTGCTCCGGCAGCTTTCATTTCCTGCATGTGCATCAGCGCCCGCTTGAACAAATTGTTGTTCAAGCCGCCGCACAAGCCACGATCGGTGGAGATAATCAGGTAACCGACCCGGCGAATTTCCTTGCGCTCAACCAGCAAGGGATGCTGGAAGTCAGGATTCGCCTGTGCCAGGTGACCGATCACATGCTGAATGCGATCCGCATAGGGGCGGGCCGCTGCCATGCGGTCCTGCGCTTTGCGCATTTTGCTGGCAGCCACCATTTCCATGGCTTTGGTGATCTTCTGAGTATTCTTGATACTCTTGATCTTGCCGCGGATTTCTTTTGCGCCTGACATCTGCTCTCGCTCCTGGTACGGGTGCCTAGTAGGCTCCGGTGGCCCTGAACTCTTCCGCAACCTTTCTTAGTTCGGCTGCGATGTCGTCATTGAAGTCACCCGTGGAATTGATCTTGTCTTCCAAAGCGGCGTGAGCGGCGCGCATATGTGCGTGCAAACCCGCCTCGAAGTCCACGATCTTCTTGACCGGAACCTCATCCAGGAAGCCTTCGTTCACAGCAAACAGGGACAGGGCCATCTGACCGATTGACAGAGGCGAGTACTGCTTCTGCTTCATCAGTTCGGTAACACGCTGACCACGTTCCAGCTGCTTGCGCGTGGTATCGTCCAGATCCGATGCGAACTGGGCGAATGCCGCCAATTCACGGTACTGGGCAAGCGCCAGACGCACGCCACCACCAAGCTTCTTGATGATCTTGGTCTGTGCTGCACCACCCACACGAGACACTGACAGACCGGCGTTGATAGCCGGACGAATGCCTGCGTTGAACAGATCGGTTTCCAGGAAGATCTGGCCGTCGGTAATCGAGATCACGTTGGTGGGCACGAATGCCGACACGTCACCAGCCTGGGTTTCAATGATCGGCAGTGCCGTCAGTGAACCCGTCTTGCCTTTGACCTTGCCATCGGTTTCCTTCTCAACCCAGGCCTCGCTCACACGAGCAGCACGCTCGAGCAAACGTGAATGGAGGTAGAACACGTCGCCGGGGTAGGCTTCACGACCCGGGGGACGACGCAGCAACAGGGATACCTGGCGGTAGGCCCAGGCCTGCTTGGTCAGATCGTCATAAATAATCAGCGCGTCTTCGCCCTTGTCGCGGAAGTACTCGCCCATTGCGCAACCAGCGTAAGGAGCGATGTACTGCATGGCGGCAGATTCGGCAGCGGCAGCAGCAACCACGATGGTGTGCTCCATGGCGCCGTGCTCTTCCAGCTTGCGCACAACGTTGGCGATGGACGAGTTCTTCTGTCCAACGGCCACGTAGATGCACTTAACGCCGGTGCCTTTCTGATTGATGATGGTGTCGATGGCAACAGCCGTCTTACCGGTCTGGCGGTCACCGATAATCAGCTCACGCTGACCACGACCAACCGGGACCATGGCATCAATTGCCTTGAGTCCGGTCTGTACCGGCTCGTCAACTGACTTACGCCAGATAACACCGGGAGCCACTTTCTCGATGGGCTCAAAAGCCTTGGCATCGATAGGACCCTTGCCATCAATCGGCAGACCCAGGGAATCGACCACGCGACCCAGCAGTTCTTCACCTACCGGCACTTCCAGAATACGTCCGGTGGTCTTTACCGTATCGCCTTCAGAGATGTGCTTGTAATCACCCAGCACCACCGCGCCGACTGAATCCTGCTCCAGGTTCAAGGCCAAACCGAACGTATCGCCGGGGAACTCAAGCATTTCGCCGTAGGCAACATTGCTCAGACCGTAAATACGGACGATACCGTCGGTAAGGCTGACCACGGTACCGACATCACGAGCTTCAGCATTCGCCTCGAAGTTCTTGATGCGATCTTTAATCAGCTCGCTAATTTCAGAAGCCTTAACAGACATCTCATTTTCCTCTCGATCTGTGTGCGCCGGGCAGCCGCCGCATCACGACATAATTGACTGCGCCAGTTTGCTCAACCGGGTGCTTACAGAGCCGTCGATGACCAGGTCACCCGCCTTGACTACTGCACCACCCAACAAGGATTCATCCAGACTCACGTGCAGCCGCACTGTGCGTCCCAACCGTTTCTGTAACGACTCGGCCAGGCGTTTCTTTTGTGCATCGTCCAAATCAGCAGCGGCAGTGACTTCCACGTCGATGGTCTTCTCTTCATCAGAGCGGAAGGCCTCAAATTGAGCAGCAATTTCCACCATCGCTCCCAACCGGCGACCTTCTGCCAGTAAGCGAACGAAGTTGGTCATGGGTCCATCGGACAAACCACATGCTGCAACAATAATTTCACTGATCTGCTGCGGACTGACTGAAGGGTCACCCAGCAGGGGCTTGAGCTGTTCATGCTCTGTTGCCTCCGCCATGTTGCCCAGCGCGTCAGACCACTGCGCCAAGTGCCCGGCATCCCGCGCCAGCTCGAAAGCAGCTCGGGCATAAGGCCTTGCAAGTGTTACGTTTTCAGCCATGACTGCTCTCCCGACGCGCTAGATCTGCGCCGTCAGCTCGTCCATCAGCTCGGCATGAGCATCAGCGTTGATTTCGCGTTTCAGGATGCGTCCGGCGCCTATTAGGGCAATACCGGCCACTTCAGCCTTGAGCGCCTCGCGGGCCCTCGCCTGTTCCCGTTCGATTTCAGCCTGTGCAGCACTGATCAGGCGTTCGCCCTCAGCCCGTGCATTTACCTTGGCTTCTTCAACAATTTCGCTTCCACGCTTGCTCGCCTGCTCTACGATGCCGGCTGCCTGCTGGCGGGCTTCCTTCAATACTTCCGCGGCTTGCGCATCAGCTTCAAGAAGCTCCCGCTGTCCGCGATCGGCGGCAGCCAGACCATCGGCAATTTTCTGCCGACGCTCGTCCATGGCCTGCATAACAGGCGGCCAGACAAACTTCTTGGTAAACCAGACGAATACCAGGAAAGTAAAGATTTGCCCAAAAAGGGTTGCGTTCAGTCCCACGGCAAAATCCCCGCTAGATGAATTTGAATATTCGGTTCAATCTACTGACGATTGGGTAGCGTTAGCTGCCCAATGCGGCCAGAAGGGGATTACCGAACATCAGCAGGGCAGCAAATGCCACGCCAATAATCGCCAGCGCATCAAGCAAACCGGCAACGATGAACATCTTGGTCTGCAGCATCGGAGCCATTTCTGGCTGACGGGCGGTACCTTCGAGGAACTTGCCACCCAGCAGACCGAAACCAATACCGGTTCCAAGCGCTGCGAAGGCGAAGATCAGACCGATGGCAATAGCGGTGTTCGCCTGGATCTGGGCAATAGCTTCCATTATGTCGTCTCCCTAAAAATAGGTGTTGTAGTAAAAATCAAAAAAATCAGTGTTCTTCGTACGCCAGACTCAAATACACGATCGTCAAGGTCATGAAAATGAAGGCCTGGAGAGGAATAACAAGGATGTGGAAAATCGCCCATGCTGAACCTGGAATAAACTGAATCCAGGCCGGCAACATGGCGATAAGAATAAAAATCATTTCAGCGGCGTAGAGGTTGCCGAACAACCGCAGGGCCAGTGATACGGGCTTGGCGATCAACTCCACCACGTTAAGGATGATGTTGAAAGGCACCAGCAGGGGGAAGGACCCGAAGGGATGGAACAGCAGTTCCTTGATAAAGCCCTTAACGCCCTTGCCCTTGATACTGTAAATAATGATCAGGGCCAGCACCGACAGGGACAAGCCGAAGGTGGCGTTCATGTCAGCTGAGGGCACGATGCGCTGGTAGTGGATGCCGACGGTGCTGGCCAACCAGGGCAGCAAATCCACCGGAATCAAATCCAGCATGTTCCACAGCAGCACCCAGAAGAAAACCGTCAGTGCCAGCGGCGCGACGAAACCCCGGGGGCCGTGAAAACCGTCAGCAACCGAGTTGTCGACGAAGTCCACCAGTATTTCCACGAAATTCTGGAGTTTTCCCGGTTCTCCGGCAGTCGCCTTGCGGGCGCCCATATAAAACAGGGAAAGAAAAATAATGCCGGTTACCCAGGACCAGAAAAGGGTATCGATATTAAAGGTCCAGAAGCCTTCGCCCACAGAAAGGTGGGTAAGGTGGTGAGTGACGTACTCTGTGGGAGACTGTGCTGCGCTAGCCATGTCCTACCTGCCAATACCTGCTGGATCTAACCGTGTAAAAATCAACGCGAACAAGTAAACCGCCAAGGTGGCGATAAACGTGCTTATCACCGGGAGAAACAAGTGGGCCAGGAACTTGGCCACCAGTGAAAAAATCACCGCCGCCAGCATCAGCTTCAAGGCTTCCGCCCTGAAGAACGCCGACATCGCCCCCTGTGGATTCTGCTTCGCATCCACCGAGAACACCTTGACTGCAAAATACAGAGTCAATAAGACGCTGATCCCGCCTCCCAAAACAGCCCCTGCGCCCGCGTGAATCCCGGCAAATATCGCCCAGGGAACCGCGCAAACCAGAGTTACTAGGGCCTGCCAAACAAGGATCTTCCCGGGCACGGTTTTGGCCGGGATTTTCATTGTAGGGATAGCCCGTCGCTGAAAGCCGCGGAAGTATAAATGCTGGGGGACTTTCCCGCAACGCAAAAACCGGAAATTGGCATAAATTCCGCTGAAAAACGGTCCATTTGGACCGATTCAGGCCTCCTAGTGAATGTGGCCGAGGATACCTTCCAGTTCATCAAGGCTATTGTACGCGATAACCAGCTTGCCTTTTCCGCCCGGTGAGCTCTGGATCTTCACCTTGGCGCCCAGCTTGTCTCCAAGCTCGCCCTCCAGAACCCGAACATCCGGGTCAACGGCAGGCTTGGCCGGAGCTGCCGGCGGAGGCTTGAGCAGGCGCCTTACCAGGGCCTCTGTCTCACGCACCGACATGCCCTTGCTGGCCACGGTCCTGGCTGCCTCGACCTGCTGCCTCGCGGAAGCCAGGCCGAGCAGGGCGCGGGCGTGGCCCATTTCCAGGCGGCGGTCCTCCACCAGGGCTTTCACTTCATCTGCCAGCTCCAGCAACCTGAGCAGGTTGCTCACCGCCGCCCGGGAGCGGCCCACGGCGTCCGCGGCCTGCTGGTGTGTCATCTTAAACTCACTGATAAGGCGGGCCAGGGACTGCGCCTCTTCCAGGGGGTTCAGGTTCTCGCGCTGGATGTTCTCTATCAGCGCCATGGCTACGGCGGCTTCATCAGGAACGTCCCTGATGACTACCGGCATCTCCTGCAGGCCCGCGATCTGGGCGGCCCGCCACCGGCGTTCCCCGGCAATGATCTCGTAGTGCCTGGGCTGACCGGGGGCCGACTTGAGAGGCCTGACCACAATAGGCTGCACGACCCCCTGGGCCTTGATGGAGTCGGCCAGGTCTTGCAGGCTTTCCGGCCGCATATCGTGGCGGGGCTGGTATTTGCCACGCTGCAACAGGTCTATCGCCAGGTGACGCAGATCACCGCTGTCAGCAGCGTCCCGCTTGTCCTTGGAACTGGGACTGAGGAGGGCATCTAGCCCGCGCCCGAGAGTTTTGCGTTTTCCCACCATTACCGTCTCGATGTCTTTTGTCGATGTCGCCTGATTCTATCAGGCCGTTGCAGCACGTTGCTCGTCCTCCTGGCGGCGAATCACTTCGCCGGCCAGGGCCAGGTACGCCAAAGCGCCCCGGGAACTCTTGTCATGGTACATGGCAGGCATTCCAAAGCTGGGCGCCTCGGCCAGGCGCACATTGCGCGGTATGACTGTCCGGTACACTTTTTCGCCGAAATGCATGATCAGCTGGCTGGACACTTCATTGGCCAGGTTATTCCGGGGATCAAACATGGTCCGGAGCAAGCCCATCAACTCGATGCGCTGATTCACGGTCGAACGAATCTGGTCGATGGTTCTGATCAGCGAGGACAGGCCTTCCAGCGCGTAGTATTCACACTGCATGGGTATCAACACGCCGGTGGCGGCAGTCAGGGCATTCACCGTCAACATATTGATCGACGGAGGGCAGTCAATAAGCACGTAGTCAAACTGGTCTACCACATCCGCCAGGGCGCTACGCAGGCGCATTTCCCTGCCAATTTCCCCCAGTAACTGCACCTCGGCCGTGGTCAGGTCTTCATTTCCGGGGATAAGCCAGAACTTGACCTCATCCAGGTGGATCATGGCCTCGGCCGCGCTGGCATCGCCCAGCAGCACATCGCAGGCGGTGCACTCAAGCTCTCGCTTGTCCACGCCGCAACCCATGGTCGCGTTGCCCTGGGGATCCATATCAACAAGAAGCACCCGGCGCTTGGTTGCTGCCAGGGAGGCCGCCAGATTCACGCATGTGGTCGTTTTACCCACACCACCTTTCTGGTTTGCTATCGCGATTATTCTGGCCATCGTTAACTCGTCTCTTCTAGCTAGAGCCTGGTGCAGACCACCAGGTGGCGGTCAGCCTCTACACCCGGCACCTTCAATGCCAGGACTTCATCTACTTTCCAACGTTCATCCGCGTCGGCCAGTTCGGCCTCGGGAAAATGGCCCTTCATGGCCAGAAACTGTGCTCCCGGCTCGCAAAGATGAGCCGAAAGATCCATCAAAAGACCCAGGGCCCCGACTGCCCGGCTGACCACGGTATCAAAGCCCTGTTCCGGGCGGTAGTTTTCCGCACGGCTTTGGACGACTTCCACGTTCTGCAAACCCAGCTTGACCACCACATGACGCAGGAATCGACACTTCTTGGCCGAAGAATCCATCAAGCAGACCCGGAACCCGGGTCGCACTATCGCCAGGGGGATTCCCGGCAACCCCGCCCCGGTTCCCAGGTCTATCACCCTGGGGCCGCGCACATGGGGCACCACCGCCAGGCTGTCCAGCAAGTGCAACGGCACCATTTTCTCAATATCGCGAATCGCGGTCAGGTTGTAGGCACGACCCCAACGGACCATCTCATGGAGATATCCCAGCAGCTGGCCTCGCTGGGTCACGTCCAGGTCAAGTCCAAGTTCAGTCGCACCGGCACCGATGCGCGACAGCAATTCTTCGTCAGCCATGTCCGCCTCCCTCTTCCGGCCAAGGCGCGGGCGGCGGATTATAGCGCAGGGCGCGCTTGTTCGCCCCGTGACATTAGTCGGCCCGAACCATCAGCGCCATGAACTGGTTGACCGGGGTGCTTTCCAGCCCGGCCTGGCTGGAGCACAGCGCGGTCAGAGCGCTGAACTGCCCGCCAGTCAGGCGGTCACGAATGCTGGTCTCGAATTTCTTTACCAACAAGGGAATCCCTTCCTCACGACGCCTGGGATGGCCGATGGGAAATTGCACTTCAATCCGCTCACTGGCCGTGCCGTCCTTGAAGAACACCTGGACCGCGTTTCCAATGTACCGCTTCCCGGCATCGTAGTAGTCCCTGGTGAAACCCTCGTTTTCCCGCACTTCCATGCGAGCACGCAGGGCATCAATCCGCGGATCAGCGGCCATACCGTCCTCATAGTCGGCAGCGCTCAGGCGGCCGAAGATCAGGGGAACCGCGGTCATGTACTGGATGCAGTGGTCACGATCAGCCGGGTTGTCCAGCGGTCCGGTCTTGTCGAGGATTCGAACTGCCGGTTCCTGGGTCTCAATCACGACCTTGTCGATCTCGTCCAGGCGATCCTTGACCCGGGGATGCAGGGTCATTGCCGCTTCCACCGAGGTCTGGCCGTGGAATTCAGCCGGGTACGAAATCTTGAACAACACGTTTTCCATCACGTAGCTGCCAAGACCCTGGGGGAAAGTGAATGGCTTGCCCTTGAAGAGCACATCATAGAAGCCCCACTTGGGGGCCGACAGGGCAGAGGGATAACCCATCTCGCCGGTCATGGCGATCAGTGCATGGCGAACACCGCGGCTGGTCGCGTCACCGGCGGCCCAGCTCTTCCTGGAACCCGTGTTGGGCGCGTGGCGATATGTACGCAGGGCGCCGCCGTCGATCCATGCATTGGATAGCGCATTGATTATGTGCTCTCGGCCGCCACCCAACATCCTGGTAACCACCGCCGTGGTTGCCACCCGCACCAGTAACACGTGATCCAGGCCGACCTGGTTGAAACTGTTTTCCAGCGCCAGGACGCCCTGGATTTCATGGGCCTTCACCATGGCCACCAATACCTCGCGAATGGTGATCGGCGCCTTGCCCTCGGCCAGGTTCTTGCGGTCCAGGTAGTCCGCCACTGCCAGGATACCGCCCAGGTTGTCCGAGGGGTGGCCCCACTCAGCCGCCAGCCAGGTGTCGTTAAAGTCCAGCCAGCGGACCATCGCGCCAATGTTGAACGCAGCCTGTACCGGATCCAGTTCATAGGAGGTGCCGGGAACGCGAGAGCCGCCAGACATGGTAGCGCCCTGGACCACCGGACCCAGCAAGCCGGTGCATGCGGGATAATCAAGCGCCTGAAAACCGCAAGCCAGCGTATCCATGAGGCAATAACGGGCCGTGCTCAATGCCAGTCCGCTATCGATCTCAACACCGGTCACGTAATCGGCGATGTCCTGCAGCACCTGGTCCGGACCGGGGCGGCGCGTGGATTTGGCGTCGAAACAGGACACGAATACCCCTGGCAAGACTACTGTCTTGTTTTTATCAAGACCGGTCTTCCCGGGCGACCCATTCCCGAAGGCTGGGGCCAATGTAATCAGCTGCCGGACGAATCAGACGGTTATCAGCACGCTGCTCCATGATATGAGCGGCCCAGCCGGTGATACGCGAACAGACAAAAATCGGCGTGAACAGATAAGTGGGAATACCCATGAAATGGTAGGCGCTTGCCGAGAAGAAGTCGGCGTTGGCAAACAATTTCTTCTGCTCCCACATGACCCGCTCAACCGTTTCTGACACGTCGTACATCCAGGTATCGCCGACTTCTTCCGACAGACTCTTGGACATGCGCTTGTTGAACGCATTACGGGGATCGGAAACCGTGTAGACACGATGCCCGAAGCCCATGATCTTGTCCCCGCGCTCCAGCATGCCCAGTACGCCGGCCTCGGCTTCTTCCACGCTGCGGAACTTGTTGATCAGCTCCATGGCTGCCTCGTTGGCGCCGCCATGCAACGGACCGCGCAGGGCGCCGATGGCCCCGGTGACTGCCGAATGGAAATCCGACAATGTGCCGGTGATTACCCGGGCGGTGAACGTGGAGGCGTTGAACTCATGCTCGGCATACAGGATCAGCGAGATGTCCAGGTTGCGTCGATGCTGGTCGCTGGGGGCCTTGTCATGGAGCAGGTGCAGGAAGTGCCCGGCCACGCTGTCATCATCGGTCTCGGTATTAATGCGAAGACCGTCGGTGTGGAAGCGGTGCCAATAGATGATGATGGACGGGAAAACCGCCAAGAGGCGATCTGCCACATCCAGCTGGTTCTCAAAGCCGCCCTCGGGCTCCAGGTTGCCCAGGAACGAACAGCCGGTGCGCATCACGTCCATGGGATGTGCGGTTGCCGGAATGGCTTCCAGGACTTTCTTCAGCTCATCAGGCAGTCCGCGCAGCCCCTTGATGCGTTGAATATAGGCGGCCAGTTCAGCCTCGCTCGGAAGCTTTCCGTAATGCAACAGGTAAGCGGTCTCTTCGAAACTACCCTTCTCAGCCAGATCCGTAATGTCGTAGCCCCGATAGGTCAGGCCTGCGCCTTCCTTGCCAACTGTAGCGATAGCAGTTTTACCCGCTACGACGCCAGCCAGTCCACCGGCTTTTTTTTGCTTGTCACTCATGGGCTGATCTCCTGATTACGTTTCTGAAAAGGCCGCCAAGGCGGCTTCCCTGGTTTCCTGATGAAATTATTCCTTGCCCTGGGCGAACAGGTCGTCCAGCTTGTTTTCATATTCGTGGTAACCCAATACCTCGTAGAGCTCGGAGCGGGTCTGCATGCGGTGCAACACGTCCTTCTGGGTCCCCTTGGTACGCAGCTCCCGATAGACCATCAGGGCGGCGGCGCTCATGGCGCGAAATGCGCTCAATGGATACAGGGCCAGCGCCACTCCGGCGTCTCCCAGGTCTTCCACCGTGAACATCGGTGTCTTGCCAAATTCAGTGATATTGGCCAGGACCGGCACCTTTATCTGGGCGGTAAACTCGCGATATTCGTCCAGACTGGCCAGGGCCTCGGCGAAAATCATATCGGCGCCGGCCTCCACATAGGCGGCGGCCCGATCCAGCGCGGCCTGCTGACCCTCTACCGCATGGGCGTCGGTTCGGGCCATGATGACGAAATCATCGTCATGCCGTCCGTCCACACCGGCCTTGATCCGATCAACCATTTCCTCGCTGGATACCAGCGCCTTGCCCGGACGGTGGCCGCAGCGCTTGGCCTGAACCTGGTCTTCCAGGTGACAACCGGCGGCCCCGGCGCGAATCATCTCTGAAATCGTGCGCGAGATCATGAACGCCTGGCCCCAGCCGGTATCGGCGTCTACCAGCAGCGGCAAGTCGGTGGCCCCGGTGATCCTGCGAATGTCCTCGCAAACGTCGTTCAAGGTGGTCAGCCCCAGGTCGGGCAGCCCAAATGACGCGTTGGCAACACCTGCTCCCGAAAGATAAATGGCTTTGAAGCCGGCTTGCTGCGCCAGCAAAGCCGTGTAGGCATTAATAGTGCCCACCACCTGCAGCGGTTGCTCTTCAATAACCGCGGCGCGAAATCGCGCGCCAGCCGAAGGAAGTCTTGCCATTATCCCTGCCTCTTGGTTGGTTATTCTCATTGCTACCCGCACGGACTGCGGGCTCGCTAGTTTAGCATGCTGTCATGCAACACCACGTCCCGACCTTGGTATGATCGTCGTGTGGTATCTACTGGTCGGAGTGATCCAGCCAGAATTCCAGTCCCTGTACGTTCAGCCGAACGTCGTCATCCAGGATCCGGTGCCGCTGGTCCTTGTCCCCGGTGAATCCACCAGCATCCAGGCGATCGTCCAGGAACTCGAACATGGCCCGCTGCATCATATTGCTGCGATCATCGTGGTCACGGTATTTGCACGCCAGGGCCACAAAGCCATCCAGGCATTCATGCATGGCCCGGGCAAGGCGGGGCAAGGCCTCAACCCGGCTAAAGTGAGTGAGAAACAAGTACCTGGGCCCCAGGCCCATGATCCGGTCTACCGCCTGATGGGCGGCTTCAGGGTCAAAATGCACCGGGGTGGTGGTTGGGAAGATGAAGGGCCCGGAGTCGCTGTCCAGATCCCGGTAGGAAATGCCAAAGCTATCACCGGTAAACACCCCCGCCGCATCGGGATCGACCAGGCAGTAATGGTGACGGGCGTGACCCTCGGTAAACATCACTCGCAAGGGCCGTCCGGCCAATTCCAGGGTTTCCCCGTCCTCGGGTACGTGAATCCGCTCGGCGGGAATGGGGATGATGTCGCCGTACATGCGTTCAAAAGCCTCGTCGCCGTATACCGCCCGGGTTCCGGCAATCAGTTTTTCGGGCTCGGCAAGGTGCCGGGCACCCCGTGGATGCACCACCGCGACGGCGTTGGGAAGGGCCTGCATGAGGGCGCCTGCGCCACCGGCATGGTCAAGGTGTACGTGGGTGACGAAAACGTAATCCACCTGTTCCGGACTGATTCCCCGGTCCGCCATGGCCTGTAACAACCCGGGTACCGAGTGGCTTGTTCCGGTATCGACAAATGCGGCGCGTCCCCGATGCAGCACCAGGTGGCTGGCGTCCAGCATAGGCCGCACATACTCCACATCAATAGCGGTAATGCCGTTGTCGAAATCTACGCTATAGGGCGCCTGCTGCATGGGCCGGTCTCCGCAGTAAAACCCGCATTGTATCCTGTCGCCGCGACGCTAACAGCCAATGCCGTGCTCACGACATGGCGAAGCCGCGCCAACCGACAGCCTGGCGAAAGCACCAGGAAAAATAATCCGGGAAAACACCCCACGGACGCCTGCCGGCCAGCGGCCGGCAGGATCCGGATAACAATCGGGCCTAGAGGGCCGGGGTAAACAGGCCTTTCTGGGACGAGAAGTACAGGGCGATCTCCTCGATATCCTCGTCAGAGAGTGCGCCGGCAAAACCGCTCATGATGGGGTTCTTGCGGCTTCCGTCGCGGTAGGCGTGCAATGCCTTCACCAGGTAGCTGCGATGCTGCCCGGCCAGGTTGGGGTACATGCCCATGGCACTGATACCACGATCGCCATGGCAGGCCGAACAGGTCGCGATCTTGTCACTCACCGGACCACTTGCATCCTCGGTGCGCGGGGCGCCAAGGCTGGACAGGTAGCTGGCCACATCCAGCATGTCCTGGTCGGAAAGCGTGGCAGCGTGGGCGGTCATGGTATCGTGGCTGCGCTCACCACTGGCGTAACCTTTCAGGGCCGCAACCACGAACTCGGCGTTCTGACCGCCAATCTTCGGCACCTTGTACACCGGGTAGGAGTTCTTGTAATTGGGAATGAAGTGACACCCCTTACAGGTGTCGGCCAGGTCCGCGCCCCGGGCCGCATCGCCCTCGGCAGACGCAGAGAAAGAAGACATGGCCAGCAACACGGCGGCCAGGTAAGAAACGAGTTTAAAAGGGCGTTCAAAGGTCATAATGCCAAGGCTCCAGAGAATCGGGTCCCCATTCGGGATCGCGTATGGTAATTATCCCACCCCAAAAATGCCAGTCGCTTAAGGGCGTTACACGGCAAAGGAGGAATACAAAATGGATCTATTCCCGGAGTATAGCCTAGCCGCGCTGGATGGCAGCGGCCCCTTGCTGGGAGCCACCAGGGGCAAAGTCGTATTGCTGGTAAATGTGGCCAGCGAATGCGGGTACACGCCCCAGTACGAGGAACTGCAAAGCCTCCATGATGAACTCCGGGGCATGAATTTCACGGTACTGGCGGTCCCCTGTAACCAGTTTGGCGCCCAGGAACCGGGCACGCCGGAGCAAATCCAGGCCTTTTGCAGCACAAAATACGGTGTCACGTTTCCGCTTTCCGTCAAAATTGACGTCAAGGGTCCCGGAAAAGACCCTCTTTATGCCTGGTTATGCGCCGAAGAGCAGGGGTTCCCTGGCGATATCGACTGGAATTTCGAAAAATTTCTTATTGGCAGGGATGGAAAGATTCGCGGCAGGTATCCGGCGGGCACAACGCCCAGAGATGCTGGTCTGCTGGCCGATATTGTCGATGCCCTGGGCGAGACCGGGGCCGGCGCGCCTACTTGAGAAGCGGGTGGTAGCAGGCCACCTGGTGGTCGGCAGCCACATCCGCAAGTTCCGGCGCCGCTTCCCGACACGCCGGGGATTCCCGCTCGCAGCGATGCCGATAGCGGCAACCCCCTGGCAAAGCCTCCGCAACAGCCGCGTGCCCGAGATTCTGCGCCGGCCCGGCGCCGGGCACCGCCGCCAGCAGGTCCCGGGTATAGGGATGAGCGGGGTGGGCGCACAGCGCATCCGCAGGCCCCTGCT
>JAOTSW010000002.1 GCA_029864735.1 Chromatiales bacterium | reverse complement strand
GTGAGAATCTTGAGGGCAGGATCAGGGTGATGCTGGCCCTCTAGTTTCCGGGTCGGAAGCGTGGTTACAGACGCAGACCGACATTTACCGCGATGTAGCGGCAACAGATGTGATCATTCCAGGGTATGGCCAATCTCCCCGGGCCCTCCTATTAGGATCGGAGGGGCGTGAACGACGCTGTTCTCTCGCATTCCAATCCCAATTACCCGGCCCTGACAGGCGGGTTTGAGGTCAGGAAAATTGCTGCGGTTTAGCCTCCTGGGCGAAAAGCCTATTAGCTACATGGGATTGCGGGCCAGGGCCCGATTCAGGATGGTTGCGGGGCCGGGGCATGCCCTTCAAAAGTGACTGTCTTTGGTTCATAGTTCGGGATTATTCGGGGGCTTGTCCGCCGAAAAACGATCGAAATTGTGAGTTGGAGTCAGCATGACGGCGGATAAAAAGCCTGCGGCAAAGTTCGGTACGGTGTTTTGCAAGCAGATGGCTATTGCCAACAGTAGCAATGGTCAGTGGGGAGAGATTAATTTACAGCCGGTCCAGCCTCTGTCGCTGCACCCGGCAGCTCACGTACTACACTATTCCAGCACGATTTTTGAGGGTATGAAGGCCTACCGCTGGGCCGATGGCCAGGTGCGTATTTTCCGCCTGGATCGTCACCTGGAGCGTATGCGTCAGAGCGCTGAAGCCATGTGCCTGCCCTTCCCCGGAGTAGAGATGGTTCGCAAGGCCATTTTCAAAGTGGTGGATGCGGTGCGCGACGAAATTCCGGGCCTGCCCGAATCGCTTTATATCCGACCCTGCCTGATGGGCACTTCGCCGGATATCGGTGCAGCGGCACTGCCCAGCACCGATGCCTGCCTGTTTGTGCTGGTGTCGCCGGTAGGTGATTACTTTGCCGGCGGCCTGCGTCCGCTACGACTGCTGGTTGCCGACAAGACCATGCGTACCACTACCCAAATGGGCCGCGTGAAGACTGGTGGGAATTATGCGGCAGCCCTGCGGGTGACCATGGAGGCGCGCAGGGAACACGGCGTGGACCAGGTCCTGTTTTGCCCGGACGGTGATGTGCAGGAAACCGGCGCCGCTAATTTTCTGTTGATCGATGACAAGCGAATCCTGACCAAGGCACTGGATCCGACTTTCCTGCACGGTGTGACCCGGGACAGTCTTCTGACCCTGGCCCGAGACATGGGTTACCAGGTGGAAGAGCGCCCATTCACCGTGGACGAGTTGCTTGAGCGCTCAGCCTCCAGCGAGGCTGCATTGTCAGGCACGGCGGCTGTCCTGTCGCCGGTGGGTGAACTGGTTTGCCACGGCAAGACCTACAAGATGGGTAATGGTGAGGTCGGGCCCAACGCGATGAAATTGCGCAAGGCCCTGACGGACGTGCAGGGCGGTCTGGCGGAAGATCGTCACGGCTGGTTAACCAGGATCTGAGGAAGAAAGGCCCGGGTTACCGGGTTTTTTTGGTTTGTTCAAGCCTCGTCCAGTGGCCACTGATGCAGGGGATTGCCTTCCCTGGCCAAGGCCTGATATTCCCGCAGCATGCCCTGAAGTGCCTCGTCCCGCGAGGCGCCTGTTTCCAGTTGCCTGACCCTGGTGCTTTGCCAGCGGGCCCCGTTAATGCCGCGCTCGCAACGCTGTTGGATGATGTCCAGCAACCGCCGGCTTTCCGATGAATTGACCCCCATCATGTCCAGGCCTTCCTGGGCGATGGGCAGGTTCTCCAGGATCAGCTCTGTTACAGGACGTTCCCGTGGGGAGACGGGTTCCCGGGTCGGCCACAACAATTGTGCGTTCAGCCCGGCCTGGGCGGCACGGTAGAAATTGTATTCTGCGTACTGGAAAGGGAAGCCCGGCAGCATGGATTGCATGCGGCTGGCCCACCCGACAGTTGCACCGAGCAGGAAGGCGGAGTTAGCGGTCATGTCCACAGGTGTCGGCCCCGAGGGCAGGGCGCGAAGCTCCAATCTGAAGTGCCCGCCAAGGGCCGGATCGAAGATCGCCCGGTTCCATTGCCAGATGGTGCTTTGATGTATGGCGAGTTCGGACAGTGCCGGCACCCGACCGGCGGCCACTTCATCTCGTGGATCCCGGTCAGAGCATATCGGCAGTATGGGCTCGAATAGCAAGACCGACTCGGCAAACTGCTCCAGTACGCTGTTGCGCACCCAGCCATAGCCGAATGGAACTCTTGCAGCGCGACGCCAGGCAACCGGGGCGGTGCTTCGGCTGTCCACTGACTGTTTGAATAGTGCGATCCGGGTTTCATCCCAGAGTCGGCAACCGAGGAAGTAGGGTGAATTGCCGGAGATCGCCAGGGCGAGGGGAGTGACCATCTGGGCTGCGTTAAAGGTGGCCGCAAATTCATCCGGTGCCACGCGCAGGTGAAGTTGTAGCGACGTGTTGCTGCCTTCGAGCACCACGGAATTGGATGTGGCGAGCAACTGTTCCTCGCCGTTGATATTTATCTGGAATGACGCCTGTCGTCTGCTGCGCAAGGTCTTTGACAGCAGGTTATAGCGGGGCAGGTTGGTGATGGCCTCGTCGCCCAGGTCCTCGCGACGCAGCGTGGGAAGAATGCCTATCGTGGAAATCGAACCTCCGTGCGGCGCTGTCGCCTGGCCCATGAGCGAAACACCGCTGGTCAGCTGTTGCTGGATATTGGTGAACGAGGCGCCCCTTGCGGCCACCGGGTCCAGGTTGAACTCCAGGCTGAACCGGGTCACTTCTGGCTGAATTCTCGGATCCAGTTCCGGGCCGAGCGCCTGGTGGCTGACTGGAAGCGGTCGGCCATCGCTATCAATGATGGTGACTTCAAGTTCGGCGCCCAGAGAGCATTCGCCTTGTCCGAAATCCTTTTTTTGCAGCAGTGTTTCCATCGCTTGCAGGCACTGCTGCAGCCTTTCGGAAAAAAGCCGGTAGTCCTCCTCAGTCAGGTTTTCCCGGTCGATCTTCTGTCCCATGAGCATTGTCTCCGTTGAAATGCTCCGGGCAACCATTGGCGGTCCCTGTCGCCCCGATTGCGCCGTTATGTGTCAGTTGGCCGTTGCGGGCTCCCGTATCATCGGCTTACCACCGAGAAGCAGGGCTTGTATTCCGTGGTTGGCAGACGCATACGTTTTTGCGCTACGAATGCCTTGAGCAGTCCTGAGAGCATCCCAGCAACCTCGGGTGTGCCGACGATTTCAAATGGCCCATGCTCTTCAATCATTCGAATGCCATGTTCCTTTACATTCCCGGTAACAATACCCGAGAAAGCCTTGCGCAGGTTGCAGGCCAGCACATGGGAGGGCTGATCCTGGTGCAGGGAGAGGTCACGCATGGA
Organism: Chromatiales bacterium; assembly: GCA_029864735.1. Classification (GTDB taxonomy): domain Bacteria; phylum Pseudomonadota; class Gammaproteobacteria; order Steroidobacterales; family BM003; genus CAKZML01. The sequence goes on along the minus strand of JAOTSW010000002.1, from coordinate 43,615 downwards.
TTGATGAGAGACTTCGAAAGGCTGCTGGAAATCCTGGTCCACATTCAGCATCCAGTTGAAAAAGTACGCGTCACTGCGCTTTTCCCGGTAACTCTTGACGATTTGGGTACCTTCGCTGGCTAACCTGGCAGCGCGGGCGGCATCGTCGATCACAATTTCGTAGCGCTCACTGATTTGTTCGCCCAGCATGTTCTTCAGGAACCGGTCTATTTGCTCGAAATAGTTTGCTGCGCTGGCAGGTCCGCTGAAAATCAGTGGGAAGGGCAGACCGGCGTTATCCGGGTGCAGCAGGATTCCAAGTAGGTAAAGAATTTCTTCAGCGGTACCCACACCGCCGGGGAAAACGATGAAACTGTGGCCGAGTCTGACGAAGGCCTCCAGGCGTTTTTCAATGTCCGGGAGAATCACTAGTTCATTGACGATGGCGTTTGGTGGCTCGGCAGCAATGATGCCCGGTTCGGTCACGCCAAGGTAACGACCATTGGAAATGCGTTGCTTTGCATGTGCGATAGTGGCGCCTTTCATCGGGCCCTTCATGGCCCCGGGTCCGCATCCGGTGCAGATGTTCATGCTGCGTAATCCCAGTTCGTATCCCACTTTCTTCGTGTAGTCGTATTCTTCGCGGCTGATGGCATGACCACCCCAGCAAACCACGATGTTGGGGTCCCCGTTGCTGCGCAGGATTCGTGCATGACGCAAGGCGTGAAAGACGCTGTTGGTGATGCCGGCGGAACTGCCCAGGTCAAACGCGCCCGAGCCTGCCAGGGTAGTCCGCATATACACCACATCGCGCAAAACGGAAAACAGGTGTTCGCGCAAGCCGCGGATCATCCGGCCGTCCACGAACGCCGCTTCCGGGGCGTTGGTGACCTTAAGGCGAATCCCGCGGTCTTGCTGGATAAGTTCGATGTCAAATGACCTGTACTGGTCGAATACCAGCTTGGCGTCATCGACTTCGCTGCCCGAGTTCAGTGCAGCCAGGCAGCAGCGGCGAAACAGCTCGTGCATGCCGCCTTCGCCCAGGTCGCGGAGTCGCTGAACTTCCTGTTGAGATAAGACTTCAAGGCTGCCTTCGGGTGTGACGGTTGCGTCCATATGGTTTTTCTCGGGCCCCCTCCGGGGTGTCTTGCTTGAACCTGTAGAGGTGCGTTTCCGTGACAAGGCTGTCCGGTAATCCTGCGTCCGGGATGAGGTATGGACAGCTTGTCTATGGTTTATCCGGCGTTGGTAGCCCGCTTGTCAATCAACTCGCGACCCCTTTTCTTGGCCGCTTGCAGAGCCGCCAGGTCCGATTCGAATCCGTCCACGGTTTCCTTTGCCACGACTGTCGACTTGTCGCCGTCATGACTGAGCACCGAGAGGGTATAGGTCCATTTCGCCTGTCCCGGAGTGGCTTCCGCCACGATCTCATGTTTTCGATAATGCTCAAGAGCACGCTTTCTCGCCATTTCCCTCTCCTGTGTGGACTGGCGCCCAGGCTCAATCATACCACCAGTTTGGCGGGCTACGGGTCAAAGCGTCATTGTCGCCACGGGAGCACGATCGCGCGGGGCGACGGTGGCTACGGATATTCCGGATTGCGTATGAAGGTGGAAATTATCGAACATGAAACATGGCCGCGCGCTGTTAAGAATGTTGCTTGGTGTGCTGGAATCAGGGCGCGGATCGGCAATCATCAAGCCAAGGAGTGGCGTCATGGGTAAACATCTTCGTGTCTTGCTGCTCGCTCTCGCCGCCATGCCACTTGGGATGGCGATCGCCGGTGAGCCGGAGGCTTTTAAATTCAGTGGATCAGGTAATGGCCGCACGCCGGTCTTCGAGGTGACTACTCCCTGGCTGATTGACTGGCGGGCACTGGGGGAATTCCCCAGGGTAACCTTCATCGAGTTTAGGCTGCACGATGCGCGCACCGGAGCCATTGTTGGCATCATTAACGAGGCCGAGGGTGGGGCCCGCGGTTTGAAGCTCGTGGACCAGGTGGGTAAATTCCGCATCGAGGTCAGCGCCGGCGAGGTGGACTGGTCGATAGACGTCATCCCGGTCTCCGACGAACGTGCCGCGGAGCTTCAGGACAAGGCGGGCAGGCTGCCCACCCTCGCCGAGCGGTCGAAGAGAGCTGCAAGACGTCTTCCGGAGGGCCCGTTTGCGGGTTGGCACGCGCCGGACGATTCAACGATCTTCCTGGACCAGGATGACGGAATCGGCTGGCGATTGTCCTTTGCACCTCCCTGCGCCGGACTGTCCCAGGCCCAGGGGATCACGTTTATGACATCGGTGGACGGGCCTGTCGACCAGTACGATTCAGTGATGCTGGACGATGGCAGCCGGTGTTACTTCGACACTGTCGCGCCTACCTCCTGGGTTGACTGACCGGCAGCAGGAACAGGATCGGGGGCGAGGGCCGCAGTGTGCCGCCAGTTTTGGTGGTTTTTGGCTGATTCCGGGCATTCGCCTTGCCTCGTTCGGATACCTGCGATAACAATAGGCGCCAGTTTGCCGGAGCAAAGAGAGCGCAATGATCGAATCAGATATCGGAGTCCTCGCCATCCTGGTGGGGATCGCAGCCTTTTATTTTCGACTGGAGCAGGTCACCGGCTGGCGGATTTTCACCGTCTTCCCGCCGCTGCTTTGGATCTATGCTACCCCGATGATTCTGAACAACCTGGGAGTGTTACCAGGCGCTTCCCCGGTCTATTCCCAGCTCAGTGAGTTGGCGTTGCCGGTGTTTATTGTGTTGATGCTGCTGACGGTCAATGTGCCCGCCGCTGTGAAGGTCATGGGAGGGGGCGTGCTGGTGATGCTCATGGGCAGTGTCGGCGTGGTGGTCGGTGGCGTGGTCTCCTACGTGATAGTGCACGGATGGTTGGCGGAGGATGCCTGGAAGGGTTTTGGCGCCCTGGCGGGAAGCTGGATCGGGGGAACGGGAAACATGGGGGCGGTGGCTGCCGCCCTGGACACGCCGCCTTCCCAACTGGGATTGGCGATCCTGGCGGATAACCTGGTGTATGTGGTCTGGCTGCCGATACTCCTGGGATCCAAGGCGTTTGCCGAGAAATTCAATGCCTGGGCCAGGGTGCCGGCAGATCGCTTGGAGAACATGGAACGCAACGCGGCTGAACTTCACGAGGAAGAGCGGCCTGTGGCCATGCGCGAGTATCTTTACCTGGGTGTGCTGGGGCTTGGTGTGACCTGGGTGGCCAGCGTATTGGCGCCGATGCTACCCGAGGTTGAGCCGGTGCTGAGTACGGCCACCTGGCGGGTGATCCTGATTACCACCTTCGCATTGCTCTTGTCGACAACCCGCGCCAGCAAACTGCCCGGATCCCAAGCCCTGGCAACAGCCATCGTCTATGTGTTCGTGGCGGGCATGGGTGCCCGGGCAAGCCTGTCGGGCCTTGCCCAGGCACCGGCTTTTGTCATGGGCGCCTACATCTGGATCTTTATCCACGGGGCTTTTTGCCTGGCCGGGGCATGGATTTTCAAAGTCGATGTACACAGCGCGGCGATTGCTTCGGCCGCCAATGTGGGTGGCGCGGCCTCGGCGCCGGTGGTGGCGGCCTACCATCGACAGTCCCTGGTGCCCGTGGCGATACTCATGGCGCTGATCGGTTATGCGCTGGGCAACTACCTGGCGATTCTCACCGCCCAGCTATGCCACTGGGCAGTCAGCTAGCGGTCTTCTAGCTGATACCCAGTCCGTCCCACAGGACCTTGGCCAGGGCCAGGGGGGCGACGATGCGCAGCAAAAGCTGCCAGGCCCTAAACATCATCCCGTCCGGCAGTCCCAGTTCTTCCCTGGTGCTTTCAGAGGACAAGATCCACCCTGCGAATATCGCGATCAGTATGCCGCCCACCGGCAGCATCAAGTTGGTGGTCGTGAAGTCCAGCAGGTCGAACATCGTTTTCCCTTCCAGTGGTGAGAAGGGTATTGGGTGAAAATCCTTGAGCACGTTAAAGGAAAAGACTGTTGCCAGGCCCGTTCCCCAGGCTGCAAAACCGATGATAGTGGCGGTGACGCTGCGTTTTACCTGCCGGTTCTCCTGGGCCCAGGCTACCACTGGCTCCATCAGGGCGATGGAGGAGGTGAGCGCGGCAAATACCAGCAACAGGAAGAAGACCGAGCCGAACAGCGAGCCCAGGGGCATGTTGCCGAAGGCGATGGGCAGGGTGACAAAAATCAGCCCCGGGCCTTCAGCCGGATCCAGACCGTTTCCGAATACCAGCGGGAAAATGGCCAGCCCGGCCAGTATCGCCACCAGAGTGTCGGCGAACGCGATGATAGCGGCCGCCTTGGGAATGTTGACCGTTTCCGGCAGGTAGGCGCCATAAGCAACCAGGATGCCCATGGAAACGCTGACCGAGAAGAATGCCTGGCCCACGGCCGAGAGCACGACTTCCGAGGTAATCTTGCTGAAGTCCACCGCGAACAGAAAATTTACCGCGGCGGCCATGTCACCGGCGACGGCGGCATAAAACACCATCAGCAGCAGCATGATAAACAGGGTGGGCATCAAAAATTTGACCGCCGATTCGATGCCATGTTGCACTCCGCGGGCCACGATGGCCACGCTGAGCCCCATGAATGCACTGTGCCAGATAATCAGGGTCCACGGGGAGGACAGCAGTTCTGCGAACTGGCCGCTGGTCAGGTTGGCGTCAGCACCCGCGAACACGCCCGTGGCGAGCTTGGGGACGTAGGCCATGGCCCAGCCGGCAATTACGCTGTAGAAACTCAGTATCAGGAAAGCGGCACCCAGGTTGAGCCAGGCGGTGATTTGCCAGCCCCGGCTCGCGCCAGCCTCGGTAGCGAGTTTTTTGAACGACTCAATCGGGCTGCGCCGCGCTCGCCGGCCGATGAGCAGTTCGGCCATGACGATAGGAATCGCGATGGCCAGTACGGCGCCCATGTAGACGAGGACGAAGGCCCCGCCACCACTGACACCGGCGGTGTAGGGAAATTTCCAGATATTCCCCAGGCCGACGGCAGCACCGACGGCAGCCATCAGGAATACCATGCGTGAGGACCAGTTTTTCTGAACGTCTCCGGTATGCACGGGGGCGCTCCTTATGTTTGTGTCGTCGTGAGCAGAAGCACCCGATTATAACCAGACATTGAAGTAATAGTGGGGCTTGAGTTTCTGGGCTTTGACCGCAACACTGTAATGCCGGGTCGATTGTGACCAGGGATTTCAGAGGATTACACCTTTATGCTGGGCCAATTTGACAAGACAACGATGCCGAAACCCGAGGCCGCCCTGCCCGGGCGAGATCAGGCGGTCACTGTGCCGGAGAGCCATTATGTGAATGGACACCCCCTGAAGGGTCCGTTCCCCCCGGGATTCCGGAAGGCAATGTTCGGGATGGGGTGTTTCTGGGGTGCAGAGCGCCGTTTCTGGGAGGCCGAAGGGGTGTATAGCACCGCCGTGGGATATGCCGGCGGCTATACCCCTAATCCCAGCTACCAGGAAGTATGCACCGGTGGCACCGGCCACAATGAAGTGGTCCAGGTGATTTTCGATCCGGAGGTGATTAGCTACCAGGAGCTTCTGAAATTATTTTGGGAGTCTCACAACCCCACCCAGGGCATGCGCCAGGGCAACGATGTGGGTACCCAGTACCGCTCGGGCATTTATACCTTTGACGAGGACCAGCAGGCCGAGGCGCTGGCCTCGCGGCAGGCCTATGACCTGGTTCTGCGCAAAGCCGGTTACCAGCCCGTGACTACCGAGGTGTTATCGGCGCCCGTGATGTATTACGCGGAGGACTATCACCAGCAATATCTTGCCAAGAACCCCGCCGGGTACTGTGGCCTGGGTGGTACCGGCGTGAGCTGTCCTGTGGGCCTGCCGGCTTCCTGAGTGGTTCTAGCCGGCCTCGGTGATCACTACCGGAGCCCCACGTTCCAGTCCCAGGCCGTCTGCCGCACTGCGCTCTGCGCAGGCGATCTCGATGACCCCGAAAGAGTTTACCAGCGCCAGGTATTCTCCCGGCGTCACCTGCCCATAGGTTTTTAGCATGGGAAATTCGTGTCCTCCGGTGCGTACCACGGGATTGGAAAAAGACTCGAGAAGCGACTGGTCGATATTGCTGATCAGGTTTCCGAAATGATCAACGGTCACCACCACCCCGTGCACCGACGCGCCAATTTTTTCCGGCGCTTCCAGAATTGATGGGACAAGCTCCCGAGTGGCTGTGCCCACATTACGGGGTAACAACCGGCCGGCGGCGATTTCCGCGGCCAGCGGGGCGAACAGGTCCCGCCCATGAAAGGTTGCGCTGACGTGCTCCAGTCCCACGTGGGCCACGCTTTGCTGGTTGATTCGCCAGGCCTTCCACGGCACCTGATCGTTGCACAGGGGCTCCAGCAGGCCGTTGTCCGGGCCAAGGAACGCATGCCCGTCACGCAGTAGCAATATTAACTCCCGGGAACTTCCAACCCCGGGATCAACTACCGCGACATGCACTGTTCCTGTTGGAAAGTACGGGTAGGCACGGGAGATCCAGAATCCCGCCTCAGCGGGCCAATGCACCGAGCACTCATGAGTGAGGTCCACGATGTTTGCCTGGGGTAGTCGTCGGAGAATCTGCCCCTTCATTGTGCCAATGAAGGGACCCTTGTGGCCTACGTCGGTGGTCAATGTCAGGACGCCGCAAGGGCTGAAATCGTCGGAAGATGTTGCGCCGGACATAGCAAGCTCACCTGGTCTGAATGGGTTACCCCGATGCTAGGATGCCTGACCGGCCGAGGCAATGGCTGCGACCGGATTGTTCTATCGAACTGGTTGGGAATGGGCTGCCAGGGCCAATAGTGCCCCGGTCGGTGAAGACCGGGGCAAGGATTGGCAGGAGCCTAGTCGTCGTCTCCTCCGCTGACGAAGTTCTCTGTCAGGGCTTTTTGCACGGGATGTGGAGCCGGCTCATAGTGGCTGAAATCCATGGTGTAGGATCCCTCGCCGGCGCTGTGAGATTTCAGCTTGGCGTAGTAACCTTCCATCTCGGCAAGCGGCGCCTGGCCTTCCACGACGGCCTGGTTGCCCGACAACATTCGTTGGTCAGAAATTCTTCCTCGCATGCTTGAAAGGTCGCCGGTTACGCCGCCGATGCTGTCAGCGGGCACGTTAATGTGCAGGTTGACAATGGGTTCCAGGATGATGGGTCCGGCCTTGGAAACTGCGTCCAGAAAGGCCTTGCGACCAGCTGCCACGAATGCAATTTCCTTGGAATCCACAGGGTGGTGTTTGCCATCGTGTACCGTGACCCGGATGTCTTGTAGCGGGAAGCCCGCAATGGCGCCGCCCTCAATGGCGCTGCGGACACCTTTTTCCACTGCCGGAATGAACTGCCCGGGAATCGTGCCGCCCACTACCTTGCTCTGGAACTCGAATCCTTCTCCTCGCTCAAGAGGTTCGATTGACAGGTAAACCTCGCCAAACTGACCCGCCCCGCCGGTTTGCTTCTTGTGCCGGTGGTGTCCCTCGGCCTTCCGGGTAATGGTCTCCCGGTAAGGGACGGTCGGCGGGCTGGTCTCCACCTCCACATTCATCTGGTCTTTCATCTTCTCCAGCACGATTCTCAAGTGCAGGTCGCCCATGCCGTACATCACGGTTTCGTTTGCCGAGGCATCGTGCTCCAGTCTCAGGGACGGATCTTCCGCAATCAGCTTGTGCAGGGCATCGGACAATTTCTGTTCATCACCCCGGTTTTTCGCCAGTAATGCCAGGCCCAACATTGGCGGAGTGAGTTTGATTGACCTGAGGTGGTAGTTATCCTCGTCGTGGGAATCGTGCAGGACGGCGTCGTAGAACAACTCGTCGACCTTGTTGATAGCGCAGATATCACCAGGAATTCCATGGGGAACTTCCACCATGTCCTTACCCTGCACATTGTAAAGATGGGCTACCTTGATGGGCTTGCGATGGTCGCCGACGAACAATTGACCGCCTGACTTCACGGTGCCCTGGTGGATTCGGAAAATGCCCAGTTTCCCAAGGTAAGGATCAATCGCGATCTTGAACACCCGCGCGATGGCGTGGGCATCCGGATCAGTCGATAACTCCACCGGCTGGGCGTCGCTGCCCTCTCCTTTAACAAATGCCGGAGGATTTCCCTCGCTGGGGCTGGGAGCAAGCTGGGAAAATATTTCCAGCAGCTTGGTAATGCCCACGCCTGTCTCGGCGGAGGTGAAGCAAATTGGAATCAGGTGTCCTTCTCTGAGTGCTTGTTCAAAGGCGTCATGCAGCTGGCCGGGAGAAGGCTCTTCGCCGCTTTCCAGATAGTCCTCCATCAGCGACTCATCTACCTCTACAACCTGGTCGATCATTTGTTGATGAGCTTCTTCAACCGAGCTCAGTGCAGTAGGCTTGCCATGATCATTGAAGTAGCAATCTTCTACCGCTGAGCCACCCTCTGTTGGCAGATTCAGCGGTAAGCATTCGGCTCCAAAGACCTCTTGAATTTCGGTCACCAGTTCGTTGATTTTTCCTATGCCCTGGTCGATCTTGTTTACCACGATCATCCGGCACAGCTTGCCGCGCTTGGCGGCTTCCATCATGCGTCGTGTTCCCAGTTCGATACCTTCCTGGCTGTTTATGACCAGGACCGCGGTTTCAACTGCGGACAGCACGCTGATCGAGCGGCCCAGCAGGTCCGGGTATCCGGGGGTGTCCAGGATATTGATGCGATGGTTCTTGTGGTCGAAGTGGCACAGGGCCGGGTTGATGGAATGCTGCATCGCGCGTTCCTGGGGATCAAAATCGCATACGGTCGTTCCCCGACTTAAATCACCGCGGGCAGGAATCGTTCCGGATCGATGCAGCAGAGCTTCCGTTAACAATGTCTTGCCCGCGCCGGCGTGACCGATTAGCGCGATATTCCGGATATCCTGAGTTTTGTATTGGCTCATAATAAGTGGCCTTCTTCGCTAGGTTTCACTCTGGGCGACAATCCCGGGAGGGCTGTGCCGGTTAACGTGACCAGACTAATCCGGGGCCACGTTGAGTAGCGGGCACAATCCTGCTCAGTTGTCCTCCCTCTCTTGTCTTTGAATTTAGACGCTCAATGTTGACGGGTATAGCAGGGTAAACCGAAGTATCCCTGGTTTTTTGCCAGGTCGGAGAGAGCCCCTGATGACCGGTAAAGCCGGGTCATGAAGCCCGTTTGTTCACGGATCTCTAAACTAACATGTTGATTGTAATCAGGAATAAAGGGTTTTCCGAATAACCGGGCCCATGGTTTTAGGGCTTTACGGGGGTAGGGCGGAAATATCTCGGGCATTGCCGTGGGCGGCGATGCCACCAATTCGGTAGTCGGTGCTGCAGCGGACCGTATTGCGGGCGCAGGCCAGGCAGTCGAGAAGGCTGGGGGAGAAACCGAAATGGAGGTCGAGGCCATGCGGGACAAGGGCGATTTACTGACCGGGGATTGGTGAATTCGCCTGTAAGGGTTTAGGCGGCGGGACCGCGCCTGTCTGGCGAATATTGTGGGGTGGTGCGATGGTGTATCCTTGGACAAAGTCCACGCCAATTTCTGCCAAGGCATCCAGGATGCGCTTGCTTTCTACTGATTCAGCGATCACTTCGCGACCCAGTGCGTGTCCCACATGGGTAATTGCCTTCACGATTTCAAAATCCCCCTTGTCGTCGGCCAGGTCTCGAATATGGGCGCCATCAATCTTCAGGTAGTCCACATTGAGGGCTTTCAGGTAGGCGAAAGAGCTTATCCCGGTGCCAAAATCATCCAGGGCGAATCTACAGCCCAATTCGCGAATAGCATTGATGGTCTGGTTAGCCTTAGTCAGGTTGGACATCGCTGCGGCTTCGGTAATTTCGAAGCACAGCTTATGGGGAGGGACTCGTCCCACCCGTAACAAGTCCGCCACGATATCCGGAAAATTACCGTCTTGCAGGCTGTCTCGGGAAAGGTTGATAAATATCCGGGCAATTTGAGCGAGCATTTTCGGATCCTCGCTAAATGCTTTCAGAGAATGCTCAATCACCCAGCAATCAAGATTTCCCATCAGGTTGTAACGTTCAACCGTAGGTAGAAATGCTCCCGGGGGAATTTGCCGTCCGTTTTCGTCCATCATTCGGACGAGGACTTCCAGGTACTGCAGATTTGAGGCCGCCGGCATCATCGGGACGATGGGCTGCACATCCAGTGTGAATTCATCGTTTCGAAGGGCCTTTTTGACCTTGGCGGCCCACTGGATCTCACCCCTGTAGCGCCCCAGTTCCTTGTCGTCCGGCTCATAGATATGCAAGCGGTTACGCCCTCTGTCCTTGGCGGTGTAGCAGGCGGCATCGGCAGCAGACAGCACGTCCGAGACGCTACCGAACGACTTGTCTATCGGTACCAGGCCTATGCTCACCCCCAGGGTGAAATAACGCTGATCCCAGGCAAACTTGAATTCCTTGATGGTGCGCAGCAGGTTTTTGCTTACCTGTATCGCATTTTCCAGCGAGCAGTGGTTAAGCAGCACGCCGAACTCGTCGCCGCCGAGTCGGGCGATGGTATCGCCCTGGCGAATCCTGGCTTGAAGCACCGCACCCAGCTGTCGCAGCAATTCGTCACCCGCAACATGACCACAGTTGTCATTGATGATTTTGAATTTATCCAGGTCGAGATAGCAAACGGCATACTCGACGTCGTTAGACTTTGCGGCTTCAAGTACCTGCTCGACCCTTATTTCAAATTCCCGACGGTTTATCAGTCCGGTGAGTGCGTCGTGACTTGCGTCATAGGACAGCTTCTTCGACTGCTCATGGGCCTCGGTAATATCTGTCAGCGCACCCTGGTAATACATGATATCGCCAGCCTGGTTGCGAACCGCTCGGGCATTTTCCAGCACCACGATCTTGGTTCCGTCCCGCTTTCGCAGGATCAGCTCGGAATTGCGGATCTCGCCTTTTTCCTGAATGCTCCTGGCCCAGTTGTCACGGGAGTCCGGGTACATGTAGACATCTTGTGCTATGTCCAGTCCCAGCAATTCCTCTTCGGACTCATATCCCAGAAGTCTCACCATCGCCGGGTTGGCGCTCAGGAACTTCCCGTCTATCGATGTCTGGAATACGCCGGCTGTTACATTCTGGAACAACTCGCGATACTTGGCTTCCGAGGCCTTGAGGGCTATCAGTGTATGGGTTCTGTCGGTCGCGTACCGCAGGGACTTTACGAGCAGGTTGCTCACTACCTGCTGCTTTACCAGGTAGTCCAGCGCGCCTTTGTCGACCGCGAGTTGTCCAAGGTCTTCATCTTTTTGATCCACCAGGACAATGACCGGCACATTGCCAGCCTTGGGATATACCCGCAGAAATGCAGCAATTCCCTGGGTGTCGGGAAGCACCAGGTCCATCAGGATGACGCTTATTCCGCCCAGCCGAATACGTTCCAGTGCGTTAGCCAGAGAATCGGCTACCTGGATGTCGTAGTCATCATGCTTTGCATTAGCGAGTTCACCTCTGACGAGGCGGACATCATCCGGATTTGCATCTATAAGCAGTAGAACGGGCGCCGACTGGGACACTCCAATTTACCTTTGTTATAAGTTTGCAACGCGAAATCTATCGCGGCTTTTTTTAATTAAATGTCCTTTTACAAGAGGTAAACTAACTCACTCAGCGTAAATCCGCTAGTAGTTCAACGGTATTAGACCTTGCCGGTTACTCCGGCTTTGCCAACTCCAAATGTACTCGCCTGTTGTGGCGGCCTTTCTTCTCTGTCTTGACTACACTGGCGAGGCCAATTTCGGATGTGTTCAGGACATGGGTTCCAGCACAGGGTTGCAGGTCCAGTTCAGCGATCTTCAGGAGTCTGATCCTGCCTGCACCCTTCGGGGGCGCTGCCGAAAGAGTTCTCACCAACTCCGGCTGGGCCGCCAGTTCTTCTCCTGTAATCCACAGGGTGGAAACCGGGTGACCGGCCTGGATGAGTTCGTTTAATTCTTGAGTGACCGCATCCTTGTCCACCGGGTCTTCCATGTCGAAGTCCAGGCGGCTTCTCTGGGCGGTGATATTTCCTCCTGTCACGCCGTGGGGGAGCACTATTCCCAGCAGGTGCATGCAGGTGTGCATTCGCATGTGTTGGTAGCGACGATCCCAGTCCAGGATGGCCTGGACCTCCGTGCCGATTTGAGGCCACGGTTGGTCGGGGTCGGCGAGGTGTAGAATTTCTCCGTCTTCCCGCCTGCGGGTGTCGGTCAGTTGCAGGCGCTGACTATTGCCCCATTGGAGCCATCCGGTGTCCCCGGGCTGTCCGCCACCCACCGGATAAAACACCGTCCGGTCCAGGACAATACCCTCGGAATCGAGTTCCACTACCTTGGCCCGGCAGTCCTTTTGGTAGGCATCAGTTTCGAAAATTGCTTCGGTCATGCTTGGGTCCTCGCTCGGGCTTGGGGTTTGACTCAACGCTATCACAGCTTTGCCGTTGGCTGGGAAGGCCTGCCAATGGTTTGCGAGTGCTGATTCGCTCGGAACAGGGCGTTCTAATTCGCGTTCTTCGGGCCCATTCATTCGACTAAAAAGTGAGGCCCGCAAGTGGCTTGCGCACGGCGGATTTGAGAGGTTTTGCGCAAAAGTTATTTTTATTAAACTCGGGCTGGACTTGGTCTAAACCTCGTAGGGCATTGAATTTAGTGGGGTGCTGTTTGTGTGGATACGAAAAAACCGAGAGGGCAAGGGGTGCTTGATTTGACCGTTGGATTTTCCAGTCCTAGTGTTGGAGACGAATTCTAAGGAAACCTTGAGGAGGTTAGAGATGCCAATAGAACACCATCCTCTTGACCAGGAATTTCCAGAGTACGTTCCGTTGATGCGCCAGTTGCATACGATGGACCAGGGATTCCGGGACATGTTTGAGGAGTACACGGTTCTCGATTCACAAATTTACAATATTGACGAGGACATTACCCCAGCCGCCGATCACTATGCCGAGAATTTAAAAAGGCGCCGTGTCTATCTAAAAGACAGGCTCTACAGAATGTTAGTCAAAGCACGTAACGACTAACCACAACTTGATTGGTGCGGCCACCCGGCGACACCAATCGCCGGGGCCCGCACCAGGAGTTGCATCCGGTTGTACTTCGGCCGCGGGTTGGTTTTGATCAGCCGAATTCACCTTGGAACCAAATCATCTTGATCCCCGCTGCACGGGAGTCCGGATATTTTTATATGCTTCAGTTCAGGGGCTTGAGCAGGTCGTCCAGGTGTTGTCGCAGTTGATCGGCCCGTCGTCCCGGCAAGGCAAATTCCCAGTCCTGGAGTCGCGCTGAGTAGTCCCGGACCTGTTGCTCGATCTCTTCATTTTGACCCGGCATAGCCTGGGAGAAAGAAAATCTGGCCCACCCCGGACTGCCGGGTTGCAGGGACAGGGAAATCAACAGGCCGTCCCGGGTGGTGACTGCGATAGACGTGGATCCTGCCAGTTCACTGTCTTGTCTTCGTCGCACATCCTCAAAGTTGAGTCGTGCCAGGGAACTTGCGATCCCGTTGGCGGCAAATTCCGAGATCGGTTCACGGCCGTCCGGCATGTCTTGAATGATGAAATTGTCGCCGGAGTCTTCAAGGCGGATGATCGTCAGGGTGTCGCCACCGGCATGCTGAATGTTGATCCGGCTGATCTGCTTCGCGCCAATATCCAGGATTCCGGTTTGCAGCCATTTCATCGCATTCGCTTCCACAGCGAGACTCTGATTTACCAGCAGGCTCACTGCCTCGCCGCCGCGACGCACATAGTGACTGTTTCCCATGGCTGACTTGCCTATGATGAGGTCGCGTCGCGCTTCGCCCAGTTCAACGGTCACGCTCAGGTTCTGCGCATCGGGTGTTCCCGGGTCCTGTACACCAAGCCGGGAATACATCTCCGGCCTGGAGGTTTTTTCCTCGAGAATTTTGGCGTCGGCCAGGATCAGCAGGGCGCTCCGTATTTTGCCCCCGTCAGCCGGGTAACCCTGCTTCTCCTCCAGTTGCCACTGGCCATTATTCAGGCGGATGCTCACTTTCTCGCCCTCAGACTGCTGGATGATCAGCCCGGTGACATCATTAATTTGCTCCCGAAGACCGGGCAGCATGAGTTCTCCTGAATGCAGGCCCTCGGATGCGCCGCGCTGCGCCGCCTGCCACCAGGCCAGGGCCAGTATGCCGAGAGCCAGTCCGAGCAGGGCGCTGAGTTTTTTGATGTTCATAATTGGCTACCGATCCTTGCGCCGTTTTCCCGCCAGGCCGATCCAAAGGATTAGCGCCAGGGTAAGCAGCAAGGGAATCAGCCCGATGTTGACGAATCTCAGGGTGCTGCCCAGTTGATCGATTTCCTGGTCGAGTTCCAGTCTTACCAGTCGTAATTCCTTGCGTATACGGACTTTTTCATCAAGAAAGCGTTGCAGTTCCTCGCTCTGTTCCTCGTTGAGAAGCACGGCGTTTTGATCTGGTCGTTGAGACTGCAGTTCGCTCAGGCTTTGCTCGGTGACCTTGAGTTGTTGCTCGAGTTCCTGCTCCTTTGCTTGCAGGCGCGCCTCGGCCTCGCGACGCAGGGACTCCACCCTGCTGAAGGGGCGGGTGTAGCCCGCGCGGCCCCGGATACTTATCAGGTCCACGCTTCCGGAAAGATTGTCCAGTGAATTAACCACCAGGTCGCCGTTGTTGGCAAAGGCCGTGGCCAGTCGCTGACCCATGAAGCCCTGGACCTGTACCCAGAATCGGTCAGTCAGCAAGTCCGTGTCAGCCACCAGGATCATGGTCGCATCACTGGTGGATTCGGCCAGGTGTTGGGCTTTGTCGCTATCACCGGAATTGTCCGTGCCTTTCAGGCCGCCGGGAAAAGCGCTGGCCAGGTGGCCGGTGAGCCTTGCCGCCACGGTGTATCGCTGACCGGTGGGAGCGAATCCGTTGCGCAAGGCAGACGGGTCGGGCATGAAATCGAAGCGGTCGGCTGTCACCGGCATCGCGCGGGAACTACTTTGCAGCAGGGGCGTCATTTCCAGCGGTGAATTCTCTTCCAGCTCGAAAAATCCCGGGGTCGCCGCATTCACCACATCCAGTTGGGAAGTGATGATGTCCTCGCGGTTCAACTGTCCTTCGCCGAAGCCTAAAAAGGACAGGTGCCTTACCGAGGGGCGGCCCGGGCCCATGGTGACGCTTAGCGCCAGTTCTTCATCGGCGATCACCTGCCCCGGGTTATAGCGGATGCCCCAGGCGCTGAAGAGGGGGCCCAGGTTCGAGCTTGGTCTGACGGTCCTCGGGGCCATTGGATTATCGGGATCTATTCCGGACAGGTCAGACTCGGCGAAGGGGTCAACGAAAATCAAACATCGACCGCCACGCATGACGAATTGGTCTATGGCATACAAGGTTTGTTCGGACAGGTTTCGGGGGTGGACCAGGAGTAATAACTCAATGTCATCGGCAATTTCGCTGAATTGTGGCGGCAAGGTCCGAAGCTCGAAAAGTTGCTCCGCCTGGTCGGCGACCACCCACGCCTGGCGCATCTGCCGGCTGACCGGGTCGAAGTCCCGCTGCATGGGCAGGCTACTGAGCAATCCGATTACCGGACGCTCGGGATGATCCAGGGAGTGCACCAGCTTGGCCAGTTCGTACTCCAGGAAGTTTTCCTTGTCGGGATGGAAAAAAGTAATGGTGGCCGCATCGTCCACCATGTTTGTTCCAGCCAGCCCGAAATAAATATTTTCACCGGCGGTGCCGATGGGTACGGCTGTCAGGCCAAATTCGGTTGCCATGTCCTCTTCCTCGGAGAACGGCAAGGGGTCAACCACCCGAAGATGAATCTTGTCCGAGGAATTGGCGGCGAACTCCTCCAGCAGCTCTCTTACCCGGTTAGCGTAGTTTCGAACTGACGGGATATCCCTGCTGGCTTGCTCGGAGAAGAAGAAGTACAGGTTTATCGGTTCCTCAAGCTGGTTCAGGATATTTCGCGTTCCCTCGGACATGGTGTAAAGCTGGTTTTCAGTCAGGTCCCAGCGGATATTTCTGAACAGGCTGTTGGAGGCCATGATGACCGCCAGAAACAGCAACGCCAGCACCAGCAACGTCCAGGAGTCATAGGTTCTCTTGTTTGCCTTGGTCATGGCCTATTCCGCCTTCTTCAAGTCCAGTACCACGACATTCGCCGCCAGCCATGCGGCTATCACGGCGCCGAAATACAGCAGGTCACGCAGATCTATCACTCCCTTGGAGATGGAGCTGAAGTGGGTGAGGAAGCTGAAGCTGGCGATAGTGTCCACCAGTAACTGTGGCGCCCAGTCTCGGAACAGTTCAAGCACCAGGGGGAAGCCACTGAGCAGGAAGCCGAAACACACCACCACGGTGAGGATAAATGCCACGACCTGGTTGCGAGTGGTGGCGGAGATGCACGCGCCGATGGCCAGGAATGCTCCGGCCATCAGAAGACTGCCCAGGTAGGCCGCGAGAATCGCGCCGTTGTCCGGGTCCCCGAGGTAGTTCACCGACAGCCACATGGGGAAGGTCAGTGCCAGGGCAATGCCGGTGAACGCCCAGGCTGCAAGGAATTTGCCCAATACCGCCTGCAGCAGGGTCAACGGCAGGGTCATCAACAATTCAACGCTTCCGGACTTTCTTTCCTCGGCCCACAGACGCATGGACAGGGCCGGAACCAGGAACAGGTAGAGCCACGGATGGAAGCTGAAGAAGGGCAACAGATCGGCTTGTCCGCGTTCGTAAAATCCGCCCAGGAAGAAGGTGAACGAACCCGCAAGCAACAGGAAGATTACGATGAATACATAGGCAAGCGGTGTGGCGAAGTAACTGCGCAGTTCACGACGAAACAGGATCATGGCGGCATTCATGGCCTTCCCCCGGTGGTGATGCTGCGGAAGACGTCATCCAGTTTTCCCCGTTCCACGAACAGTTGTGAGGGCGCCCAGCCCTTGTTCACCAGTACTTGCTGGAGTTGCGGGAGAATTTCCCGGCCCGCAGGGGGAATAGCCTTGAGCGACAGTCCATCCTCGAGTCTCTCCACTCTTGGGGGCGGGTCGAGTTGTTCCAGCTCAGTTGCCAGCTCGGCGGCCTGGCTGCTGTTGCCCATAACCAGGTGCACGGTGTTGTGGCCGGGAGACTGGGCCGCCAGATTCGCCGGTGTGTCATCAGCCAGCAATTTGCCACGGGAAATTATCATTGCGCGATTACAGACCGCCTCAACTTCTTCCAGGATATGGGTGGAGATGACGATGATCTTGTCGCTGGACATGTCACGGATCAGGTCCCTGACTTCGTGTTTCTGATTCGGATCCAGGCCATCGGTAGGTTCATCCAGGATCAGTACCCGGGGGTCATGAAGCACCGCCTGGGCGAGTCCCACTCGCCGTTTGAATCCCTTGGACAGTGTGTCGATGCTTTGTTTAAGAACCGATCCCAGCGCCAGTCGATCAATCACATAGTCCAGTCGCTGCCGCCGGATTGTGCCCTGCAGGCCGCGCAAGTCAGCGATAAACTCCAGGAAGGCCAGGGGATTCATTTCGCCATAACTTGGCGCGCCTTCCGGCAGGTAGCCAATCTGTCGTTTACATTGGATGGGGTCGTTTTCCACATCGTGACCGTACACCAGTATCCGTCCCTCGCTGGGGGCGATAAAGCCGGTGATCATTTTCATGGTCGTGGATTTTCCTGCGCCGTTCGGACCAAGAAAACCCAGCACTTCCCCGGGGCTTACCGAGAAACTCAACTGGTCGACAGCGAGCAGGCTGCCAAAGCGTTTTGAGACAGATTGGGTTTCAATCATTAGTCGAAATTCCGATAGTCAGCCAGTTCAGAGCGTTCCCGCACAAGTCTTTATATGGCCCTGAATTCTTCATCTGCTGCGAACAAATTTCAACCCGTTGGCCTGGGGCGGGAGTGTTACAGGCTTTGATGCACAGGTATGCTGGGATTCTCACCAGGTTCGAGCCACGCGAGAGTAGATATGAATTCAAGAGTACTCCACCTGTCATTGTTAGGTCTGGTTGCGCTTGCAATGGCGATCTCGGCTTACCAGCCCTTTGATCGGGCGACATGGTACCTGGAGGTCGGACCGGTGCTGATCGCTGCGCCAGTGCTCTGGTTTACCTACGATCGTTTTCGCCTGACCGACATGGTCTACATACTGATTACTGTCCATGCGCTCATACTGATTACCGGCGGCCACTACACCTATGCCCGGGTACCCGCGGGATTCTGGGTGCAGGACTTGCTGGACCTGGCGCGTAACCATTATGACCGCCTCGGGCACGTGGCACAGGGTTTTATTCCGGCCATGGTGGCCAGGGAGCTATTGCTTCGCCTCACGCCCCTGAAGCGAGGAGGCTGGTTGTTCCTGCTGGTTACCTGCGTGGCCCTGGCTATTTCGGCCTTTTATGAACTCATCGAGTGGTGGGTCGCATTGTATATGGGCGGGGAGGCCGATGAGTTCCTGGCGACCCAGGGCGATATCTGGGATACCCAGTGGGACATGTTCCTCGCCCTGTGTGGAGCAATATTGGCCCAGCTGGGTCTGTCACGACTTCATGACAGGCAATTGGCGGCATTGAACGCCAACTGACTCAGGGCGCACCCGGTGACTCTTCCAACGCCAGCTTGGCGATATTCCGGGTCATTCCCCGGAATATCATTCCGTGCAGGGGAAGCAGGGTGTACCAGTAAAGTAGTCCTGGCAATCCAGCAGGATGGAAATACGCGTTGACGCTAAGGCGCCGCTGGTCGCCAATAGCTTCAATCTCGAATTCCAGCACCGCGGCTCCGGGCATCCGCATTTCCATTTGCAGGGTAAGACTCCGGGTGGGCTCAATACCGATTACTCTCCATGAGTCCACGATATCTCCGACCTGCAGGTCCCTGGGGTGACGCCTGGGGCGTCTGAAGCTGGGGCCGCCGACGACCCAGTCCAGTGTCCGTCGCGCAAACCACAGAAAGTCGGCATAGAAATACTGGTTATTGTGTCCGATCTGGCAAATAGTCGCCCAGAGCTGTTCGCGACTGGCCGTGGTGAGAATATGTCCCGATGCGCGCTTGGCGTAGAAGCTGTACTCGCTATTGAAGCCGCGACAGCTAATCGCGCCTTCTACCCATCGGGCGACGATTTTGTTCTCTCTGTCTGCCGCCAGAGCCGCCTTGGCGGACTCGCGAAAATTCATCAGGTACTGGGGAATTACCTCGCGAAGCGTGGGGCCGGTGGAAACAAAGTTGTACTGCAGTCCCTCCATCAAGGCGCGCGCGATGTTGGCAGGAACCGAGGTTACCAGGCGCAACCAGTAGGAGGACAGTTTGGGAGTCAGTACGGGTACCCTGAATATGTGCGGGTGCTTGTCCACCAATTCCCCATACTGCAGCATCATTTCTTCATAGGTGAGGGTTTCGGGGCCGGGCGCATCGTAAATCAGCCCCTCGGTTTCAGGCAGACTGGCAAGGCCCGTCAGGTATCCCAGGATATTGTCCAGGGAAATGGGTTGCGAGAGAGAATTTACCCAGCGGGGAGTCACCATGACCGGCAGGTGATTGACCAGGTCCCTGATCACCTCCCAGGCGGCTGAGCCCGGCCCGATGATCATCCCGGCCCGCAGTTCGGTTACCGGGACCGAGCCTTTCCTGAGCAAGCTGCCCGTTCGTTCCCGGGACTCGATGTGCCGCGAAGATTTGGTGGTCTCTGGTACCAGCCCGCCCAGGTAGATAATGCGCTTGAGGCCGCTGCGCTCGGCCGCGGCGGCAAAATTTTTCGCCCCTTGCCGCTCAAGCTCGTCGAAGCGACTGCCGGCCGCCATGGAGTGCACCAGGTAGTAGGCGATGTCCATGCCCTTGAGCGCTTCATCCAATGATTCGGGCTCCAGCACGTCTGCCTGGACGCACTCGACATCCGGCCAGTTTCGGCCTTCCAGGACCTTCACCTGCCGGGCGGCCGCGCGCACCCTGTGCCCCTGTTGTTGCAGTTCAGGCACCAGGTGGGTGCCGATATAACCGCTTGCGCCTACGACGAGAATGTTGGCCATGTGATCATCTTGTCCGCAGGTGATTGGTACGGATGCATTCTAAACGCTTCAACAACCATGTACAGGGCGTGTTCCCTATTTTCAATATTTGTTCCGCAGTGATACTTTCGCTTACAACCCTTCTGCATTGGCGAGGTGGATCATGAATCCGGATTTTTGGCATCAGCGCTGGGCCCAAAACCAGATAGGTTTTCACGAGGATGAGCCTAACGTCTATTTGAGAAGGTTTTGGCGTGAATTCGCCGGCGAGCCGCCTGGTCGGGTGTTAGTGCCCCTGTGTGGAAAGAGTCTCGATTTACGTTGGCTGGCGGAGCAGGGCTGGTACGTGCTGGGGGTTGAACTGAGCCAACTGGCGGTGGAGCACTTTTTTCAGGAGTGGGGCAGGCAGCCTCGCGAGCAGGCCTCCGCCGAGTTTCGTTGCTATAGCGCCGAAGGGATCGAAATCCTGTGTGGGGATTTCTTTCACCTGGAGCCGGTGCATCTTGAGGGTGTGACGGCGGTGTATGACCGGGCGGCCCTGGTGGCTATGCCCCAGGACCTGAGAGAGAGCTACGCTGCACTGCTCAGGTCGCTGCTCCCTGAGGTCCCACAGATGGTGGTCTGCATTGAGTATGATCAGCAAGCCATGAGTGGACCGCCCTTCTCGGTGACTCCCGAACAGGTCGGAGAGCTATATGGCGAAAAATTCCAGATCGATGTGCTGAACAGTAGTGATGTCATTGAGGATAACCCTCGCTTCAAGCAGCGGGGGCTCACCTACATGCAGGAAAGCGTTTACCGGCTGCGCCCCCGGCCGGACTAGCCGGATACGCGCTGTCAGGCTTTTGCGCTGGGCCTTGCGGAAACCTGTTGGTACCAGCGGGCCAGGTTCTTGCACTGATCGGGTATCCCTATCTTTCGCCATCCGGCAAATTCGATGGTTACCTGGGTTGTGATATCGGCCACGCTGTAGTGGTCACCGGCCACGAATTCGCTGTTTTCCAACTGCTTGTCGAAGGCCGTGAAAAACCTTTCCAGGCCGGCCTTTCCCCGCTCGATCAGTGCCTCGATTTGTGGTGATCCGCCCTCGACGCCCGGTAGTGCCTTGTCGGCAAAAAACGGTATGGAGTTGCGAACCACTTCCGCCGCATGCAGCAGGCCGGTGAGTTCGGCCCGCCGGCTCCACATTTCTACCAGGGCCTGTTCCAGCGCAGTGCTGCCAAACAGGGGTGGCTCCGGGTACAGCGCCTCCAGGTAGCGGCAGATCGCTATCGACTCGCTGATATGCGTACCGTCATCGAGTTCAAGCACCGGAACCGTGCGGAATGGATTCCGCCTGGTGAAGGCCTCGTCGAACTGGGCGTCCGTCCCCAGGTCTACTGTTTCCAGGGGAATCTCTACTCCTTTCTCCGCCATGAAAATCCGTACTCTGCGCGGGTTGGGGGCCCGGGTGTAGTCATATAGTTTCATGGTTCTGTGGCTCCTGGGGGTCTGTATCGTTGTGCTTGTAGAGATAGGATCGGGCTCGCAAGAGTCCCGCCAGGGTCTTGCCATCGCGAATCCGTCCGTCCAGGGCCATGGCCCAGGCTTCCTCGAAATCCAGCCAGTGAACTTCCAGTAGTTCGTCTTCCTCCGGTGCTTGCGAGACCTGGGACAGGCCGCGGGCCAGCCACAGGTATATGACTTCGTTGAATACCCCGGGTGAGGGCAGCACCTGGCCCAGGGAAATCCAGTCTGAAGCGCCTGCGCCTGCCTCGTCGGCCAGTTCTCGCTGAGCGGTTTCCAGGTGTGGTTCGCGGTTATCGATTTTTCCTGCGGGAAGTTCCCACAACCAACCTCCCGCGGCGTGCCGGTATTGCCTGAGCAGGCATACCCGGTTCTTTTCATCCAGGGCCACGGTGGCTGCACCCCCGGGATGGCGAATCAATTCCAGCCGGGTCGTCACGCCGTTGGGAAGGGTGACTTCGCTGATTTCCAGATCAATGACCTTGCCCGAGTAAACTCTGCGAGTGATGTGCTCGGTTTTAGGTTCCCGGGTCATTGTTCCTCCATCACCTCAAGCGAGCTACCGCAGCCGCGGCAATAGGCGGCATCATTGTCGTGACCGGTTAATCCGCATGCCCTACACCGCTTGTCGTTATGCCGGCGACGCACCATGACCTGTCCCAGTTCGGCAGCGAAGATTCCGGTAGGTACGGCGATGATGCCGTAGCCCATGACCATGACCAGTGAGGCGATGAACTGACCCATCGGCGTCTGCGGGGAAATATCCCCATAACCCACGGTGGTCAGGGTGACTACCGCCCAGTAAATGCTTGCCGGGATGCTGGTAAAGCCGTGTTCCTCACCTTCAATCAGGTACATGATGGACCCGCACACCACCACCAGGGTGAACACCACGTAGATGAACACCAGGATTTTTCTGCGGCTGGCGTGCACCGCCTCCATCAATGCGTCTGCTTCACCCACATAGCGGGTGAGCTTGAGAATCCTGAAGATGCGAAGGACTCGAATGATGCGGACGATCAACAGGTAGCTTGCGCCCTGGAAGATCAGTTGAAGGTAAGACGGCAAGAAGGCCAGCAGGTCCACGATGCCGTAGAAGCTTCGGGAATAGGTGCGCTTGCTTTTCACGCAGGCCAGTCGCAGCAGGTACTCAAGGGTGAAACACACCGTGAATATCCATTCCAGGTAGTAGAACCATGTTGAATACTGGAAATGGAACTTGCTGACGGTGCTCAGGGCCAGAACCAGCACGCTGGCCAGGATAGCCACGATCAGTAGAAGGTCGAAGAGTTTCCCCGTGGGTGTGTCGTGCTTGAAGATAAGCACGAAGAGCCACTGCTGCCAGGCTGCGCCGCCGGCCTCGTTCTGGCCGTCGGTGAGCAAGTGATCGGGATAAGGTTTCATTTATTGAACTACCAGAACCGCTTCCGACCCCCATGGTAGCGCAGACTGGCCCTTACCGGTGCAGGCGGCGGGCATTATCCGGACTCCGTTGGCCCCGCTGCCTCGACGCTCTCCCGTACAGCGGCCTCCGACCTGGAGTCTGCCTCGAACAGTCGTCGCAAGTCTTCTGCAGCCTCCAGGGAATTCTGGATAAGCATGTGCTCGTCATGCTGGATCGCGTGCTGTCTCACCAGGTTCTTTTCATCGTGTTCCCGGAATCGGGTGACTGTGTCGGCGGCTGTTTCCCGGGAATCCCCCAGTGCGACAAGGACCTGCTGTGCAAGGTCCAGGCTGGACAGGAAGGTATCTCGAATCAGGCCCGTCACGCCGATATTCATGAGCAGGTGAGCGTGTTGCCGGTTTCTGGCCCGCGCGAAGATGGCCAGGTTGGGAAAGTGCTTTTTGCACAGCTCCGCCAGTTTCAAGGCGGCGTCGCTGTCGTCCATGGCAATGATGATTAGTTTGGCCTTGTCGGCGCCAGCAGAGCGTAATAATTCCAGGCGGGTGGGGTCGCCGTAATACACCTGGTTGCCAAAGCGGCGAACGAAATCCACCTGGGAGGCACTGGATTCCAGGGCGGTGAAATGAATGCCCCGTAACGCCAATATGCGTCCAATAATTTGTCCAAAGCGTCCGAAGCCAACCAGGATGACCGGGTTTTCGGCTTCCTCGATCTCGTCGTACTGGGGCGGAGGTGTTTTTTCCAGCAACCGGGCCAGCGGTCCCTCGTTGAAATTTACGAGAAGGGGCGTCAGTACCATGGAAACGGTGACTACCAGTATCAGGGTATTGCCCTGGGCCTGGGGAACAACTCCAAGCAGGGTGGATGCGCCGAGTATCACGAAGGCAAATTCACCGCCCTGGCTAAGTACCACGGCAAGTCGCCTGGCTCGGTGCCAGTCGAGTCCGGAAATTCGGCCAAGGACCAGCAGCACTGTGGTTTTGATCAGCATCAGTCCAAGAACCAGCCCCAGGATTGTCATTGGGGCATCGACCAATGCCTGGACTTGTATGGACATACCCACGGCGAGGAAGAACAAGCCAAGCAGCAGGGCCTTGAACGGCTCAATCGTGACTTCCAGTTCATGACGGTACTCGGAGTCCGCCAGCATGACGCCTGCGATGAATGCGCCCATGGCCATGGAGACACCCACGTGTTCCATAAGGATGCCCGCGCCCAGTACGACCAGTAACGCCGCGCCGGTAAAGATATCCGAAAGGGAGGCCACGGCCCGGAACAGCGGACGTAGCATGTAGTGTCCAATGACCAGTAGCAGGACCACCGCAGCCAGGATCATGAATAACTCGGTGATCGGATTGCTGGCGATCTCGTCGGTAGGCGCCTCGGCGAGCAGATTCACCAGGGCCAGCATGGGAACAAAGGCCAGGTCCTGGAAAAGAAGAATCGCAAAACTCGCCTTGCCGTGCCGTGTGCCCAGTTGTTTGCGTTCACCCAGAAGTTGCAGGACGAAGGCGGTGGAGGACAGGGCCAGCGACAGGCCAATTAATATGGCCGCCCCGGGGGCCATACCGAATTGCCAGGCTGCCAGGCTCAGTAGTGACCCGGTTATCAGTACCTGGGCGGCGCCAAGACCAAAAATCGGTCCTCGCAATACCCACAGGCGGGCGGGTTGTAACTCCAGTCCGATAACGAACATCAGCAGCACGACGCCGATCTCGGCGAAGTGAAGAATCTGATCCACGTTGGTGATCAGGCCCAACACCGATGGACCGATGATCAGTCCGGCAGCAAGGTAGCCCAATACCGAACCCAGTCCAAGTCGATTGAACAGCGGGACACACAGGGTGGCTGCAGCGAGAAAAATTGCGACTTGTTCAAGTGAAGACATGACGCCCCTTGGGGATCGATTCGTAAATGCCGGTTTAAAGTATATAACGGGCATTCAGAGTATAATTGTACTTCTTAATGCACGAACGGGAGACGCGTGTGAGCCAGAACGATATGAGTAATATTGCAGTGTTCTGTGATTTCGAAAACGTTGCGCTGGGTGTGCGTGATGCCAAGTACGACCGTTTCGATATCGGATGCGTTCTGGAAAGGCTGCTGCTAAAGGGCAGCATCGTGGTTAAGAAGGCTTATTGCGACTGGGAACGCTACAGGGATTTCAAGGTGCCCATGCACGAGGCCGCCTTCGAGTTGATTGATATCCCCCATGTGCGTCAGTCAGGTAAGAATTCGGCGGATATTCGCATGGTGGTGGATGCGCTGGATCTTTGTTACACCAAGTCCCACGTTGATACCTTCGCCATTATCAGCGGCGACTCAGATTTTTCTCCCCTGGTAAGCAAGCTTAGGGAAAACAACAAGATTGTGATTGGGGTGGGAGTAAAGAACTCCACCTCGGATCTACTCACTGCCAATTGCGACGAGTTCATTTTCTACGACGACCTGGTAAGACCCAAGGCAAAAAAGAAAACCCGCAGTCGGGGTGGTCGGGCGACAAAGGTCGCCAAGGCCAAGCTGACCAAGGAAGAACAGCTTATGCAGGATGGCTTTGACCTGGTGTCCGAGACCATTGCCGCCCTGACGGACGAACGTGGCGGCGACAGCAATATCTGGGGATCCATGGTCAAGCAGACCCTGAAGCGGCGCAAACCGGGTTTCAATGAATCCTATTACGGGTTCAGTACCTTCAGTGAGTTGCTGGAGGAGATGCAGACCCGTGGAACCATAAAACTGGAGCGGGATGAGCGCTCCGGTGGCTACATCGTCAAAGATCCGGGAGCCGCGTAGCAGTGAGCGTGGCGCGACAGCGGGGATATACGGCCAGCTCTAATCGTCAATGTTGAACGACAGTTCACAGCCATCGGCGCCGGCCACTCCCCGGATAGTTTTTGTGCCGGGTCAGAATCCCAAGCCGGAGCCAGGCATCCATCGGCGTTTGCTATGGCGATGCCTGCTGGAAGGGGTCCGCAGGGCGGATGAGCATATCTACCATTGGCTCAGGGCCCAGCCGGAAATATTTGCCCTGGCTGACTGGAACGCCCTGTTTTACCCGAACCAGATCGCGGCGGTGGATACCCAGTCGACCATCGATGAATTGCTACGGGCAGAGGACGGAGCGGGCCCGGGTGATGAGGTTCTGCGAAAACGCCGCCGTATGACGCTGATGTTCATCATGGGCGATATGTTTCCGTTTCTGGCCCAGCGCATACCCGACCCCCAGATCAAGAACACCATGATGGAAGCGCTCAGGTATTTCGAGAATCACGGCCGCCAGGCGGACAGGGTTCGTGCCCATGTGCGCGAGACGGTGCTCCAGGCGCTGCAATCGAAAGGTCCGCTGTTGGTGATTGGTCACAGCCTGGGTTCGGTCGTGAGCTTTGATATGCTGTGGGAATCCACGCATTTGTATGCCGATACCTGGAAAGTGGATTTATTCATGAGTCTTGGCAGTCCCCTGGGTAGTCATTTCGTGCGCAGCAGAAGGCTGGGTGCCGGTCACGGCAAGATGGGGCGCTATCCAGAAGGAATACGGCGCTGGGTCAATATTGCGGCCGATGGTGACTGTATCGCCCTGAATCGGAAAATGTCTGAGGATTACAGGCCCATGCTTGAATTGGGGTTAACCCAGGGAATTTCCGATCACACCAGCGGTGTGCAGAATGCTTTTCGTGACAAGGATGGATGGAACCCGCATCGCTCCTACGGCTATCTTGCAAGCCGTGTTGCCGGCACTGAAATTGCCAACTGGTTGCGGGGCTATACGAGGCCGGCGGAATAAGCTGGGCCGGGACGCGCATGCGGGAATGAATTGGAGGACGGAATGACTACTACTGCAAGAAAAATGACTGGAATTCTGTTTGCGGCCGCACTGGCGCTGCTGACGTCCGTGGTTCTGCCTGCCGCTGAGCAGGTGGAGCGCAAGGTTGCCGTGGTGCTGGACCTGGGTGACGAGGTCGGTGTCCTGGACCTGGATTTTCTGCCATCGGAGTTGCCCGAAGGTGAGAGCCGGACGGTAACGAACACCGCAGGTGAGACAATGCAAATGACCAGGCGTGACGACGCAGTGGTGATCATTGCCAGCGACGGCAGCGAGACAGTGTTACCGGCGATGCCCGCCCCCGATGAAGGCCACACCTGGGTAGAGAAAGGTGATAGCGAGATGGAGGTCGAGGTGATCATGGGTCAGAGCTCTGACGGCCTTTTCATTTCCAGCGCTACACCCCTTGACGAGGAAACCCGGGAAACCATTCGCAGTGCCCTGCAGGCCGCGGGCATCACCCGGAGTGTGGAGTTCATGGAGCCTGGCATGCGCAAGGTGTTCATTCATGAAGACTCCGAAGAGGGCCCTGCAGGTGAAGTCCGGATCATCAAGAAAATCCAGGTGATCCAGGAAGCCGGCGAAAATTAGTTCCCGGACGGCCATCAGGGTAATCCCGGATTAGGTGTAACCGCCGTGGGCGTTACATTGTGGCAAGACTGTCTTCCAATATGATCCGGAGTGTTCGAATGGGTGATTTTCCTCACGAGTACAAGGTAAGCGCCAGTTCCGGTCAAAACGGCGGCGTGACAGTGAGCGCGCCGGGTCTGCCCGACATTGCCAGTGGACCGCCGGCCCAGTTTGGCGGAAGCGGCGATGTCTGGTCGCCGGAGGACTTTATTACAGCGGCGGTGGCCGATTGCTTTGTCCTGAGCTTCAAGGCCGTGGCTCGGGGTAGCCGATTTGACTGGACTTTCCTTGATTGCCATGTGAGTGGCTTTCTGGACAAGGTCGACGGTGCACTGCGTTTTACCCGTTTCGATGTGAAAGCGGTGCTGACAGTGCCTGAGGGGACCGATCCGGCGAAAGCCATCAAGTTGCTGGAAAAATCCGAGAAGGCCTGCCTGATTACCAATTCACTGACTTCTGAATCTCACCTGGAAGCTGAGGTTCAGTTCGGCTGATAGCCACGGCCTGCCTGATGTGGCCCAGGTCGGAGTGACAGGAGGAGTGCTATGCCTACCGTGTTAATCACCGGGGCCAATCGCGGACTCGGTCTGGAGTTTGCCCTGCAATATGCGGCTGATGGCTGGAGAGTGCACGCCTGTTGCCGAAATCCCTCGATTGCGTCGGACCTGGCCGAATTGGCCGAGGGTGCAAAGGGCCAGGTGGTGGTGCACCGGTTGGACCTGTGCGACTTCTCCGCCGTGGATGCCCTGGCCGATGAGCTTTCAAGTGAGCCCATTGACCTGCTGCTGAATAATGCCGGCGTTTATACCAAGGGTGGATACGCGGCTGCCGTTTACGATAAGGCGTTTGGCAAGAGCGATTTTGAAGATTGGGAGAAAGTGTTCCGAGTCAACGCATTCGCGCCCATGAAAATGGCCGAGGCTTTTGTGGATCACCTGGCCTCGACAGAACAGGGAAAGCTGGTCACCATCAGCAGCGATATGGGATCCATTGGCTTGAACTCAACGGGTGGAAGTTACTCCTACCGTTCCAGCAAGGCGGCGGTGAATTGCCTGATGCGCTCCCTGTCACTGGACCTGGCGGAGAAAGGCATCATAGTGGCGCTATTGCATCCGGGCTGGGTCAGCACGGACATGGGCGGGCCGGATGCGGACATTACTCCCCAGACCAGCGTGTCCGGAATGCGCGGGGTTATCGAGTCGCTAAAGCCTGGACAAACGGGATGTTTCAAGAGTTACCAGGGCAAGACCCTGCCCTGGTAGCGCAGTTAGCCCCGCCCAAAGCTGGCCGCCAGTTCGCAGGCCTGAAAACTTTCGATTAGCCCCGCGCCCCGGGAGGCCCAATCCAGCGCTTCCCTGGCGCTGCTGACCTCGTATACGGCCCATTTCCATGGGCCGTTGAACAAATTCTCTGTGGCCGGCACGTCCAGGATGTCGGCAAACAGGAAATCGGCGTCAAGATTTTCCGCCGTATGGCGAGTCGCCTCGCTGTAATCGCTGAGTACCCAGCCTATGGAGTATCCGTATTCGCTGCGGGCCAGCTCCAGGATTTCGGTGTCGTAAGACAGGATGATGCATTGAGATGCGCGGTCCCCCAGCGCCTTGTCGACCGTCCGCATTGCCCGCGACCGACCCATGAATCGGATGCCCTTTACCCGAACCTCCACGAACATCCGCGCCCGGGGATAAGGCAGCAAAAGGGCCGCGGCATCGCGAAGAAGGGGAGGCGGGGTCGGGTAAAATGCCCTGCCCAGGCGCGCTTGCTCATGGACCGACACCCGGGCAAGGTCTGCGCTGCTCATATCCCGGACCAGTCCAATTTCTCCAGCCGTGCGCAGCAAGTCCTCGTCGTGGATCACCACCGGTATCCCGTCCGCGCTGAACTGGATATCTATTTCCAGCCAGTGCAATCCACTGTCCAGGGCAGTCTGGATGGCGGGCAGGGTGTTTTCCGGACAGTTGGATGCAGCGCCCCTGTGGGCCACAAACTCGGCAGATATGGAACCGCTTGGCATGATCGCCTTATCTCTCGAAAAAATTCCATGCCGAGCATAACCCAAGGCGCATCGGCGGTGTGATTGCCTACGGGACAGGCTAGAATCGGTTTATGCCAAGGACTCAATCATGACGGCCGCGGAACAGCCTATCGAGGCCATATGCCTGGATCTGGATGACACGCTTTGGCCCGTGTTGCCGGTCATCCAGCGGGCGGAGCGGGCCATGCTTGACTGGCTTCAGGAAAATTACCCCGACATTTCCAGGCGTTTTCCCCGGAGGACATTGCGTCAGCGCCTGGCGCAAATCCTGGAGCGATTTCCCGAGCAGAAGCACGACATGAGCTTCGTGCGCCGAAATCTTCTGGGTGAGATCACCAGGCAGGCGGGTCATCCACCCGAGGTGGCGGAACAGGCGTACCAGGTATTCTTTTCGGAACGTAATCGGGTGGAGTTTTACCAGGACGTATTGCCCGCCCTGGATTGGCTGAGCGCACGTTTCCCGCTGGTGGCGGTGACCAATGGCAATGCTGATCTGAACAGGGTGGGGCTGGGTCAGTATTTTGTAGCCAGTGTCCAGGCCAGGCAGATCGGCGTCGCCAAGCCCGAACGGGAGATTTTTGATGTGGCGGTGGAGCGCACCGGGGTTCCTCATGCCAGGGTCTTGCACGTGGGAGACGATCCGCACACCGATGTGCATGGCGCCCACCAGGCAGGTATGCAGGCGGCGTGGGTCAATCGCAGGGGTGAAAACTGGCAGCCTGAATCTCCGCCGCCCCGGATGATTGTTTCCGATCTGGAGGAACTCTCGATCAAGCTGGGGCGACCAGGGGAGCGCAGGGATTGATCGCAGAACGCATTGCCTTCGTGGACGTTGAAACCACCGGCACAAATGCCAACCGCTGCCGGGTAACGGAAATTGGCATCGTGCGAGTGGAAAACGGCCAGGTGGTGGAGCAGTGGAGCAGCCTGGTGAACCCCGAGCAGAGCATTCCCCCGGCCATCGAGCGGCTGACCGGCATTACCACTGACATGGTTGAGGCGGCGCCCACCTTCGCCAGGCTGGGCGAAGAAGTGCTGCAACGATTGCGTGGTCACTTGTTTGTGGCCCATAACGCACGCTTCGATTACAGCTTTTTGAAAAATGAATTTCGTCGCGCCGGGATGGCCTTCCAGGAAAAAGTCCTGTGTACCGTGAAGCTGTCTCGGGCGCTGTATCCTCATCACCGCCGACACAACCTCGATGCCATCATGAAACGCCATGGCCTGGGTTGCGAAGACCGTCACCGCGCCCTGGCCGACGCCCGGGTGCTATGGGATTTCCTGCAGCAGATACATCGGGACGTTCCGGCCAGCACCATAGAAAAAACCGTGGCGGACTTGCTCAAGCGACCGGCAACGCCGGTGGGCCTGGACCCACAAATCCTTGACCAGGTCCCAACGCGACCCGGCGTCTACCTGTTTTACGGCGAAAACGACGCCTTGCTGTATGTGGGCAAGAGCATCAATTTGCGCTCCAGGGTGATGTCGCATTTTTCATCGGATCACCGTTCCTCGAAAGAGATGCGCATGGCCCAGCAGTTGAGTCGGCTTGACTGGCAGGAGACCGCCGGGGAGTTGGGGGCCTTGCTGCTGGAGTCCAGCCTGGTCAAGCAGCGACAGCCGCTGTTTAACCGGAAGCTCAGGCGTGAGCAAGCCTTGTTCGCTTACCGGGTGGGCGGCGAGGGCCGGGTGCAGGTTGAACTGGTGGAATTGGGCTGTTTACCGGAGCCCCTGGATGAGAGGCTTTACGGGATGTTTCGCAGCCGCAAGGAAGCCCGGTCACGACTGGATGCTATTGCAAAAGAACAGGGCCTGTGCCCACGCCTGCTGGGTCTTGAGGCTCACCGCAGTGGACCGTGTTTCTCTCGCCAGTTGCATCGTTGCCGGGGCGCCTGCACGGGAGAAGAGTCGGTGCAGGCGCACAATTTGCGGCTGGTGTCTGCATTGATGAGCCAGAGTATCAGGGCGTGGCCGTTTTCCGGTCCGGTGGGGATTCGTGAACGGGGATGGGGAGGCCGCAACGACATTCACGTCTTCGACGATTGGTGTTACCTGGGTACCGCAGCCTCGACCAGCCAGCTCTGGGATATGCTGGAACCCGGACGGGAAAAAGTCTTTGACCCGGACTGCTACAAGATTCTTGATCGCTTCCTGCGTGGGGGCAAGGACCTGGATGTTCTGGATCTGACCGGTGATGACCGGCCAAATCCAGATCAGCTATCGCTGGAAGTATGAGTTTCTAGCGAATGTCGGCAGCCGGACGAATCCGGATATCGATGCGCCGGTTACGAAGCCTGCCTTCCGGGGTTTCGTTGTTGGCCACCGGCTGGGTTTCGCCATAACCAACCGCTGAAATTATCGCCGGGTCCAAGCGCATGCTGTTCAGCAAATAGCCCCTGACCGCTGTTGCCCGTTCCTGGGAAAGGGTGAGGTTTGAGTCGTTGCTGCCATGCGAGTCGGTATGGCCTTCCACTACCAGTGCGGCTTCGGGGAATACACGCAGGGCATCTTGAACCTTTCCTAGCAGGGCGTAGTTGATTGGCGAGATTTCGGCGCGGCCAACATCGAAATTCAGGCCCACCAGCCGCAGGTAAATATCATTGCCGTCGCGGAACACCAGTGCCTCGGCGCGGGTGAACATGCCTTCAACCTGTTTGAGCTGCTCGCGCACCCTTTCCTGGCTAGCCAGTTGCTGGGCCAGGGCCATGCGCTCTTCCCGGGCGCCACCCAGGCGCTGATCCAGTTCTTCGATTTCCTGGCTCATGGCCATCATCTGCTGCTCACGCTCAAGCAAGTCCTGCTCCAGCGATTGATTGAGGATACGCATGTCCTCGATGTACTTGATGATCTCTGCGGTCGACCTGGCATAGCCATCGTCCAGCCTGGCTACCAGGTCACCGGCAGCGGCGATCTCGTGTATCGGGCGCTCCCATTCCAGCACCAGGTCCTCGCTTGAGAGATCCCGGTCGCGAGCGTCGCGTAAATAGCCGGCCAGGTAGATGGCGTGCAAGGCTTCGTAGCGCGCCTCCCGGACCAGCGAGCGTGGCAGGTCGGCATCGTAGCGATTTTCATCCAGTTCACGTTCAGCCTGTACCAGTAGCACCTGGGCCTTTTGGAAGGTCTTGGGGGCGTAACGATCCGCCCGGCGTTCTTCCGCGCGCTGGATCAGCGAACGGGTTTCGCTGAGCATGGAGGTCTTGATAGCCTGCAGTTCGGCATCGCGGAAATTGTTCTCTGCGGTTTCGGCCCGCTTGCGCGCGGCCCGCAGGTCGCCAACTTCCAGCTCCACCGCGGCGCGTTCAAAGTCCCGCTCGGCGCGACTCCACAAGTCACCGGCGAGCTTGTCCGCACCCGCGGCCAGGGCATCGTTGCGCCCCTTGATCATGTTGCCAAAGGTGATTTTTGCCAGCTCGGAGGCGGTGACCGCCTTGCGGTATTCCTGGATGGCGCCATCCAGGTCACGACGAATGCGGTCTACCTTCATGCCTCTTTCCAGCTTCTTCTCGGCGCTTTGGTAGGACTTGGTGGCACGTTCGAAACTGCGGGGTGCCAGCAACGCCGCGTCAGCAGCGATGGCGGCCTGGCGTGCCTGGTCGGCGTCACCGAATAGGGTCTGGCGAATAGCGTCATTGGCGCCATAACCGGAGAGGCTGGCGACCATCAGGAGCATTCCCAGGAGGGTGCTGATCCGGTTCTTTGTCATGGTTCAATCCTGTGACAATCAAATAATTCGGGAAGCTTAAGCGAAACTGCCTGTGAATGTGAGCAAATCGCGCCTGACTTTTGCCAATTAGCGGGTCTTTTGTCTCCGGGTTCCCGGCAATGGGAGGGAGGGCTTGATGCGAAGGTGTACCGGAGGGGTTGGTGATGCTTGGGACTTACCGTCAGCCTGTGAGACAATCTCTTTTTCGAGGCCCAGCGCACAATCTTTACCAGGATAGATAAATTGAGCGAATTCAAGGGGATACCCGTAGTTAAGGCGGGTACAAAGTTTACCAATCCCGAAACTGGCGTGACCGCTATCAAGCACGGCCAGAAAAACCGTGGCGAGACGGCGGCCGGAGCCAGGCAGCGCAAGCCGGACTGGCTGCGCGCGCCTATGCCTGCAGGCAAGGGCTTTGAAGCGGTGCGCAGGAATGTGCGTGAGAACAAGCTTTCCACGGTTTGCGAAGAATCCATGTGCCCGAATATCGGTGAATGCTGGAATGGCGGCACCGCGACCATCATGGTGATGGGTTCGGTATGCACCCGGGCCTGCCGCTTCTGTGCGGTGGACACCGGCAACCCCAGGGGTTGGCTGGATTCCGAAGAGCCGGAGAATTCCGCCAGGTCAGTGCAGATCATGGGCCTGAAATATGTGGTGGTTACCTCGGTGGACCGAGATGACCTTGATGACGGCGGAGCAGCCCACTATGCGGCTTGCGTAAGAGCCATCAAGAGGCTGAATCCCGAGACGGCTGTAGAAGCGTTGACGCCGGACTTCGATGGACACCTTCCGGACGTGGAGGTGGTGGTGGACTCGGGCCTGGATGTGTTTGCCCAGAACCTGGAAACAGTGCGCCGCCTGACTCATCCGGTGAGGGATCCCCGGGCCGGTTACGATAAAACCCTGGCCGTGCTGGCTCATGCCAAGCGGTTCCGCCCGAATGTCACCACCAAGACCAGCCTGATGCTGGGCCTGGGTGAGACCGAAGAGGAAATTCGCCAGGCATTGGAAGACTGCTCTGCCGCCGGCGTGGACATCGTCACTTTTGGACAGTACCTGAGGCCGACGCCGAACCATCTTGCGGTAGAACGCTTCGTCACTCCCGCCGAGTTCGAGACCTACCGGCAATGGGGGCTGGAGATGGGCTTCATGGAGGTGGTTTCCGGACCGCTGGTTCGCTCCAGTTACCGTGCGGACCAGGCTTTTGCCAAGAACAATGTTGGCTTGGAAGACGCGGTGGCAAAGCGACGCTAGTGCCGGCTTTGTGCCAGCCTGAGCCGCCTTGCTACTCTATTCCCCATGTCCCTGTCCAAGTCAGCGCTACTCACCCTCGGCTGCCTTCTCAATTCCGCTTGCGCGTTATTGCAGCCGGACGCCGCTCAAGACGAGACCCTGGTAGAGGCTGAGCCGTCGCCGGCCCTGGTTGTTATTACTGAGTCCAGGGAGCCTATCGATCTGCGCCGCCTGGAGTCGATGCCTGCCGATGGGCCCATGGTCGGATCCTTGCAGTGGATAATTGCCTATCACGAAGACACCTTGCCGGAGATAGCCAGGCAGCATGGCCTGGGCTTTGACGAGATACGCCAGGCCAATCCCGGTGTCGATCCCTGGTTGCCTGGTGAGGGCAGCCGGGTATTGCTCCCCACGCGGATGATCCTGCCAGGACGCCGTGAAGGCCTGGTGTTGAATGTTGCGAGTCGCCGACTGTTCCACTTTGACGAGCAGGGAGTCCTGGTGGACACCTTTGCAATCGGAGTGGGTAGGGAAGGTTGGGCGACGCCCACCGGACGGGCGAAGGTCAGGGCCAAGGCGAAGGATCCCGTGTGGTTCGTGCCGGCATCAATACGCGCTGAGCATGCCGAGGCGGGAGATCCGTTGCCGCGACGGGTTGGCCCGGGACCGGATAATCCCCTGGGCGGTTACGCCATTGTCCTGGACATACCCGGATACCTGATACATGGCACCAACAAGCCCTACGGCGTGGGAATGCGGGTGAGTCATGGCTGCGTCAGGTTGTATCCCGAGGACATAGAAAGCCTGTTTCCCCGGGTGCCTGTTGGGGCAGCGGTGACAATAATTAACGAGCCGATCTCGATCGCGGAATTTGGCGGGCAGCTTTACCTGGAGGCCCATCCTCCATTCGAGGATGACCAGACCTGGCAGGGGCACTGGGAAGAAATCCAGGGACGCCTGCTGCAGGACCCACGGGTGGCCAGTCGGGAAATCGACTGGGACAAGGCCCGGGCGATAATCGAGTCGGCCATGGGTATTCCGCTGCCAATTTCAGCGAACAGCCAGGATGTGCAGACAGTGCTGGAGCAGGTGCCGGTGGTTCGCCACACGCGGCCCGTGCAGGAAGATTCTTTCGATGCCTTGCCCGATGAGGTGTCCTTGTTGGCTGATCCACTCGCCGGACAATAAGCCCGGCTACACCTCTTCCATGTCTTTCCGAATCCGGATCAATCCCCTGCGGATGGTGGTCTTTACTGTGCCCAATGGCAGGTCCAGCAGTTCCGAGATTTCGTTGTGAGAGTGTCCTTCGTAAATAGACATGTAGAGAACGGTTTGTTGTTCCGGCTTGAGGGCTGCAATGACCTTCTCTGCCTTGGCCAGGTCGGTGACGGTCTCGGAGTGGTCGAAGCCCGAGACCTGTTCAAGCAGACCCGCCTCATTCAGTTCGTCCATCTGGGGCTGTCGGCCCAGTTTGCGCAAGCGGTCGATAATTCGTCTTCGTGCGATCATGGCCACGAAGGTGGTTTCGCCCGCCTTGGCGGGGTCGAAGCTGTCGGCCTTGCTCCACAGTTCGATAAAAATATCCTGCACGACATCTTCCGCGTCCTCGGCGGAGCGCAGGAATTGTCTGGCCAGTGACCAGATCAGACCGCCGTATGTATCCATACACTCGGTAACGGCTGCCTGATCTCCCGCTGCTATGCGCTGGAGAATCGTCTTACTCATGGTAGTGACTGGCTTGCTTTCCTTGCGTCGCGCTTTGATATCCAGTGGTAAGTCTATCCTGACCGGGCAGGCGCTGCATTGAGTCAGGGTCAATCATTCTTTACCCAGGTTCGCAGTCAAGTCCGGGACTGATGCCGTGTATCATGTTGGCGTGAGCTGCGGGCAATTAAAGACCCGTTACGGTGCGGTGAGTTGTAAAGCTGGAGTTAGGGTGATGAGAGTATCGGTGCTGTTACAAATCCTGATCTTGTTTGGCCTGTCGGCCTGCCAGCCAGATTCCCATGTAGAACAGCCGGATCAAAGCGTTGCCCCCGGGGCTGCCGGCCCTGCCTTACAGCCAGAAGCCAGCATTTCTTCAGATCCATACAGTTATGCCAACTACCTGGAATTCAGCGTTCGGCACATGGACATGAAACTGACGGTGGACTTTGATGCGCGCATTCTTACGGGCATGGCCACGCTGAACGTGGAGCGACTTGCTCCCCAGGCCACTTCACTGGTGCTGGATACCCGGGGACTGAATATCCAGCGTGTGTCAAAGAATGAAAGCGGGGCCAAATTGCGTGACCTGCCCTGGCAACTGGGGCAGCCGGATAGCGTGCTGGGCGCACCCCTGGAAATTGATGTTTCCTCAGTCGGGCCCGCAGGGCGTTTCGCGATTACCATACATTATTCGACTCGCCCCGAGGCCGAGGCATTGCAGTGGCTGGAGCCGAGCATGACCGCTGGCGGTGAGTCGCCGTTCCTGTATTCGCTTGCCGAAACCATTCATGCCCGGAGCTGGATTCCCGTTCAGGATACGCCAGCGGTTCGCATGACCTACAGCGCCAGATTGCAGGTACCCCCGGGGCTGACCGCCTTGATGAGCGCCCGCAGCCTGCGCTCGGATTTCACCACCGGCGAATTCACCTTTGCCATGGAGCAGGAAATTCCTGCCTATCTCATCGCCATCGCGGTAGGCGATCTGGAATACAGCGCGTTTGGGCCGAGATCGGGCATCTGGGCTGAGCCCTCGGTGATCGAGGCGGCTGCCGCGGAGTTTGAAGACACGCCGACTATGATTGTCCGGGCTGAGGAACTTTTCGGTCCTTACCAGTGGGAGCAGTACGACCTGCTGGTATTGCCGCCGGCGTTCTCCCTGGGTGGCATGGAACATCCGCGGCTGTCGTTTATCACGCCAACTCTTATTGCCGGTGACAAGAGCCTGGTGGGAACCGTTGCTCATGAGTTGGCGCACTCCTGGTCGGGCAACCTGGTGACCAACGCGTCCTGGAAACACCTGTGGCTGAACGAGGGCTTTACGACCTACGTCGAAATGCGTCTGGTCGAGGCGCTGTATGGAGAGGCCCAGCAAAAGATGGAAGAAGTCATTGCCTACCAGGAACTCTTGTTCGAATTATCCGAATTGCCGGCGGCCGAGCAGTCACTTGTGCCGGCAAAGATTTTGAAAAATCCCGATGATGCCTTCACCGGGGTGGCCTACCAGAAGGGTGCGCAGTTCATGGTGTTCCTGGAGCAGGCATTCGGACGACCGGCCTTCGACAGTTTCCTGAAAAGGTATTTCAGTGAGTTTGCCTTTCGCAGTGCCAGCACCGATGACTTCATGAATTTCTTGCAGACACACCTGGTGGACACCATGCCCGGGCGAGTCAGCCAGGAACAATTGCATGAGTGGGTCTATGAGCCGGGTATGCCGGCGGGGCTTGTCCGGCCTGAATCACATGAGTTAAACAGGATAAATGTCAGCATTGCCAACTGGCTCAAGGGTGAAATCGAACTGCGGGACGTGCCTGCGGCCGACTGGAGCACTCAGCAGTGGCAGTACCTGATTGGACAGATTCCCGCAGACGTTGACCACGACCAGCTCCTCGGCCTGGATGAGAGGTTCGAACTCACCGACAGCGGCAACGCGGTGATCGTCAGCAACTGGATGGGGCTGGCGATCAGAACGCAATTCCTGCCGGCGTACCGGCGCCTGGAGCCGTTTCTTACCCAGGTGGGTCGCTCTTACCTGATCGATAACATTTACCGGGCGCTTTCGGAGTCGACACCGGAAGACCGGGAACTGGCCAGGGAGATTTATCGCAAGGCGAGCCGGGGCTATCACCCCATCGCGCGACCGGCGATAGAGGCCCTGCTGTATCCCGGCGGCGAGGATTAGTCTTTCAGTGATCGGGAGGTGGTGGCCACCATCCCGGATGCTGTGGCGCACAGGGCCTTGCCGCTGAACAGCATGCCCTCGACGAAGGCCACGTTGTCTGCGGTCTTGATCGCGGCAGCATAAACCCGCACTTGTTCCCCCAGGACCGGGCGAAGGAACTTCACAGACAATTCCGTGGTGCCGCAGCGCCTGCCCGGAAACTGCAACAGGCCGGCCACACCCAGGCCGCAGTCAAACAAACCGGATACCACGCCGCCGTTGACCGCGTGGGTACCCATCCCGCCCTGGTGATGGGCTTGAACATTGGCCAGTTCAACGAGTACCAGGTGATTCTCGCGAGTCTCAACCGTGGCCCCGAAATGGGTTATCGCCTCCAGCTTATTGAAGGTCGCAAGAAACCCGGCCAGTTGTTCGGGTGTAAAGCGAATGGCCTCGGACCGTGCCACCAGGGCATCGAGTTGGGAAAGGTATTTTTCGCTGGGCATGGAAGACGCTCTGCGTGGTGGTTCAGGAATCTGACTGAATAAGGCCGGCTTTTATGGCAAATTTCACGAGGCCTGGGACATCCCAGATTCCAAGTCTTTCCATTAAGTGGGTGCGATGGGTTTCCACAGTCTTGATGCTGAGTGAGAGTCTCTCGGCGATTTCACGCGTCCTGCAGCCCTCGGCGATCAATTGGAGGATTTCTCTCTGTCGGGAGGTGAGTTGAGCAAGGATCGAGCCGCTTGAATCATCCGCCATGAGTCGTTCGACGGCACTCACCGAAATGCTGTTGCTAAAATACACTTCGCCCCGGGCGAGAACCTGGATCGCGTGCTCGAGTTCCCTGGTTGCAGCCTCCTTAACCAGGTAGCCGCGGGCTCCTGCACGCAAGGATTGCGCAACATATTCTTCATCGTTGTGCATTGAGAGCATGAGTACTTTTGAATCCGGGCAGCTTTTTGCCAGTCGCGCGGTAGCTTCCATGCCGTTTAGCTCCGGCATGGAGATATCCATCAGGACGACCTCCGGCGCCAGTTGCCTGGTCTTCCGTAGCGCGTCCCGACCATTGGCGGCCTCACCGACCACCTCCACATCCTTGATGCTATCTAGAAGGGACCGTATTCCTTCCCTCACCAGCGTGTGGTCTTCTACCAAAAGAACTCGAATTGCACTCAATTAAACTGTCCTTGCAAGTCTTTACAGCGTATCCATATTCGCCTTGTCTTCGAATTCACTTCTAACCGTTAATGGCCATCAAGGGTCCAGTGCCTGGCAAGGCTTTTCAAAATAATCCTGAACCGGGAAAGGCAATTTTTGATAATCCCTGTTCATCGCCTCGGCTGGAAACGGGCGAGAATTATATGTGTTCCAAAATAGCACCCGGCGTCCTTCCAGATTGCCAGCATGCGAGTCTGCAATCAATGCGGCCATGGCTTTACCCGTGTAAGTGCCCTCGAGCTGGATGCCTTCTGTGCTTCGGAGCAGGCTTACCGCCTCCATTCCCGCTTCGGTGAACAAGGCATATTTTTGGCCAAATTGTTCATGTCTGAACTCGACATTTGCGTCGACCCACCGCAGTTTTGGAAAATTTTCGTCCAGCTTGTTGAGCAAGGTGGCGGTGCTGTCGAACAGTTTGTGAAATGCGTCCTCGTTGCCGTAGCGCAGATCCACGACCCTGACGGCGACAACTTTGGTGCGGAGATTGGCTACCGCAAGGCCAAGTGCCAGGCCCACTGCCGTCCCCATTGTCCCCATCGCAACATAAAGAAGATCTGGTTCGGGCAATTCGCCTCTTTTGATCTGCTCGGCCAGTTCCAAGCCCGCGTTGACAAATCCCACCGTCCCCAGGGAAGAGGAACCGCCCCGGCGAATAATATGTGGAGCTTTCTTGCCTGCGCCAAGCCTTCGCGCGCTTTGCCAGGCAGCGCCTCGCTGGGCGGCAGGTTCGCTGTGGTAGTGATGGAGTTCGGCGCCCACGTGGAAACCCATCAGCAAATTTCGACCCACCGAGGCCGAATTGGTCTGGGGCGAAAGGATGGATATCGCCTCCATTCCCAGGCTGCGGGCGTAAATGGCGGTCGCCAGGCAATGGTTTGATCCGGCAGTGCCAAAGGTCATCACACTGTCGGCACCCCGGGCGCGGGCCTCGCCCAGCAAGAATTCAAGCTTGCGCACCTTGTTGCCGCCATACACCTCGCCGGAAAGATCGTCCCGTTTGATAAACAGGTCGTCCTCGTCCAGTTCTTCTGCCAGCAAATTCATTTGTTGAACCGGTGTCGGCAGGTTTGCAAGAGGGAGCCAGTCCAGTTTCCTGGCTAGTTCGGGAAAAGCCCTGAACAGTGCCAGGGAGTCCTTTTTGTTTGTGTCCACGATTGTATTTGTCCGAGTTCGTAGAATGAAGCGGGGTAGCGCCTAGTTTATCAGTTGGAAACGGGTTTTCGTCGAATTCCACCTGCCGCGCAGGCTGCGGAGCCCAGGACTACCATTAGGGCGCCAAGTATTGAAAGGCCGTCAATATGGTCGTCCAGGGCAATTTCGGGGGCCAGCCAACCAATCAGCGTGATGGTGAAAAGGGTGATCAATGGCGCCATTGCCAGTATCGCGCTTACCCGGCTTGCCTGCCACTGTTGCAGGGCCTCGGCGAAGCAGCCGTAGGCAATCAGGGTGTTGGCGCCACAGAAAATCAGCATAGCCCACCCGAGTCCACTCAGGGAGGTGACGGAGGAGACCTGGGAGGGTGCGAGGAAAATCAATGTGGCCAGTGAGTACAGCATGAACATGATGGCCTGGGACGAATAAATTTTGAGCAACTGTTTCTGCGCCAGTGCATAGGCGGCCCAGACTATTGCTGCCACGATAATGATCAACACGCCGGCGCCATTAGTGCCTTCCGCGCTGAAAAGTTCAGGCAGCCGTTCGTTGAAGAATACCAGCAGCCCCATGATGACTACCGCGACGCCCAGTGCCTGGATGCCGTTCATTTTTTCGCGGAACAGCACGATGCCGCCAAGGATTACCAGTAAAGGCGCAAGCTGAATGACGACCTGGGCGATGCTGGGCGAGGTCAGTTGCAAGCCGATCACGTAGAGAAGGTAGTTACCACAAATGCCGGCTATCGCGATGAGCATTAGCCAGGCGTAGCCACCGCGCAAGTGTTTCAGCGAAGGCAGGCCGCCCCTTATGGCCAGGTAAACGCCAATGATCAGGGCGGAAGAGGCGAAGCGATACCAGGTGACCGTATAGACGTCCATTTCATCCAGCAGCAGCTTCATTGATATAGGGAGAAGGCCCCACATCAGTGTGGTGATCAGCGAGAGCACGAGACCCAGTTTCCAGTTGCCGGTGGCTGTATGCACGAAATTATCCAGCGCCCGTGGGCACTTGGGAGGGAAGAAGGTCGCAATGGTGGGCCAATGCAGCGGGCAACGCAATAATCACCAATTGTTTAATTACCTGAATTGAGAAAACCCTGTCACCGAACCGGATGGCCGTGTAAGCTTGCCTAAAACCCCGGAGGGTTTTGTGCCGGTACAATATTCGTCGGGCATCGACGTCCAGGAAATACCCCAGCACGAGCAATACATTGCCAGTGCGCCAACTTCCGTAACCGCATTTGTCGGACGAACCCAACGTGGTCCCGTCAACGAACCCGTTCGCCTGGAAAACTTCGCCGATTACCAGCGCGTTTTTGGCGGTCTTTGGGGAATGAGTCCTTTGAGTTTTGCCGTGGAGCAGTACTTTGCCCAGGGCGGCAAGGTGGCTTTCGTGGTGCGTGTCATCAACGGCGGCCGGGGAGCCAGCTTGAGCCTGCCTGCAGGGGACGAGTTTTTGCATCTGCGTGCGCGTGACCCGGGTACCCATGACGCCATACGTGCTTCGGTGGACTATGACGGCATTGAGAGTTCAGACACTAGTGCCTTTAACCTGGTTGTTCAGCAACTGATACAGCCGGGCTCCGAGCGAGTCCTGGACCAGGAGAGCTACCGCAGCGTTTCCGTCTCCGAAGATCATGAGCGATATGTCGCCAGTTTCCTGTCAGATTCGCGACTGGTTTTGCTGGAAGGCAGCGTTCCATCTGTCCGACCCAACCGGACTCCGCCGGCCACGCCCGAAAAACATATTGGTTACCAGCCTGCCGGTCGCGATGGTGATGATGGAGAGCCCCTGACTGATTACGACATCATCGGCTCCGCCACCAAGTACACGGGTATGTTCGCCTTGTCGCGCATCGATGGATTTAACCTGCTGTGCATACCGCCGCTGGATCATGACCGGGATGTGAACCTGGTGACATGGCTGGCGGCAGTGCGCTACTGCAAGAGCAACAGCGCGATGCTGATCGTGGACCCGCCTGCGGAATGGACATCGGTGGATCTTGCGATAGCCGGTATGCGGCGGATGAATTTCGCCAGCGAAGACGCGGTGATGGCCTTTCCGAGACTGATTACCCTGGGGGGCATTTCCCGGAATCGCCCTCAGGCCTCTTGCGGCGTGGTGGCTGGGTTGCTGGCACGCAATGATGCCCGACATGGAGTGTGGGTTACCCCGTCAGGGGACAAGGCAAATATTAATAGCCGTACCAGGCCCTGCATCGCACTGGATGAGCAAGACGCAATTCGCCTTGCTTCGGTGGGTGTGAATGGAATTTTGCCAGGTCGTCCGGGCGCTCCGGCCCGCATGGCCTCGGCACGTACCATGGCCGCCGGGGACAGTTCAGCCCCCAGTTGGAAATACCTGGCTAACCGTCGCTTGTCACTGATGATTTTGCAGGATGTTGAGCGGGGAACCCGCTGGTCGGTTTTCGGCCGCACAGACACCAGTGTGTCGGGTTTGTTAAAGAGCCAGGTAGAGCAATACCTGGATCGCCTGTGGAAGCAGGGCGCGCTGGTGGGCGATGACCCCTCGGAGGCGTATTTCGTTCGCTGTGAATCCGACAGCGGCATATTCTCCGACTTCAATGTCGAAGGTATCAGGTTTGTGATGGGCTTCGCCCTGCGACGCCCTGGAGAGTTTCTGAGCTTCGAGATTAACCAGCATCGCAATGGCGCCCGGATCAGTCGCTCGAACCTGCAGCCCTACGCAGAATATGGTCAGTGATTGAGCGTTTAAAATACTTCGCCTACGGATCAAATCTTCATCCCGAAAGATTATTGCAGCGTGTGCCATCGGCCCGGGTGATTGGTCCTGCCGTGGTGGAGGGTTACCGGCTCGCCTTCAACAAGCGCGGCGCTGACGATTCGGGCAAGTGCAATGTCATGCTCGCAGGTGCGGGTGCCCGGGTACACGGGGCATTGTTCCATATCAATGCTGAAGAGAAGGCGTCGCTGGACAGGGTTGAGGGTGGCTATGAAGTTCACCAAATCAACGTGGTTTCAGGGGCTGAATCTCACCAGGCGTTTTCTTACATCGCTCACCCGCAGAATCTTGATGATGAACTGCATCCCTATGA